>NZ_JAMFSB010000224.1 GCF_026225065.1 Paraburkholderia sp. | reverse complement strand
TTGAACAGATGCTGCTGGCAAGCGGCCATCCGGTGCGGCTGCGCGGCGCGATGCTGGCGCTCGGCTCGCTGCTGCGGCCGGTGATGAACAGCGGCTCGTCGCATCTCGAACGCGGGCTGACGCTGCCGCTGCCGAACGATCCGTTCTATCGCAGCCTCGTGGCCGCGTTCTGGCTCGAGCTGATCGCGCCGTTTGTCTCGCGCGCCGATTTCGAACTGGCGATTTTCATCGGTACGCTGGCGCAGCGCGAGCGGCTGGTGATCGGCTTTAACGGTGCTTCAGCGAAGACGCTGCATAGCGTGGTGGACCCGCAGGCTTACGCCGCACATAACATCGATATCGACGACCCCGAGTGGATCGACGATCACGCACAAAACGACCATGGGATCAGCAAGCTCGTCAGTTACCTCGACCAACCGCAACTGTCGCTACGCGTCAGCATCGACACGTTCCGCGAAGCCTTCGCCGGGGAGTGAGACGATGCCAGCCAAAACCGATCGTTTGATGACCTCGCCGGTGCGCTTCTTGAGCCAGGCTCGCGCGGTGGTTCCCGTTGCTGCGTTGCTAGCGGCGCTGCTCGGCGGCACGCTTGGTAGCGCAGGCGCCTTTGCGGATAGCTCCGGACCCGCGAGCGTGACACCGGTCGATAACAGCGGCACCCAGATTCGTACGACGATCCTGCCGGCGCAACGCTCGGCCGGCAGCGCGGCGCCTGCCGCGGGCGGCACGAGCACGGGCGCCGGTACCGGTGCGGTCCGCCAGATGCCCGCGCCTGCCAACGCCACGCCGGGTCAGGTGGTGGTGGGTGGCAAGGTGCCGGACGAAGCCACCAAGGCGGCCGTGCTGCAGCGCTTGCGCGATACCTATGGCGCTGCCAACGTGGTCGATCAGATCGAAGTGGGCGATGTCGCCACGCCGCCGAACTGGACTGCCAATGTGCAGAAGCTGATCGGGCCGCAGTTAAAGCAGATCAGCAAGGGCCAGTTGAAGATCGACGGTACGCAGGTGGATGTGAAGGGCGAAGTGAGCAATGAATCGCAACGCCAGCAGTTGGCGAGCGATATGGCGAATTCGCTGAACCCGACGTACACCATCAAGAACGGCCTGCGCGTGAGCGCTTCGCAGCAAGGGCTGCTCGACCAGACGCTGGCCAATCGGACCATCGAGTTCGAAACCGGCAGCGCGACGCTCACTCCGCAAGGCAAGGCCATTCTCGATCAGATGGCGGCGGTGCTGGCGAAGATGACCAATAACACCGTGGACATCATTGGACATACGGATAACGCGGGGAACCGGACGTCCAACATCGCCTTGAGTCAGGCGCGCGCGGATGCGGTCAAGGGATATCTCGTGTCGAAGGGGATCGCGCCGCAACAGCTGTCCACCACCGGTGTTGGGCCGGATCAGCCAATCGCTTCCAATGATACGAATGACGGACGAGCGAGGAACCGGCGCATCGAGTTCCGGGCAGGCCTGGGCGGCGGCAGCAGCGGTACGTAAAACCGCAGGAATCCCCGCTGACTCACGCCTCGTCCAGGCAATCGCAGTATGTCACCCTGCCCTATGTGCGCAAAGGTGACGTACTGCGATAACGAAACTCCACCGGCCGCTCAGCCCGCGAGCTTACGGAACGTCTCGAGAACCACTTCGCCCTTGAACGGCTTGACGATCCATCCCTTCACACCCGCCGCCTTGCCACGCTCCTTCATCGCCGGGCTGCTTTCCGTCGTCAGCATGATCACGTTGACGCTCTGATTCGCGAGTTCGCCGCGAATCTTCTCGACCATCGTCAGGCCATCCATGTTCGGCATGTTCACGTCGCTGATCACGAGCCGGGTTCCCGGGCTCGTGCGCAGCTTCGCGAGGCCGTCCTTGCCGTCGACAGCCGTGTCCACGTCGAGGCCGTTCTTTCTCAGGAAGCCCGCCACTTCGTCGCGCACGGTGCTTGAATCGTCCACCACCAGAATCTTCGCCATGATGTTTTCCTCTTAAATCGTTGGCAAACAATGTGTCAAAACAAATCCAGCTCGCCGGCCGCGACGAGCGCGTCGACGTCGTCGGCGCCTTCCTTGAAGTCTTCCGGCGACCAGCTCAGGTTGAAAATGAAGCGCTGATCGAACACGACGGAGCGACCCGTCGCCTCGTCGATCACGTTGTACTTGAAGCACAGTTGCGGGTTGGTTGTGCCGAACGAGATGTAGCGCTGTTTGTGGTTGACGACGAGCGGCACCTGTACCTGGCTGCGCGCGGCCTGCGCGTTGCCAAGATAGCGGTCCTTGAACGCGCCCCAGATCAGGTTCGTCAGCTCCCCTAGCATGCTGTTGAGGTCGCGAAAATCGGCAGTGCCGTCGCCCCTCTGCTTGCGGCCGAGCAGGTCGAGCAGCGGCTGCTCGTCGGTCTGGACCATCATGTAGCCGCGGCACCAGTCGCTCTCGAGCGTGATCAGGCTGAACACCTCGCCGTAGATGATCTGGTCGCGCACGAGACACGGTGTATCCCAGGTCACCGTCAGGTCGCGGAACAGGTTGGCCAGCCTGAACTCGGTGATCTCGGTAATACCGCGCACGAGCGCGTTCGGATAGTCCAGAACAAACAGGTATTCGTCGATCGCCATGCGCAGCGGCGCCATATCGCTCGCGACGTACGCAGCGCACACGACCTCGCGCAACGCGTGCGGCAGATCGTCGAGTGACGCGCGCTCGTCGCGGCGCAGGATGATCGGTAGCTCCGGGCGCAGCGCATCGATGCGCGTCGCGATGACCGCGCACTCAGCCAGTGATCCGCCGTAATTCTCGGCGAGCAGGATCGCGCCGAGATCGATGTTCGAGCGCAGCACCGCCGGCAGGCGATCGGCCCTGACCTTCAGGCCAATCAGGTTGTTCTCGTCGCAGAAGCGCTTGATCGCCTCCGCATGCGCCGGGCAGTCGTCGAGCACGAGTACTTTGCTGACCGGCTTGTTCATGTCCATGCTGCCTTCCTTGCGCATCAAAAAAGTTCGAGTTCGCCGACGCTCTCGGCGATTTCGGTGACCTCGGCGACGGTCGCCACGAAATCGAGCGGCGCGTCGGCGCATATGCATATCGTCGCGCCGAGCTGCACAGCGCCGTTGACCGTCACGCGATACGAGACCATGAAATCAGGCTTCAACTGATCCAGATACGACACGCAGTGGCCACTCAGCACGTACGGCGTCGACATGCCAAGGTCCGGAAAGTACCCGACGAGCTGCTGGTTCATTGCGCCACAGCACAGATTGCAGATTTCGAGCAGCCTTTCCTCGAGCGTCGCCTGGCCGGTGCCGAGATAGTAGTCACGCGTCGCATCGTCGTTGTCGAAATGCAGGACCAGCAGGAGCCTGAAAGAAATCGATGAAATCGTCAGCACGATGAGCTCGCCGTCCACCGCACCGTCGTGCGGCGCTCCGTGCACGATGTCGCACGCGTCGCCTGCGCCGACCGTCAGGCGCAGACGCGCGGCCTGGCGGAAAATCCGCTCGATGCTGTCCTTCGCTTGCTCGGTAATCACGTCGCCGCCTGCTCGAGCTGGGATTGAAGCTGGTTAGCGAGCGCCGCGACACTGCCAAGCGACGCGACGATCATCTTGCCGCCTGCCTGAATGTCCTGAAACGTCGCGGTCGTGATCAGGTCGTTGCGATGCAGACTGTCACGATAGCTCTTCGACAGATCCTGCGAGCGCGACGCGAGCGTGCGCACCTCGCTCGCGACGACCGAGAAGCCGCGTCCGGCTGCGCCTGCACGCGCCGCCTCGATCGACGCGTTCAGCGAGACGATCAGAACGTGCGCGACGATCGACGACAGCTCCTGATTCTTGCTGTGCATCTCCTGGTTCTGCCCCATCAGCGAGATCATCTGCTCGTGCCAGCGCTCGAACGTCACGGCAAGCTCCCTGAGCCGGACTGCTTCGCCCGCGATGGACGCAGCCTGCCGCCCCCATTCCGCCTTGAACTCGAGCACGGCGGCGCGCGCCGCGCGTGCATCGTCCTCGCCCGCCGACCGCTGCGCGAGGTCATCGCGCAGGCCCGCAACAAGCGACTCGTACTCACGCTTTTCCTGCCCGGCCCGCTCCTGATACTGAGCATCAGCTTGCGCCAGTGCGGCTGCGTGGTGCGCCTCGGCTTCAGCGCGCAGCTGCGCGAGAGCCTGTGCACCGCGACGCCGCTCGCGCCACGCAACCGCAATTGCTACCGCGAGCGCAGCCAGCAGGCCGAGCGCCAATCCGGCAATCAAGACTCCATATTGTTCGACCACTGCCCTTCTCCAAGTCGCTCAAGCGGACAACGCGTCGATCTGCAACGGCTTCTCTTCCTTCTTGTCCGTCACACCCATGCTGTGCACCGCACAGCGCTCCGGCAGGCAGACCACGATCTGGAACAGGCGGTAGTCGGCGCCGCGCCGGTCGTCGGTGAAGCGCAGCTCGATGCTGCCGTTCTCGCGCTTCAGGAAATCCCGTACCGCGTCCATGCCGACGCCGCGCCCGGACACTTCAGTGATCCGCTCAGCTGTCGAGAAGCCCGGATGAAAGATGAAGTCGGCGACCAGTTCGTCGCTCAGTTGCGCGTCGGCATCGAGCCAGCCGCGCGCGCTCGCGATGCCCCGAATCCGCCCGAGCGCGAGGCCGCGGCCGTCGTCGCTCATGGTGATCTGCAGCGCGCCCCTCTCGACGCCGGCTTCGATGACGATCGTGCCGGCTGCCGCCTTGCCCTGCTCGGCGCGGGCAGCGGCAGTCTCGATGCCGTGATCGACCGAGTTGCGCATCAGGTGCATGAAGACGTTTTTCAGCGTGGCGCTCACCTGCCGGTTCACGCGGTAGCCGTCGTCGTCGATGCGCACGATGGGTGGCTCTTTGCCGAGTTCACGTGCAAGCGACGGCAGCGATTCGAGCACGCCCGAGAGCGTGTCCCCGATCGTTTCGGTGCCAAGGATGCGCAAGCTGCGGTGCACCGAATCGCGCATCGTCTGCAAGCTGTTAACGTCGACCGGGTCCGCTGCCTCCAGAATGCGCAGGCTCTCCTGGATATGCCCCTGGTCGACCATCAGGAAGTGCTCGGCGTTGCCGCGGCGTCCCCCGTCCTTGCGGCCCAGGCTCACATCGTTGATCGTCCTGTAACGCTCGATCGCTTCCTTCACGCGCTCGAGATCCGCGATCAGCACTTCCTGATTCCACTCTTCGCTGACATCGTTGCGGCGCAGCGCGTCGTAGCGCCGCTCGGTTTCATGCACGATGCTCGTCAGGTGCTGCAGGCTGTAGGTTCGGGCATTACCCTTGATCGTGTGCACGTTGCGGAACAGTTCGGCGAGCGCCTCGCTGTCGGCCTGCGTGTGCTGGCGGATAATCCGCTCGTTCTCGTTGACGAAGCCCGTCGCGCTGTCGACGAAGTTATGGAACTTCTCCTCGTTGACCGCGAGAATCTCGCCGATCATCTCGAGCCGGCGCTTCTGCTCGCCCGTCTCGGCGGCAAGCTGCCGCAGCTCGGTCACGTCGCGCACGCAGAGCATGAGGCGCATGACCGTGTCGTTCTCATCGGTGATCGCCGACCAACTCAGATCGAGCGTCTTCACGCGGCCGTCGGCCATCGTCTTCGCAACCTCGTTCACGAGCAGGTGCTGGTTGAAGGTGAAGTTGATCGCGTCCTCGCCGATGCAGGCCTGAATCGTGGCGTCGACCTGCGAGCGCACATCGGAATTCAGATCGGTGTTGTCGAACACCAGATCCATGACCGGACGTCCGGCGATGTCGTTCGTCTCGAAGATCGCCTCGAGGTAGGCCGAGTATTCGGCGTGCACCAGCGCCCCGCCGACGACGGTCAGCATCCCCTGCTGGATGTTCTGCAGCATCGCCTGGATGTCGGCGGTCTTCTGCTTGAGCAGCGCGGAGCTCTGCTGGATCTTCTCGATCATCTCGTTGAACGCGACGATCGAGCGCCCGATCTCGTCCATCCGTCCCACCGGAACGCGGCGGGTGAAGTCCTGATTCGACGCGATCTCGCTCATCATCGACTGCATGCGGGTGAGCGGGCGCCCGATCACCGCCGCCAGCGCGGCGCGGGCAAACAGCCCGATACCGAGCGCTGCCAGTGCGATCATGGCCGCACCGACCATGAGCCGATGAAACTGCGTCTGCGCCTGATCGAAGCGCGCCTGTTGATGATCCACCTGCAACGCTTCGAGCGCGTTCATCGCCTGCTCATAGCGGGCGTTGAGCGGGTCGGCCTCGCCGCGGGTCGTGTGGAATTTGTAATAGTCGTTTTGCGAGAGCTGCTGGAACTCCGGCTCAAGCGCCTGCTTGATGAGCGCCGCGCGGGCCGCCTGCACCGCATCGGCGGCACGCGACTCTTCCGCATTGCGCGGCTTTGCCAGGTACGCCGCCCAGTTGTCGTCGCTCGCCTTGAGCACGGCGCGCGCCTTTACCAGCAAGTCGTCGCTCGCGCGACCCATCGAAAACAGCGTCTCATAGTTGCCGAGCGCCAGCTGCACTTGCAGCATCAGCTCGGAACTCGTCTTCAGATGGGTGATCGCTACCGTATCGGTCGCATATGTCTGCTTAAGCGCATCGTTGCTCTGTTTGAGACCCAGCACGGCAACGAGCATCGTGGCGATCAACGCGAGCGTGTAGCCCGCAATCGTGAGCGTGAGCCCACCCTGTATCGTTAAGCGTTTGAACATAGCGTTACGCGCGCAACCTCGCCTTATGCGAAAAAGCACACGCTCTCCTCCCGTAGTGGTGATGTGACACGCGCATGGACGGTTCTCTGCTGGAATTCATTGTCCATTGCCACGATATCGGCTTCGCTTCGTGAAGCTTTAGGGTCTGGCGACGAGTTAAAGCCCGCAGCACTCGATTGCACCCCTAAGAAACACCATCTGCACTACTTAACTACTTAAACACCATCGACGCCGAAAACGGCGCCTTATCCGGCTCAGCCCGATACTTGTCCTGGATCGCACTCACGCAGTTTGTAAACTGGGTGCGAAACGCCACGGGGTTGTCGCTGGGTGGAGAAAGACCATCGGACGTTACGCTCCATCCGTCGGAGGTACGAACGGCGTCGAGATCGAAGGATGCCGCGGTATTGCTGCCTAGAATGACCGCCTCGCGCTTTTCGCCACCGGGCAAACGGAGAATCGCCTCGCAACCCTGTTGCAGCCGCACAGCAGCATGAGCGGCCGAGCTGCCGAGAGGTGCGGCGTCGTCAGGCACGGTGTGGTACATACGCAGCGACTGGAACTGGGACGGCATCCCGGCTACAACGAATTGCACGTCCGACTGTGAAATGCCATCGCTGCATCCAGCCAGGGCTCCGAGCAGCACTGCCACCTTAAACCGCGCAAAAATGCGCTCAGGCAGCACCCGGCCCTTCGATGCAGCAGTTGCAGATGTCATCGCGCCTCTTTCCAGTTTCTTTCTACGCCGTAAGGCATCAGGAAAGCGACGCTCCCCCGGCTAGCTCATATATCGGCAGGCCGGGTCGAATTCTTTAGGTTGGGATATCGGAGATACTACGGGCTACCCTTTCACCGCCTTTCATGGGCGGGCGGCCCGCCTGAAAACTCACTTGCCTTCTTCGGGCTTCACGCCCAGCAGTTCACGGATATGCGCAAGCGACCCGTCGTCCTTGACCACCGTGGACAGCCACTGATGCAACGGCATCTCCGCCCACTCCGCCGCCTTGTCCGCCAGATACGCAGCCGGACTATGCGGCTCGGTGCTCCGGAAAAACCGCGCCACCGCCCGCAACTGCGCCACGGCCTGTGCGCGATTCTGAATCCCAGCGATGCTCGCTTGCGAGTTCGTCGATACGGTCGTCAACACGGGTTCCTCCCGTTGCGTTGCGGTCTTGAAACTGGGTTCGGCACGCTCGACGGCCTCCGGCTTCTGCGCTTTGGCCGCGCTCTCAGCGGTCACGCCCACTTCACGCGCAAAGCGCTCAGCGAGCCGGTACACCCCTTCATACGCGTCTTTCGCCTGACGAAAGCTCGGCGCGGAATCGCCTGCCCGGCGGTCCAGCTCCTGCTCAAGCTCCAGCATGGCCGCTTCGAACGCCGCCAGATCCGCCAGCAGCCCAGAGTAGAACGGCACCGGCGTGGCCCGCTTCGATGCCTCGATCTGCTCGACGGACGGCTTGCCCCGGGCGATATCGTCGGCATGATCCGGGTCGCGCTTGACTGCCTGAGCGACGTGCGTCGCCACCTCCCAATCGACCGTGCTGTAGAGATCCGCCGGTGCCGAGGTCAGCGGCATCGCGCGCAGCAGCTCGGCCGTGCGGCCAACCAGCCACGCCACGTTGCCGAGGCGGTACTCCGTATCGTCCCCTTCCGGCAGCGGATGCAGATGATCCCAATAGCGCTCGGACAACCCGGTAATCAGCCGGTAACCGTCGGTCAGGCCAGTGATGCCCTCCTCGAGCGCCAAGCCCTCGGTCAGCCACACGGCAAGCCGCAAGTCTTTGGTCTGCGTCTTGAGCAGGCTCGTGCTGCGCTCGACGACAAACGGCCAGTTGGCTTCCTTGATCTCCGTCACCCACTCACCCTGATCGAGCGAGGGGTCGTCGAAGCGGCGCGCGTTCTGAATCGCGTCGAAATCGGCTGAGAACAACAGGTCGTCGCCGCAAGGCGACGCTTCGCTGACCGGTTCCAGCAGCGTGGTGATGTTAGCGGGCATGAGCATGACAGAAAGCCGTAACGTAAGTGCCTGGGTTCAGGCGTTAAAACAGGAAGACCCGTGCGACAACACCGACACGCGTGCGCACGCTTCAGGCAACCGTATATTCGAATCCGCCGGCCTCGCTCGCCCGCACCGCGATGCGTTCAAGCGCTATCCCGTCCGCGATCCGCTCGAGCACCTGCTGCGCCACTTCGGGCAACAACGTGCCGTTCAGAATGTGATCCACGTTGCGCGCCCCGGAATCGACTTCGGTACAGCGCGCCAATACGGCGTCCACCAGCGACTCGTCCCACTCGAAGGTCGCCTTGTGATTCGCTTCGATGCGCCGACGAATCCGCTCGAGCTTCAGTTCGATGATCTCCACGAGCACGTCGTCGGAGATCGGATAGTACGGCACCACTTTCATGCGGCCGAGGAACGCTGACTTGAACGTCTTGTACAGTTGCGGGCGCAACGTCTCAGCGAGTTCATCGGCGCCCGGCAGCTCGTCTGCGCTCTTGTTCAGACATGCCTGCATCACCGCCTGCGAACCGACGTTCGATGTGAGAATGATCAGGGTGTTGCGGAAATCGATCTCGCGGCCTTCCGCGTCGTCCATCGTGCCTTTGTCGAACACCTGGAAGAACATTTCGAGCACGTCCGGGTGGGCCTTTTCCACTTCGTCGAGCAGCACGACCGAATAGGGATTGCGGCGCACCGCTTCGGTTAGCACGCCCCCTTCGCCATAGCCGACGTAGCCCGGCGGCGAGCCTTTGAGACCGGAGACGCTATGCGCCTCCTGATACTCGCTCATGTTGATCGTGACCATCTTGCGTTCGCCGCCATACAGGATATCGGCGAGCGCCAGCGCCGTTTCCGTCTTGCCGACGCCCGAGGGGCCGACGAACATGAACACACCACGCGGCTTGTTCGGATCTTCGAGGTTGGCGCTGGCGGTCCTCACGCGCTGGGCGATTGCGTCGAGCGCGTGGTCCTGACCTATCACGCGCGCGCCCAGCAGCGGTTGCAGGTTCAGCACGGTTTGAATTTCGTCCTTGACCATGCGGCCCAATGGAATGCCCGTCCACGACGCGACGATCTCCGCGACGACGTGGCCGTCGACCTGTAGCGGCACCATCGGCTGGCCGCCTTGCAACGCATGCAGGTCACTCACGCGCGCCGCGAGCGTTTCACGCGCACTCACAGCCTTCTCGGCCTGCTCCGCATCCGCGCTACCGCCGCGTGCTGCATCGATTTGCGCCCGCAGTTCGCCGATCTCCGACACCAGTGCACGCTCCTTGTCGTAGCGCACTTCGCTGGCGGCCAGCGTTGTCAGGTCAGCTTCCCGCAGGCTGCGCAGTTCAGCAAGACGCTCGTCGTGCACTGAGCCGCTCGCCACTTCACGCTCGAGGGCAGCCACTTCCGCGTCGATTCTCTCGATCCGCTTTTTCGTGTCGTCGATCGTTGCAGGTGTCGAGCTATGCGCCAGCGCGACTTTCGCGCAGGCCGTATCGAGCACACTGATTGCCTTGTCCGGCAACTGACGGCCGCTGATATAGCGATGCGACAAGCGCACCGCTTCCGTAATCGCGTCGTCTACCACGCGCACGTTGAAATGCTTTTCCATCAAACCGGCCATGCCGCGCAGCATGGACGCGGCAAGCGTCTCGTTCGGCTCTTCGATCTTTACGACCTGGAAGCGCCGCGCCAATGCCGCGTCTTTCTCGAAGTACTTTTTGTATTCGCTCCACGTGGTTGCCGCGATCGTGCGCAGTTCGCCGCGCGCCAGCGCCGGCTTCAGCAGGTTCGCGGCGTCGTTCTGTCCAGCCTGGCCGCCTGCGCCGATGATCGTATGCGCTTCGTCGATAAAGAGGATGATCGGATGCGCGCTCTTCTTGACCTCGTCGATCACGTTTTTCAGGCGATTTTCGAATTCGCCTTTGACGCTCGCGCCGGCCTGCAGCAACCCCATGTCCAGCACGTGCAGGGCGACGCCTTTCAGCGGCGTGGGTACGTCGTCAGCGGCAATACGCAATGCGAGGCCTTCCACCACGGCGGTTTTGCCGACCCCCGCTTCACCCGTCATGATCGGATTGTTCTGGCGACGGCGCATCAAAATGTCGATCGTCTGGCGAATTTCGGCTTCGCGGCCGATGACCGGGTCGATATGGCCATCACGGGCGCGTTGCGTCAGGTTGGTCGTGTAGGTGTCGAGCGCGGGCGTCTTTGAAGGGCCACCGCTTTGTGCCGGCTGCAGACTCGCATCACGGTCATCGCCATCGGCATCGTCGGACGCCGCAGGATTGCGCTCCCCCTCGCACGAGCCAACCGTCAGTTCATCGAACTTATGCTTGAGATCGGTCACCCGCACGTCGCGGAACAACGGCGACATACGCTGAGCAAACTGCGCGAGATCCGGCGCGCTTAGCAGCGCAAGCAGCAGATGCCCGGAGCGGATCCGGCCGATCTGCGCATCAAGTGAAGCCAGCAGCCACGCTTGCTCGAACAGTGCGATCAGATGCACGGAAAACACGGGCGTGCGCGCGTTCCCCGTCTTCAGGCGCTGCAACTCGCGCTCGAGATCGGCGCGCAGCGCGTGCGCGTCGATGCGGCTCGCGCGCAGCACCAGCGTCGCATCACTCGCCGGCTCGTCGAGCAAGGCCAGAAACAGATGTTCGAGGTCCACCTCGTAGTGACCACGCGACAGGCAATTGCTCGCCGCCCGCTCAGTGGCCTGGCGGCAGGTCGGATTCAGTTTCGCGATCAGGGTCTTGAGGGGAGTGCTCATGTCGTGCGGTCCAGGTCCTGTTGGTAGCGTAGCGCGTGGCGATGTTCAGTGAATGACGTGCAATTCATAGCGGGCGTCCGACCGGTCGTGGTCGGCGTCGTGCGTGCAGAGAAACGCGTCCCAGCCAAGCCGTCCGCTCTGACCCAGCTGAATGGAACCGACTTCAGCGCGCCGCAGCACCAGCGAGACCTCGTATTCAAGCGTCACGCCGGCCAGCAGGGTCAGCATCCGCTCCAGTGCGATGGCGCGTTCGGCGCCCGGCAGGAAGGCTTCGTAGTCTTTTTTCGCGAGCGGGCCGATCACGAGCCGCGCGCGCATGTCGCGCTGCCAGACCCGTTCGCCCGCCAGCGCGGTAGCGCCGAGCGTCGCATTGACGCTGCCGAGCACCGTCAACTGATCGGGCGGCACGTCGTACCATTTGCCGACAAACTGATCGACGCGCACCGGCACCTGAAAGTATTCGGACAACGTACGCTGCAAATACGCCGCCGACACGGGCCGATGCCGCGCCGCAAGCGCATAACCGGCAATCGCCTCGTCGAACAGTGCGCCGTCGCCCTGTTGCAGACTGCTGCGGCTGTCCGTATCGGCGACGCCGGCAAGCGCCAGCAGCAACGGCAGATAGCGTTCGTCGCGGTCCAGTTCGTAGTGAAACGGCAGCCGGTATTTCTTCCATGCCGAGTAGAACAGCGCCGTGGCACGATTCGAAAAGACATCGAAGAACTCGCGCGCCGCACGGTCACGCCTCAGTTGCTCGCGCGCAATGATCTGCTCGGTATAGTGCAGCGGCAATGCGCCCTGCCCGCCTAGCAGCCCGAAAAACGCTGGTGTGATATCGACACGGCCAAGCGTGCCGTCTTCGACGGCGGCGGTACGCTGCGGCTTGTCCTTAAGCGCCGTGCCTGCATCGTCATAGGACTGCGCGCTGTGAATTTCGCTTGGCGGAAAGCCTAGCGAAAGCGAATTGCGAAATGCGATACGCTGCGCCACGATCTCGCCGGGCCGTGTTGAGTTCTCCTTGGCAAACCACTTCTCGAGAATCCGCACTGCCTGAAAAAACTGGAAGCGATGCGGCTCGTCGAGCAGTTGCTCGATTACGCCAGGATCGATTCGCCGCTGCGGGGTTTGCATCGCAGAATCTCCTCGCCCGTGCGCTTCGACACGACGACCAGTTGCACAAAGCTGTTCAGATGCACGTACAGCCCAAAAAACGTGTCGATCACGCGCACGAACGACGCGAGGCTCGTGCCCACAAAATGGTCCTCGTCGATGGTCAGGCGAATTTCCATGCCGCGCACGAAGGTGGCAAACGGCTTGCCCGGCAGCCATTGCACGGCCGCGCGCTGCTCGATGCCGACCAGTCCGTCGATATGCCGCGCCGACACCGCCGTGCGCCGCATGTCGTACAGCACCAGCATTTCCTTGAGCGCAGAGAGGCCGTTGCTCGCGAGCGAGACGTGATTGAGCGCCAGATGCGAAATCAGCCGCCAGTGCGCCGCGCGGCCACGCTCGAAACGCACGCTCGGCGTGGGACGGCGCAACATCGAAATGTTACCGGTCAACGAGCCGCCTTCGAGAAACAGGTCGCCGCCTTCGATGCCCATTGCCAGTCCGGCCGGCAGATCGCGATTGGTGCAGGTCAGCTCGATGCTCAGCGTATCGGTTTGCGCCTCAGCCGGTTCGAAATCGATATCGACAATCGAGATCTCGGTTTCGTAGCCCGGGCTTTTCTCCGCCACCCAATCGTTGCGGCGCGCAAACCAGTAATGCCCGGCGCGTTGCCGTTCGCCGTGATGCAACGAGTAGAACGGCCTGAATTCGATTACCGATTCCTGGTTCGCCTGCTGCCGGACCAGCTTCACCGAATCGATCGAATACACCTCGTAGGCAAACGCCCGGCGCGCTTCGGCGATCACCGGATACGAGATCGACTGATGAGTCAGACGGATCGGTTCGCCGTGCTGCTTGAACAGATTGACGACTGGCGTGCAGAACAGGCGGAAGTGTTGTGTCGACAACGTCTCGAGCAGACGGGCGACATGCGAGTCGCTGCGCACGTCTTTTAGCACGACATGCAGCGTCAGACGGCTGCAGCGGCCGCTCGCGCGCGTCATCGCCGCCAGATCGAAATCGACGAAATTGAATTTGTCGGGAAACGCGAAGTACTCGGTGAGTAGCCGGTATGCCGGATGCGACTTGGCCGGGTAGTCGATCAGCGAATCTTCTTCGTCGAAGCCGGCCTGCGCGAGCGGCGAGGTGCGCATTGCGGTCCACACGCCTCGACGGTCGGCCTCGACATACGTGGCCATTGCATTAACGAACAGACAATCGGTCAGACCCGCGATAAAAGACTGCTCGCCATGCAGATGCGCGCGCAGCGTGGACAGTTTCAGCGCACCGAGATCGAGCTGCGGCGCGGTCGACTCGAGCGTGATCGAGACGATCGCCGAAGCGTTGGCGGGCAGCACGGTCGCGCTTGGCGCCATCGCGACGGACGTGTATTTCGCCTCCGACATGCGGATCGGCGCCAGCGTCACATCGTAAGCGGTGCGAAAACGGCACTGTACGCCGCGGATGGTGCGCGATTTAAGTTCGGTGCCCCGCTCGATCGTGACCGGTTCGGTCAGATTGCTGAGCGCGGCGGAGGTGCCCAACTGGGCAATCGAACACGAGGGAAACGGCCGCAGATAATGCGGATAAAGCACTTCGAGCAGTGCTTCGGTGAATTCGGGGTAATCGTCGTCGAGCTTCTTGTTGATGCGGGCGCCCAGCAGCGCGAACGATTCGATCATCCGTTCGACGTGCGGGTCTTCGCAATGCTCGCCGGACATCGCGAGGCGCGCGGCGATCTTCGGATAACGATCTGCAAAATCGTTCGAGTAGCGCCGCAGGAATGCCAGTTCGCGCTCGTAATATGGCAGCAATTCTTCCATCAACCTGTCCCCGGACCTGATACACCCGCGCCGCCGTTGCGCGTAACGGCAGCCAGCATGCGGTATTAAAGCTTCGCGCGTGCGCGCGATACAGAATACTGCAACGTCGAAGGCTGAAGCATCGCATCAAAACTCACCGGTTCTTCTGCCGGATGCACGACCAGCAACGCCTGAATGGCGAAATACAGCGCATTGGTCGATTGTTCGTTCAGTTCTAGCGCGACTGCCACCTGCTTCAGACGCGGCTCATGCCGCGCAATGGCCTGCTGAATCGATTTGCAGATGAACGTACGATCGTAGTGGCTCGCGAGACTCAGGCCCGCGAAGTCGTTCAGACCGTACGTCAAGACCGATTTCTGACACTCGGGCAGCGCCGCCAGCTCGTGTTCGGTCAAGGCAATCCGCGTGTTCAGGATGGCCTCCACGTCACGTGCGACGGTCGCCTTCAGCTCGTCCAGCGACAATTGCCGCATCGCCGGAGAAGCCGGCAAATGCGGTTCGTCGTCGAACAGCTTGTCGAGGAAACTCGGTTCGAATCGTTTCATCAGCTGCCGAAGAAGCGGTGCAAAATGCAGGGCGGCGCCCGCAGGTCAAGTACGGACGCCGCACCGCCCATCAAACTGCGTACGTCTTGTCGTTCTTCGTCAGGCTCCACGCGCCTTGCGCGTTGCCGCCCTGGTTGCCGCCGATCTTTTGCTGGGTGTACTTCCACTGTACCGCAGCGTATTTCAGCGTGAACTGCTCGTTCGGCAACGACACGCCCGGCGCGTCGCTCGTACCCGTCGTCACCGTCGGCGAACCGACAGCCGGCGCCACGCTCGAGATGATCACGTACTTGAGCTTGACTTCCAGATACTTGATCCGGTTGCCTTCGCCATCCGAGCGCATGAAGTCGACCGTCACTTCGTCGAACGTCGTACCGCCCGATGCGTGTTGATAGATCAGCGGGCTGACCACGTCGATATCTTTCGTGAAGACCATATCGCCGTGCTCGCAGCGCTCGGCCGTGTGGCCGCCAGCGGTCGAGGCCGTTGCCGAACGCGGTTGCGTGATGGAGTGACTCCAGGAGTCGATCTCGATCCAGCCCTGATGGTCCTTATCGGCAGACTCGCCCTTGATCGCAGGATTGCCGAATTTTAAATAGATGTCCTTCATAACTCATCGACTCCCCAAAGAGGTGGTTCTTACAGTCCGCCCGGGCGGCCAGCCCGGGCATTTTGACTTCATTTATGAATTTGCCGGCTTCGGCAGGTCAGCCACAAGACGCAAGGAGATCGACAGCTCATCCAGCTGGAAGTGCGGGCGCAGGAAGGCGACCGAACGATACGAACCGGGTTTGCCAGGAATCTCCGAGACCTGTATGGATGCCTCACGCAGCGGAAACTGCGCTTTCTGCTCCTGAGTCGCGTTGTCGTCGAGCAATACGTATTGCGAGATCCAACGGTTCAGGAATACTTCGACGTTCTGTGCCGAGGCGAAACTGCCGATCTTGTCGCGCATCATCGCCTTCAGGTAGTGCGCCACGCGCGACACCGAGAAGATGTACTGTAGCTGCGCGGACAGCACGGCGTTCGCGTTGGCGCTATCGGTGCTGTACTTCTTGGCTTTCTGGACCGACTGGGCAGCAAAGAACGCGGCGTAATCCGAGTTCTTGCAGTGCACGAGCGGGATGAAGCCGAGATCGCTCAGTTCCTTTTCGCGGCGGTCGGTGATCGCGATTTCGGTCGGGCATTTCAGCGCCACTTCGCCGTCATCGGTCTTGAAGGTATGGGTGGGCAGATCTTCGACCAGACCGCCGCCTTCCACGCCGCGAATCGCCGCGCACCAGCCGAAGTCGTCGAATGCGGCCATCAGGCGTGCAGCAAAAGCCCACGCCGCGTTGCACCACAGGTATTTGCTATGATCGGTGCCGTCCACGTCTTCGACGAAGTTGAAGCCCTCCGCGGTCGCGCCATCCTTCGGATTGAACGGCAGGCGGCCCAGAAAGCGCGGCAACGTCAGGCCGACGTAACGCGAGTCTTCCGAATCGCGGAACGACTTCCACTTGGCGTACTCGACCGTGTCGAACACCTTGCCGAGGTCGCGCGGCTTGCCAAGGTCGGCAAACGATTCGAGACCCAACAGTTCCGGCGAGGCCGACGCGATAAACGGTGCATGCGCGGCCGCGGCGACGTGCGCCATCTGCTCGATGAAGTACACGTCTTCGGGCTGCCGCGTCACTTCGAAGTCACCGATGATCGTGCCGAACGGCGCGCCACCGAAGGTGCCGAACTCTTCTTCGTAGACCTTCTTGAAGAGCGCGCTCTGGTCGAATTCAATCGCATTCTTGAAGTCGCGCACGAGGTCGCGCTTGGGCGCATGCAGCGCCTTGATCTTGACCGTCGAGCCGGTGTTGCTTTCCTTGCACAGATAGTCGAGACCGCGCCACGTGCCTTCGAGGCGCTGGAATTCGGGTGCATGCATCACCGCGCTCAGTTGCGCGGAGATCAGCCGGTCGAGCTCCGCCACGCGGGCGTCGATGGTGGCCGAGAGGTTGTCCGACACGATCACCGTGCCGTCGAGCACCTGGTGCACGAGCTCGCCGATCAGGTCTTTTGCACGCGCATGTTCCGAATCGGACTTCGCCACCTTGCTCTTCTCGACGATCTCGTCGAGCAGCGAGGTCTCAGCGCCGCCATGCGCGCTGGCGAGTTGGGCTGCTGCCGTTTGCTGGTTCATCTCACACCCCGTACTTATTCGCCCTGCTGGTCTTTATTCGGCGCACCGCCGTGCTCTTCTGCCACTTCACCCTGGCCCTTCGCGAGGGCTTGCAGCTGCTGCGTGTTCGACAGCACTTCGCTCAGCAGGTCTTCGAGCTTGTCGTTGCCCGCGAGCTTGTTGCGCAGGTCGGCCAGCTTCGAACGTGCGTCGAGAAGACGGCGCAGCGGCTCGATTTGCGACACCACCTGGTCCGGGCTGAAGTCGGCCATCGAGCGGAACCGCAGGTCCACCGCAAAGCGTCCACCGGCTTCGCTCAGGCGGTTTTCCACCTGAAATGCGGCGCGCGGCTCGATGCCTTTCATCACATCGTCGAAATTGTCGCGGTCGATATTGACGAACTTGCGATCGCGCAACCTCGGTTGCTCGACTTCGGATTGCCCCGCCAAGTCGGCGACCACGCCGACCACGAAAGGCAGCTCCTTGATCTCGATTGCATCGCCACGTTCGACCTCATAAGTCAATTGAACGCGCGGCGGCCGGACTTTTTGCAAGCGCTTTTGAATACTTTCTTTCTTCGCCATCGTCGGCTCCCTGAAGCAGGTGGTCTTGCGGGTGAATTAGCGAAGTGCGCTGAACGGGTCGGACGCGCCACTGCTTTGTGCCGCTCTCGCGGGCGCAGCCGGCGCGGAAAGCGCCGGCGTGGCCGGTGCAGCCGGGGCCGCCGCCGTGGTTGCCGCGCTGCCACTCGTCGCATCCGGCTTTTTGGCGACGTGCCTCACGTACTTCTTCTTGACCACCGGCTTGTCGCTGTCGTCCGGCGGGAACAACGTGGCTTCGCCCAGCGTGTCGCGCAGTTCCTTGGCGAGCGCCTGAGCATCGGTCTTGGCATCGCCCGCGAGCGACGCATCCTGGCGCAGCTCGCCCAGCGATTGCGTGGCAACGCGCAGGCCAGACACCGCCAGCACGCTCTTCGCCTGACGGTCGGTCTGGTCGCGCTGCAAGGCTTCCTGTGCGTCGACGATGGCCTGCCCGTAATGCCCCTGTGTGAACTGGATCTGCGCCATGCGCGACCACGGTTCTTCGCGCGTCGGATCGGATTTGGCCAATTGCTGGTAAAGCATCATGGCCTTGTCCTGGTCACCGGCCTTGGCGACGGTATCGGCGTCCGCCAGCGACTTGTTGAAAGCCTCCGGCGTGGTCGCGACGTTGTTGCTCTGGCTTGCACATCCGGCAATCACGCCGCATGCCAACACCACCCCTGATAGTTTTACAAAGAGACGCTCTTTCATCGCCTTTTCACCGACGTGCGAGTTTTTTAATTCAACGAGAAACCGGAGTTTTGCTTTGCTTCAAGTGCGCGGGTATAGTACAGGTCAATTTTTGATAATTCAACTTTCGTGTGACAAAGCATTGCAGGAAAAAACCAAGAGCGCATCACATAAGCATCACATAAGGACCGGATAAGAAATAGTTTCCGGGCGTAAAGCCCGTTATTCTCAAGGACGGAAAGTTTTTCCGCCCGTTCGGACGGGGGTAGTGCCATTCAATGCATTACGCATAGAATGGGCGCACTTCCCCCGATTGGTTTAGCTGAGTAACGATTTGACCGGGGGCGATCGGCGCAGAACCGATCGGTGTAAATGAATTTGCGTTTTATTCGTTACGCATCGTTACTGGCGGTGAGCGTGATACTTCTTGCGGGTTGTGCGGCGGCCGTGCCGATGCTCGGGTCTGCCGCATCCGCCGCCCTGCAGATGACCGGCCTCGGCAAGCCCGACGTGCCGGACGCCCAGAAGCCGCCGCGCGATGTCGGCCTGACGCTGTATGCCGCGCAGAATCTGAACGCCGCCAACGACCAGAAGCCGCTGGCGCTGGTGGTGCGCCTCTATGTGCTGAAAGATCCCACCTCGTTCCAGCAGGCGCCATTCAATGCGTTTACCGATCCCGACAAGGAGAAAAGCACGCTGGGCGGCGATTTGCTGAGCGTGCGCGAAGTCACCCTGATTCCGGGTCAGCACTACACCGTGACTGAGAAAGTATCACGCGAAGCGCAGGCATTCGGTATCGTCGCGCTATTCCGCGACCCGGCAATGCAACGTTGGAAATTCGCCTTCGATCCGGCAAAGTCCGAGAAGTCTGGCATTATGATCGGTCTGCATAACTGTGCAATGACGGTGACCAACGGGACTGTGATCCCACCTGAACAGGGATTCCCGGTTCAATCGCTGAATATGCTGTCTTCGGTGAGTTGTGGCTAAAAATGCATTTGAATGGCAATTTAACCGTATTTGACGATTTAACAATTGCAGGGCCGGATACAATTATCATGGGGCATGCAACCCGCTTGACGCATATAACAGGTTTGAGATGAGTTATTCCGCAAAGGTGCTCTGGGGGGAAGGCCTGTTTCTGAGGCCTCAGCATTTTCAGCGTCAGGACGCATATCATGAGGCGCGCCTGTTCGAATCGATTCAGGCCATTCAGCCTTACAACTGGGGCGTGCGCTCGGTTAAGTTCGACCGCGATGCGCTCGGCAGCAATGTGCTGCGGGTGAGCGAACTGTCGCTGGTGTTTCCTGACGGCGCGTTGTACTCCGCGCCGCAGGCCGACGATCTGCCGCCGCCCATCGCGCTCGACACGTTGCCCGACGGCATCAATGAATTTACGTTCTATCTGGCGCTGCATCCGCTGCGTGAAACCGGCGCGAACTACTCGCCCGATCGCAACGCGGGGTTTGTCTCGCGCTATGTCAGCGAACAGTCGTCGGTCGCGGATCACTTCACGGACGCAGCCGAAGCCGACATTACGTTCCTGAAAACCAGCGTCAAGCTGATCGCCCATAGTGAACCGCGCGATCAACTTTTGTCCGTACCGCTCGCACGCGTTCGCCGCACCGCCACCTCCGGCTTCGAGTTCGACGACAGCTTCGTGCCGCCCTCGCTCGCCATCGAGGCGTCGCCGATCCTGCATCAGCGCCTGCGCCAACTGATCGATGCGCTGCAGGCCAAAGTGAATGCGCTGTATGGCTTCCACCGTGAGCCGACCAAGAACATCATCGAATTCCGCTCCGGCGACATTGCGTCATTCTGGCTGCTGCATACGGCGAACGCGGCGTTTGCATCGCTCGCCCATCTGTACCAGCATGCTGCGCTGCATCCGGAACGCCTGTTCCAGGAACTGCTGCGCCTTGCCGGCCAACTGATGACGTTCTCGAAGGGCTATGCGCTCGCCGATCTGCCCGCCTATCGTCACGACGATCCCGGCCCCGGCTTTGCACGTCTCGACACGATGCTGCGCGATCTGCTGGAGACGGTGATCTCCACGCGCTACTTCGCGATTGCACTCGACGAGGTGCGCCCGTCCTTCCACGTGGGCCGGCTCGACTCGGGCAAGATCGACGACAAGACGATGTTCTATATCGCCGTCTCGGCGAACATGCCCACCGTCGAACTGGTCGAAGCGGTGCCGGCGCGTTTCAAGGTCGGCGCACCGGACGACGTCGACAAGCTGGTGCTCTCGGCCATGCCTGGCGTACGCCTCGTCTACACGCCGCAGGTGCCGCCCGCCATCCCGGTGCGGCCCGGCGCCTGCTACTTCTCGTTCGAAGCGCGCGGCGCGCTGTATGACCGCATGCTGCAGGCCCAGTCGGCGATGATCTATACGCCTTCCGGAATCAACGATCTCAACCTCGAACTGATCGCCGTCACATCATGAGCTACGCGCCCTCCCTGTTTGGCGACAGCACGCCGTCTGTCACGCCCGCCCCCACCGTCGAGCCCACCTACCAGGTGCGCTCGCTGCTCGATCTGCTGTACGACGGCTTCTTCATGCTGTTCCTGCTGAAGAACGGTCGTGAACCTGGCGACGCCAATGAGTTCAGCCAGCGTATCCAGCACTTTCTGGCGGATTTCGAACGCGGTGCGAAAAAGCTGAACGCGTCGGCAGACGATGTGTATGCGTCGAAGTTTGCGTTCTGCGCGGCGGTCGACGAATCCGTGCTGTCGTCGTCGTTCAAGATTCGCACCGAATGGGAGCGGCGGCCGCTGCAGCTCGTGCTGTTCGGCGAACAACTGGCCGGCGAGAAGTTCTTCCAGTATCTCGAAGAGTGCCGTGCCCATGGCGCGGCGCGCCTGCAGTCGCTGGAAGTGTTTCATATGTGTCTGCTGCTTGGCTTTCAGGGCAAATATCTGCTTGAAGGACCGGAGAAGCTCGCTTATCTGACCGCGCGGATCGGTGATGAAATCGCCCATCTGAAGGGCAAGCGTGCGCCGTTCGCGCCGCACTGGCCGCTGCCGGACCAGGTCGCGCACCGGCTGAAGCGCGAAGTGCCGCTGTGGAGTATCGGTGCGGTGTTTGCGCTGGTGGACTCTTGGCCTATCTCGGGCTGAACAACTATCTGCGCGACTCGACGCTGCATACCCTCGCGCCGTACTCGCAGATCATCAAGCTCGGGCCGCAATCGGCCAATCTGACGATTTCGTTGCCGTAACGGTGGGTTGATGGGCGCCGCCGCGTAACGCTCAGCGCCTTCGGCGGACGCCACCGTTACCGTTACCGTCGTCAATGGCTGATCATCCACGGCCGGCCAGCAGGATTCGTCTTGAGCCCGCTGGCCGTCGTCGACCCCGAGGCTGCCTTCGCTCCACATCCACAACCTGGCCCATGGCGATGCTTGTACTCGCCTGAACGCTGCGGCGCATGCGCCGCACGCTCGTTGACTACGTGAGCCGTGCGCGTGGTCGCCTGCATTAGCGACAAAACCGGCAGACTGAGCGTGCGCTGCGCCTCGCCGCCGCACGTGGGGCACGCGCAGACGGTATCGCGCTCGGCAACCCGGCGAATCGCCGCAAAAGCGCCGCAATGGTCGCAGCGGTAATCGTAAGTCGGCATGAAGTTGTCCTCTCAGGTTCCGTGAATCAGTATTGCCCCGCCAGGTACCCACCACCTGACGGGCGCACCGCGGCCGCTACGCGTCAAACCAGATCCGGCGACAACGGCAAGTCCACGCCGCCAGCCGCAATATGCTGGACCGGACCGGCTGCAGTGGGCCGGATGTCGAAGTCGAAGATCTGGGTCGGCAACCACAACGTCGCACACGCGTTCGGCACGTCGACCACCCCGCTGATGTGCCCCTGCACCGGCGCCGTCCCCAGAATCGAATAGGCCTGCGCTCGCGAGTAGCCGAACTTCGTCAGGTACTCGATCGCGTTCAGACAGGCCTGCCGGTAGGCAATATGCACATCCAGGTAGTGCTGCTTGCCCTGCTCGTCCACCGAGATGCCTTCGAAGATCAGGTAGTCGTTGTAGTTCGGCGTAATCGGGCTCGGCTTGAAAATCGGGTTCTTGACGCCGTACTTGGCCATGCCGCCCTTGATCAGTTCGACCTTCATATGCACCCAGCCGGCCATTTCGATGGCGCCGCAGAAGGTGATTTCCCCATCGCCCTGGCTGAAGTGCAGGTCGCCAACCGACAACCCCGCGCCGTCGACATACACCGGGAAGTACACCTTCGAGCCACGCGACAGGTCCTTGATGTCGCAATTGCCGCCGTGCTCGCGCGGCGGCACCGTGCGCGCGCCTTCGGCCGCGGCCTTGGCATGCGCGTCGCCGGCAAGCCGCCCCATATGCGCGGTCGCGGCGAACGGCGGATTGGCGAGGCCGGGCACGCGCTGCGGATCGGTGGCGATCAAGGCCGCCTCGCGCTCGTTCCAGGTCGCGAGCATCGCCGGATCAGGCAGGCAGCCGATCAGCCCCGGATGAATCAAACCGGCGAAATTCACGCCCGGAATGTGGCGTGAACTGGTGTAGAGGCCATGAAAATCCCAGATCGATTTCTGCGCGAGCGGAAAGTGATCGGTCAGGAAGCCACCGCCATTTTTCTTCGAAAAGAAGCCGTTGAAACCCCACTGACTCTCCTGCTTCGCGCCGATATCCAGCAGATCGACCACTAGCAGATCACCCGGCTCCGCGCCCTTGACGCCAACCGGACCAGACAGAAAGTGCACGATCGACAGATCGATGTCGCGCACGTCGTCGGCGCTGTCGTTGTTCTTGATGAAGCCACCGGTCCAGTCGTAGGTCTCGAGGATAAACTCGTCGCCCGGGTTGACCCAGCAGGCCATCGGAATGTCCGGGTGCCAGCGGTTGTGAATGTTCTCGTTTTCGTAGGCCGACTGGTTCAGGTCGACCTTGATTAGCGTTTCAGCCATTGCAAACCCTCCTCTTGGAAATGACGGACAGTCGGTTCACACCGACAGGTACTCGCGGATCTTCGCGGTGTCGGCGGCGCTGCGCGGACTTTCGTGCACCAGACGGCCACCTTCGATGACGAACAACCGGTCGGCGACATCGAGCGCGAAACTCAGCACCTGCTCCGACACCACGATCGTGATATCGCGCAGCTTGCGGATTTCGTTCAACGCTTTGGCGATGTCCTTGATGATCGATGGCTGGATCCCTTCGGTCGGCTCGTCGAGCAGCAGCACCTTCGGTTGCGTAACCAGCGCGCGAGCGATAGCAAGCTGTTGCTGCTGGCCACCGGACAGGTTGCCGCCCTTGCGGGCGCGCATGTCATAAAGCACTGGAAACAACGCGTAGATCTCTTCGGGGATGCGCCTGTCGCGGGCGTTTTCCAGGCCAGTCTGGATGTTTTCCTCCACCGTGAGCGTGGCGAAAATCTGCCGCCCCTGCGGCACGTAGGCGATGCCTTTGGCGACGCGACGAAAGCTTTCGTCGCGCGAGACGTCCTGGCCGTCCACGCGCACTGCGCCGCCTTTGAGCGGCAAGATGCCGATCAACGACTTGAACAGCGTGGTCTTGCCCATGCCGTTGCGTCCCATGATCGCCACGGTTTCGTTTTTAGCCGCCTGGAAGCTGATTCCGTGCAGCGCCTCGCTCTGGCCGTAACTGACGAATACGTCGTCGACATTCAACATGCTGGGCTCCTCGTTCGCTGGTTTCGCAGCACACTCATTGGCGGGTTCGATGTCTGACTCAGCGGCTAACTGGGTGGCCGGCTCAGTGGTCAACTTGGTGGCCAACTCAGTGCCCAAGATAAACATCGATCACCCGCGGATCGGCCTGCACCTGCTCCATCGCCCCTTCGGCGAGGATCTTCCCCTGATGCATCACGGTGACCTTGTGCGCAATCTGCGCGACGAACGCCATGTCGTGTTCGATCACGATCATCGAGCGGTTCTGGCAGATCCGTTTGAGCAGCTCGGCAGTCACCTCGCGCTCGCGCACGCTCATGCCGGCAATCGGTTCGTCGAGCATCAGCAGTTCCGGCTCCTGCATCAGCAACATGCCGATTTCGAGCCACTGCTTCTG
The DNA here is from genome assembly GCF_026225065.1 of Paraburkholderia sp. Classification (GTDB taxonomy): domain Bacteria; phylum Pseudomonadota; class Gammaproteobacteria; order Burkholderiales; family Burkholderiaceae; genus Paraburkholderia. The sequence continues at coordinate 14,339 of NZ_JAMFSB010000224.1, read as the reverse complement.
GCCGTGCGACAGCAACCCGGCCTCAAGATCGAGCTGGCTGGCGAGGCCAATCTCGCCGGCCACGTCGCGCACGCGGTCGAGCACATCGCTGGTGCGGCGAAACGCCAGCGCACCGAACACCCCACGCCCGCGCGGAAACGACACTTCGAGGTTCTGGAACACGGTGAGGTTCTCGTAGATCGACGGCGTCTGGAACTTGCGGCCAATCCCCTTGCGCACACGGCGAAATTCCGGCAGCCGCGTCATCTCCTCGTTGCGAAACTTGATACTGCCTTCGCTCGCCCGTGTCTTGCCGCAGATCAGATCGAGCAGCGTCGTCTTGCCGGCACCATTCGGGCCGATCACCACGCGCAGCTCGCCGCGGTCGACATAGAGGTTCAGCGAATCGATCGCCTTGAAGCCGTCGAACGACACGCTTAGGCCCTCGACGGCCAGCACGAAATCGGTATTGCTCATGTTGTCCTCCGCAAGGCGCGGCGCAGCAGCCACGGTTTCACATGGCTGTCGTAGAGACCGGCGAGGCCGTTCGGAAAGGCCATCACGACGCCGATAAAAAGCGCGGCCATCAGGAACAGCCACAGGTTCGGGAAACTTTCGGAGAACCAGGTCTTGCCGAGGTTGACGAGCACCGCGCCATAGACCGCGCCCACCAGCGACATACGGCCGCCCACCGCCGCGTAGATCACCATCTCGATGGACGGCACGATCCCCACGAACGACGGCGACATGAAGCCGACCTGCAACGTGAACATCGCGCCGCCGATGGCCGCCAGCACCGCCGCGACACAGAACGCGAAGACCTTGAACATGGCGACGTCGTAGCCCGAGAAACGCACCCGGTCTTCCTTGTCGCGCATGGCGAGCAGCAGGGTGCCGAGCTTGCTGCGCTGGATCAGCCGGCAGCAGAGAATCGCCACCAGCAACAGGACCGCGTTCAGGAAGTACAGGATCAGCTTGGCGCCGTCGCCGCGAATATCCCAGCCATACATCGTGCGCAGGTCGGTGATGCCGTTCACGCCGCCGGTATAGCCTTGCTGGCCGATGATGAGCACCGAGAGAATCAGCGCCACCGCCTGCGTGATGATGGCGAAGTAGACCCCGCCCACGCGCCGCTTGAACATCGCAAAGCTGACCACGAACGCCAGCGCGCAGGGCACGACCACCACCGCGACAAGCGCAAACGGCAGCGAATGAAACGGCTTCCACCAGAACGGCAACGCGGTGATCTGATTCCAGTCCATAAAGTCGGGAATCCCAGGCGTCGACTGGATCTTCGTGCTGATCGGGTCCGATGCTTCGAGCTTCAGGAACATCGCCATGCAGTAGCCGCCGAGGCCGAAGAACACGCCCTGCCCCAGGCTCAGCACGCCGCCATAGCCCCACGCCATCACGAGGCCGACGGCGACGAACGCGTAGGTCAGATACTTGCCCATCAGGTTGAGACGGAACGCATCGAGCGCGAGTGGAAACACCACAAGAATCAGCAGCGCCAGCACGACGATGCTGCCGTAGCCATCGGTCGTGAACCAGCGCAGCAGTGTCGGTCGCAGACCGCTGCGAGCAGCCTCGCCAGCGGCAACTGCGGCGGGCGGTGCTGCAGAGGCTCCGGCGGAAGGGTTCAGCGGGTCCATATGCATTTCTCCGGGCTGAATCGATTGAAAAGACGTCTTTGCGGTGCATGCGAAACACGCTGCGGCGCAACGCGCAGCCGCCCGCCCACGAATGTCTTGCTTCGCTCGTCAGACACGACGCACCTTCGAAGCGAAAAGCCCTTGAGGGCGCAACATCAGCACGATGACGATCGTCAACAGCGTCACCACGCGGGCGGACGAGCCGGTCATGAAAAACTCGCTGATCGACTGCATCTGTGCGATGCCGAACGCCGAAGCGACCGTGCCGAGCAGACTCGCCGCCCCGCCGAACGTCACCACCAGGAACGAATCGACGATATACAGCGAGCCGCTGGTCGGCCCCGTCGAGCCGATCGCCGTGAACGCGGCACCGGCCACACCGGCCATTCCGCAGCCGATCGCGAAGGTCAGCCGGTCGGTCTTGCGCGTATCGATGCCGGCGGCGTTCGCCATCTGACGGTTGGCGACAGTAGCGCGCACCCTCAGCCCCCAGCGCGACCGATACAACGCGAGTAGCACGCCGCCCGTCATCACCACAGCAAGACTCATCACGAACAGGCCGTTGATCGGGATGTCGAGCCCTTGCTTGGGCGACCAGGAACCCATCAGCCAGTCCGGCAGTGTTGGGCTCACCTCCTTCGGGCCGAACACCGAGCGGAACACCTGCTGCATCCCGAGGCTCAAACCCCAGGTGGCGAGTAGCGTGTCGAGCGGACGCCGGTACAGATGGCGGATCAACGCCCACTCCGCCACCCAGCCGGCCGCAAAGGCGAGCGCGAAAGCAGCGCAGATCGCCAGCGGAAAGTAGATGGGCGCGAACCCGTGCCAGTAGTTGTCGGCCAGTTGCGAGAACATGTAGATCGTGTACGCGCCGATCGTCATGAACTCGCCGTGGGCCATGTTGATGACACCCATCTGGCCGAAAATCACCGCCAGCCCGAGCCCCATCAGCAGCAGCACGCTAAACAGACTCAAGCCCGCAAAACCCTGCATCAAGGTGATGTTAAGAATGTCCGAAGCCGACATGCGTCTCTCCTCGAAATGATCGGCGCGCGCCGGCATGGCGCGCTTGCTGCCTGAGCACGGCGTGATTGCGGTCTGATTTCGACCTGAACCCGGCTTACTGATAACCCTTCGGGAACGGATTCGGCTCGATCAGCGTCGGCGACTCGGCCACCACCTTGAACTGGCCGTCCGCCTGCGCCTCGCCGATGCGCGTGCGGCTCCACAAGTGGTGATTCGCATGAATCTTCACGTAGCCTTCCGGTGCGGTTTTCAGTTCGATACCCGGCGATGCGGCGACGACCTTGTCGACGTCGAAGCTGCCGGCTTTCTCCACCGCCGCTTTCCATAGCCACGGTCCGAGATACGCGGCCTGCGTGACGTCGCCGATCACCGATTTCGGTCCGTACTTCGCCTTGAACGCCGCGACGAATTTCTTGTTGTTGTCGTTGTCGAGCGATTCGAAATACTTCATGGCCGAGTAGAAGCCCGCCACGTTCTCGCCGCCGATGCCGAGCACTTCATCCTCGGTCACCGAGATGGTCAGCAGGAACTGCTTGTCAGCCGTGATGCCGGCCGCCTTGAGCTGCTTGTAGAACGCCACATTCGAACCGCCGACGATGATCGCGTAGATGCAATCGGGCTTGGCGATCTTGATCTTGTTGATAAGCGAGTTGAAGTTGGTGGTGCCGAGCGGGTAATATTCTTCGCCCACCACCTTGCAATCGGTCAGATGCTGCTCGATATGCTTGCGCGCGATCTTGCTCGAGGTACGCGGCCAGATGTAGTCGGAACCGATCAGGAAGTAACTCTTCGCCTTCTTTGTCTGGTTGGCCCAGTTCAGCCCCCACAGAATCTGCTGGGTCGCTTCCTGGCCGGTGTAGAACACGTTGTGCGACTGTTCCAGGCCTTCGTAGAACGTCGGGTAATACAGCAGGCCATTGTCGCGCTCGAAGATCGGCAACACCGCCTTGCGCGAAGCCGAGGTCCAGCAGCCGAACACCGCCGCCACGTGATCGTTTTCGAGCAGTTTCTTCGACTTTTCGGCGAAGGTCGGCCAGTCGGAAGCGCCGTCCTCCTGAATGATCTTGATCTGGCGGCCGAGAATGCCGCCGGCCGCGTTGATCTGTTCGATCGCGAGCCGTTCGGCCTGGATCGAACCGGTTTCGGAGATCGCCATCGTGCCGGTCGCCGAGTGCAATTGGCCGACCGTCACTTCAGTATCGGTCACGGCGAGGTGCGTGGTATTGACCTTCGCGGTCGGAAACTGCTGGGCCCGTGCGATGCCGGACATGGCCAGCGCGGGCGCGGCAGCGAGACCCATCAGGAGTTTGCGCCGGAGCGCCGAAGGCTGGCCTTGCTCGTTCTGATCGTCGTGTGACATCGAATTCTCCTTGTCGTCATGGTCGGGCGACCCGCTCTGGAAAACCTGGTAACCGGGCTGGCGGGGTCGACGCAACGAAAGGTAGGTAGCCAATTTGCGGATCCAAATACGTCAGTTGACGTAGGGCGCGCCAAAATTGCGCTCTCTATAATCGCGGCGACTGCGAATGGAATGCTATTTGCGTGGACGCACGGCCAGTGCCCCGAACCGCTCCACGAAAGGCCCCGATGCACCAAACGGAACCACCGCCGCCTCGCTCCGCCAATCCGGCCACCCAAGCTGGGGCATCGCGCCCGCAGCCGAGCGGCACGCAGCGCATCGTGAAGATCCGCCGCGACTACAACGCGTGGGTCGGCGACGAGACGCTCGAGGACTACGCGCTGCGCTTCACACCGCGCACATTCCGGCGCTGGTCCGAATTCCGCGTCGCCAACACGGCGTTGGGGGCGGTGTCGTTCCTCGTGCTCGAGGCGATCGGCGGCTCGCTGGTGGTTAACTACGGTTTCACCAATGCGGTCTACGCGATCCTCGCCGTCTCGGTGCTGGTGTTTTTGACCGGCATACCGATCGCCTACTACGCGGCGCGCTACGGCGTCGACATGGATCTGCTCACGCGCGGCGCCGGTTTCGGCTACATGGGTTCGACGCTGACGTCGCTGATCTACGCGATCTTCACGTTCGTATTTTTCGCGCTCGAAGCGGCCATCATGTCGCTCGCGCTCGAGTTGTATCTAAAGATCCCGCTATCGGTCGCCTACGTCATCAGCGCACTGGTGATCATTCCGGTGGTGACCTTCGGCATTACTTTCATCAACCGGCTACAGGGCTGGACCCAGCCGTTGTGGCTCGTGCTGCTGGTGGTGCCGTACGCCGTGGTGCTGTGGCGCGAGCCGCACGTGCTCGCCGAATGGGTCACCTTCGGCGGTATCTCTGGCGACGGCCACGAGTTCAACCTGGTCGCTTTCGGGGCCGGTTGCACGGTAGTGTTTTCATTGATCGTGCAGATCGGCGAACAGGTCGATTACTTGCGTTTCCTGCCGCCGCGCACGCGTGCCAACCGCGTGCGCTGGTGGGTCGCCCTGATCTCCGCCGGCCCGGGCTGGATCGTGCCGGGCGCGCTGAAAATGCTCGGCGGTGCGTTCCTTGCCTTTCTCGCCATCCAGCACGAGATCGATCCGGTCAAGGCGGTCGAGCCGACCCAGATGTACCTGGTCGCGTATCACTACGTGTTCCGCTCGCCCGAAGGGGCGCTCGCCGCGATGACGCTGTTTGTGATCGTGTCGCAACTGAAGATCAACGTCACCAACGCGTACGCGGGTTCGCTAGCGTGGTCGAATTTCTTCGCGCGGCTCACGCACAGCCACCCGGGCCGCGTGGTCTGGCTCATCTTCAATGTGCTGATCGCGCTCCTGCTCGTCGAAATGGGCGTGTTCGAAGCCATCAGCAAAGTGCTCGCGCTTTACGCCAATGTGGCGATTGCCTGGATCGGCGCCGTGGTCGGCGACCTCGTGATCAACAAGCCGCTCGGATACAGTCCGCCCTATGTCGAGTTCAAGCGGGCTCATCTTTACGACGTGAATCCCGTCGGTGTCGGCGCCATGCTGATTGCCGCGGCTGTCGCCGCGCTCTCTCATGCGGGCGTGTTCGGCACGAGCGCGGAAGCGCTGTCGTCGTTTATCGCGCTGCTGGTTGCGTTCATCTGCGCTCCGTTGCTTGCCATCGCCACGCGCGGGCGCTTCTATCTGGCGCGTGACGGCCACGACCTCGAACAGGGCGCGGTGTTGCGCTGCGTGATCTGCGAAAACACCTTCGAGCGCGAAGACATGGCGCACTGCCCGGCTTACGCGGGTTCGATCTGCTCGCTGTGCTGCTCGCTCGACTCGCGCTGCAACGACTCCTGCAAGCCGCACGCGCGACTGCCTGCGCAGTTCGGCAAGTCGATGCGCACGCTGTTTCCACGTCTCAAGCTGGGACCGGCGGGTCTACGGCTCGCGCAGTATGCGGGACTCCTGATCGTCGTGCTGGCGCTGCTTGGTGGCGTGCTCGCCGCGCAGTGGTACCAGAGCATAAGGACCCTCCCCGATCTCGACACCGCGATCCACGACGTGCTGCTGCAGGGATATCTGAAAGCGTTTTTCGCGCTCGCGCTGGTCGGCTGCATCGCGGCCTGGTGGCTGGTCCTCGCCAATGAAAACCGCAAGGTCACCCAGGAGGAATCGCAGCGGCAAGCTGAACTTCTGATGCAGGAAATCGAAGCTCACCAAAAGACCGACGCGGCGTTGCAGTCGGCGAGCGCTGCAGCCGAGTCGGCGAACCGCGCAAAAAGCCGCTATGTGACGGGCCTGAGCCACGAGTTGCGCACACCGCTCAACAGCATCCTCGGCTACGCGCAACTGCTGCTGCAAGGCACCGACGAACTGCCGCCGGGTCGACGCAACGCGGTGGCGACCATCTATCGCAGCGGCGAGCACTTGCTGGCGTTGGTAGACGGCTTGCTGGACGTGGCCCGCATCGAGGCGGGCAAACTGCAGTTACACGTGACTGAGATTTCGCTGCCAGAATTCGTCACGCAGCTCTCAGCGATGCTTGAACCGCAGGCGACCGACAAGGGACTGCAATTCGACTTTCAAACTAGTGGCCGCATCCCGGACGTGGTGCGCATCGACGAAAAACGGGCCCGGCAGATTCTCATCAATCTGATCGGCAATGCGATCCGCTTTACTTCGAGCGGCTCGGTCAAGGTACGCACCGGTTACGCATGGGAGACCATCACGTTCGAGATTGACGACACGGGCCCAGGCATGCCGGCCACGGAACTGGAGCGCCTGTTCCTGCCGTTCGAACGCGGCGCGGCGGCACGCGAACACGACCACGGCGCCGGGCTCGGCCTGACGATCTGCCGTTTGCTGACCGAACTGATGGGCGGCAATCTGCAGGTAGAGAGCGAAGTCGGCAAGGGCACGCGCTTCATCGTCAAGCTGTTCGCACCCGAAGTGCGCGCGCCCCAGGTGCTGGCCAGCAACCCCCGGAACCTGAAGGGCTACTGCGGCCTGCGCCGCACGGTGCTCGTAGTCGACGATCTCGCCGAGCAGCGGCGCATCGTCACGCAGACTCTCTCTCCCCTCGGCTTCACGGTGGTCGAAGCCGCCAGCGGACCGGAGGCACTGCAATGGCTAGGCACCGCCTCGGCCGATCTCATCGTGATGGACGTTTCGATGCCGGCCATGGACGGCTTCGAGGCAAGCCGGCTGATTCGCGACAACCAGTTGTCGAGCGCACCGATCCTGATCCTGTCGGCCAATGCCTTCGCCGACGACCGCGAAAAAGGTGCCGCGGCAGGTTGCGACGACTACCTCGCCAAGCCGCTGCATCTGCCAATGCTGCTCGACAAAATGGCCGCGCTGCTGCAGCTGCAATGGATTGCCGAAGCCGTCGAGCCAGCCCCTCCGCCTGCGGCTGCGCTGCTCGACGTATCGACGAGCCTGCCGGCCGGCTTGCGAGAGAAGTTGCACGCGCAACTGGAGATGGGCTACGTACAAGGCTTTATCGAGCAACTGGACGCTGCCGAGCATGGCGCGCCAGAGCTCGCCGCCCTGCTGGAGCCGCTGCGTGTCCTCGCGCGCCGCTTCCGGCTAACCGAACTCGCGCAGTTGCTCGCGCCCACCCAGCAGGTCAATCGCGATGCATGACGAATCCCTGCTTCTGCCACCCGAAACGCAACCCGAGCTGCCCGATGGCAAACCGGTTGTGCTGATCGTCGACGACACGCCAGATAACCTTGCCCTGCTTTCGGACACGCTGCAGGCGGCAGGCTACGCCGTGCTGGTGGCGCTCGACGGACAATCCGCGCTGCAACGCCTCGCACGCATTACGCCTGATGCCGTTCTGCTCGACGCGCTGATGCCAGGCATGGATGGCTTCGAAACCTGTCTGCACATCAAGGCCGATCCGCGTAACCGCCACCTGCCGGTCATCTTCATGACCGCGCTGACGGACAGCGAGCACGTCGTGCAGGGCTTCCGGGTGGGAGGAATCGATTATGTGACGAAGCCGGTGAAGCCAAGCGAGGTCAGCGCGCGAATCGCTGCCCACGTGCAGCGTTCGCGCCTGCAACGGCAGGCCGATATGGTGCTTGAGATCGGCATGCGTGCCGCGCTCATTGCCGCTGCGAGCGGCGAGATCAAATGGCAAAGCGACCTTGCCCGGCAACGGCTCGCACAGTATGCGTCGAGCGGGGCGGGTATCTCGGAAGTGGCAGACAGCGTGGACGCTATGACAGCCCACTCAGCATGGGTGCCGGACCCGCTGGCCGAGGCCGGCCCGCGTCTGCCGTCCGTGCTGGCTCAATGGCTGACGCGCTGGATCGAAGCCGGTTGCGATCTGCAAGCGGCGTTCGAAACAGCCGCGGGGGGCGTGCGCCGCGTGGCGCGGGTGCTGGGCCGGGCCACGCGCGGCGACTGGGTCATCCTGCTCGAGGAATTCGACGATGCCGCGCACACCACCGCGCTCGCGGCCCAATTCAGCCTGACGACCCGTGAAGCGGAAGTGCTGCTATGGCTGTCGCGCGGCAAGACCAACCGCGATATCGGCGACATCCTGGGGATGGCGCCGCGCACCGTCAACAAGCACCTCGAACATGTATTCGGCAAGCTGCATGTGGAGACGCGTGCGGCGGCCGCGGCGATCGCTGCGAAGGCGAGCACGCGGTATTAAGCGCAAGTAGTGGTGGGACGGCGACCTGCGCCGTCCCTACGCACGTTTAAACCGCTTACTGCGACTCTTCCGCCCACACGGCGTTGTCCCGCGCCATCAAGGACGTGGCGGCAGCCGGGCCAAACGTGCCGGAGGAATAACCGCGTGGCCGCTCGCCCGACTTCTGCCAGCCGTCCAGAACCGGCTCGGCCCATGCCCATGCAGCTTCCAGTTCGTCGCGACGCATGAAGTGGGTCAGGCGCCCGCGAATCACGTCGATCAACAGACGCTCATAAGCTTCGGCGCGGCGCTCGGTGAAGGCTTCCTGCAGATCGAGATTCAGATTCACCGGCAGCATGTGCATGCCGCTACCCGGCTCCTTCGCCAGCATCTGCAACTGGATCGATTCTTCCGGCTGCAACTGGATCACGAGACGATTGCCGTAATGATGCGGACCACTCGGAATGATCGAGAACGGTAGTTCGGAGAACTCGATGACGATCTCCGACACCTTCTTCTGCATGCGCTTGCCGGTACGCAGATAAAACGGCACGTTGGCCCAGCGCCAGTTATTGATCTGCGCGCGCAACGCAACGAAGGTCTCAGCACGGCTCGAGGCCGGCACGTTGTCTTCTTCGAGGTAGCCCTTGACCGCCTCGCCGTCCACCGCGCCTGCGGTGTACTGTCCGCGCACCGTGTCGCGTGCGATATCTTCGGGCGTCATGGGACGCAGCGAACGCAGCACCTTGAGCTTTTCGTCGCGCACAGCATCCGGATCGAGCGACACCGGTGGCTCCATTGCGACGATGCACAACAGTTGCAGCAAGTGGTTCTGCACCATATCGCGCAATGCGCCGGTCTTGTCGTAGAAGCCCGCGCGGCTGCCCACGCCGACCGTTTCCGCCACCGTGATCTGCACGCTCTTGATATACGGTGCCTGCCACAGCGGGCCGAAAATCGCATTGCCGAAGCGCAGCACCATCAGGTTCTGGACGGTTTCCTTACCGAGGTAATGGTCGATCCGGTAGATCTGCGCTTCGTTGAAATGCTGACCGACCGCGGTGTTGATCTCCTGCGCGGACGCGAGGTCGTGACCGAGCGGCTTTTCCAGCACCACGCGCGAGTACTCGTCGACGAGATCCGCCGCCGAAAGGTTGTCGCAAATGTTCGTGAACAGATCGGGTGAAGTCGCGAGATAGAACACGCGCCGCACGCCGGGGCGCGATGCCTCTTTCAGCCGCTGATAGTCCTCGACCGAATCGACGTCCATGCGCACGTACTCGAACAACGCCAGGAATTTGTCCCACGCGGCCGCATCGAAAGCCTTCTTTTCGATGAACGGCTTGGCCTTCAATTCCATGAATTCGTTGATGTATTCCTCACGCGACCAGGGTTTTCGGCCAATCGTGAGAATGCGCGTTTCCGGCGGAAGATTGCAGTGCAGATGCGCCATGTAAAGCGCGGGGAGCAGCTTGCGAAACGACAGGTCACCCGTACCGCCGAAGATGATCATGTCGAGCGGCAAGTCAGGGGTGGCAGAAGCGTGTTGGGTAATCATAGCGCGATGTCACCGTCATGAAGGGCGTCGAACGAAGGGCAAAAATGCCGGTGACCCGGCATTTTCTGGCAAACGCCTATGGTGCAACGTTTTTGAATTGTTTGCACGCGACGCGTGCGATGACAGTGTAGAAAAGTTGCAACTTCGCTTTTGACTTCGCGGTGACTTTTCTTGCAGATTCAGCCGCGCTGCAACGCCACGCGCGCCACCCGGCAAGCGCCCAGGTCCCACGCAGCACAGCCGACGCTCTTGAATAGCACGGGCGTGCTGCCCGTTGGCGACGGCGCGCTGCCATCCACCAGTGCTGCGATGCCCGTCACCTTTGCCCAGTCCACCCCTGCCTGGATGAAGTCGCCCGCTTCGTGCCGGGCGCCGGCCACGTCGTCGACGAAGAGCGCGCTGCCGTGCACCGTGCTCGCGCCGATCTCGAGCATCGAGGGTGTGAACGCGCCCACGCCGATCACCAGGCGTTCGGCCCGCGGCGCCTCGTCATACACAGCTTGCCGGCTGGTCGTGAGGGCAATCACGACATCGACGGAAGCGGGCACGTCGGGACCCGCCAGTGGCTGCAGATTGCGCGCCTTGCCGCGATGTGCGTCGCAAAAAACCTGCGCTTTCGCGAGCGCACTGCCCTTCACCCATATCTGCGCATCGGGAAACAATTCTCCGATCGCCTCCACGTGGTTAGCGGACTGCGTGCCGGTGCCAATCAGCAGAAATTCTTGCGGTGCCGGGCGGCCCGAGGGACTTGATGTGCCGCCTTTGAAGGTCTGTACGCCGAGCATCGACATCGCCGCCGTGCGCCGGCCGGTCACGGTCGGACCATCGAGGATAAAAAGTGTCTCGCCGGTGTCCGCGTCGAAGGCCATCACCTTGCCGTGAATCGTCGGCAAGCCGCGCGCGCCATTGGCCGGACACACGTTGACGAGCTTGTGGATGCCGAGGTCCGGCGCCGTGGCCGGCATCGACAGCATTATCCCGCCCTCGTTGAGCGGCACGACGAGCCGTTCCGGGCTCGCGATGCGTTGTTGCGCGTAATCGACGGACGCCGTTTTCAGCGCCTCCACGAGTTCGGCGTAGGGCGTGAGCCGCGCGGTGGCGGCGGCGTCGAAAATCGGTGTGGCCGGGTGCGTCATATAAACAATTTCTCCATCAGCGTGCTGAGGCTTAACGCACCAGAAAGCCATACGTCAGCGGATCGCGTTCGTCGACGATCCAGTTCGCGAAGCCACAGATATGCGCATCGCCCTCGATTTCCGGAATCACGGCATCGAAGCGTTCGAGCTTCGTTTCGGACAACACCCGGCCGCGAAAAATCGTGCCGATCACCGATTCGTTGACGAGTGTTTCGTCACGCCCCAGTTCGCCGCGCAGATACAGTTGCGCGACGCGTCCCGCGGTGCCCGACCCGGTCGGTGAGCGGTCCACCTCGCGGTCGGCGAAGACGCAGCAATTGGCCTGCGTCGAGCCTGCGTGACGCGGCGCGTTGTCGATGATCGTGCCGTAAATATGGTTGATTTCGGGGATGTGCGGGTGGACGATCTTGAACGCCTCGTTGGCCGCGCGCTTCACTTCGGCGCCGAACTGGATCAGGCGGTCGACGTCCGCTTCGCGCACGTTCAGATCAAACGGCTTGCCCGAGGTGTAGAAATAGAACGCGCCGCCGAAGGCGATATCGCCCTTCACGGCGCCGAAGCTCGGCGTATTCACCGTCACATCGCGTTGCCAGATAAACGAAGGGACGTTGACGAAGCGCGCGCTGCCAGTATGATCGCCGTCCCATTGGACGAAGGCCTCGATGAAGCCGCACGGCGCGTCGATACCCACGCGCGTTTCGGGCTCGGTGCGCTCGACCCAGCCGAGCGCCACTGCCGCCGTTGCGAGCGCGATTACGCCGTGGCCGCAATGGTCGCTATAGCCCTCGTTGTGCACGAAGATAATGCCAAAGTCGGCGCCCTCGCTGACCGGTTCGGTCAGATAGCCGCCGTACATGTCGGCATGGCCGCGCGGCTCAAGCATCAACGCGCGGCGCAGGTGATCGTGATGCTTCTTGAGCCAGGCGCGCCGCTCGACAATTGTTTTTCCGGGGAATTTGGGTAGTCCACTGGTGACGATCCGAAACGGCTCGCCGCCCGTATGCACTTCGACCGTGCTGATAACGCGATTCAGTTTCATAACGCCTGGCAACCCTCCCGCGCGTGCGACTCAAAGGCCGAAAATGCTTCGCTGTGAACCATCCAATTGTCTCCGTCATTCTTAGACTGGATCAAAATGTAGACCAGCTTTGGTTTTCCATCAACCAATTTCAAAATCATTGCGCTAAACTGGTTGGAATCGGGATCACGGACGGGCGTAGCACTTGAACTCCCCCGCTCCTGCCGATCCACGACAAACCCGCGAACAGACAGACGCTCATGGTCATCCCCGCCCTCGCTACGGATAGCACGTTCCGCCCAAAGCAGATCTACGAGCAGGTCTCCGAGCGCATCCGCGCGGAGATCCGCAGCGGGCAGTTCGCTGCCGAGTCGCGCCTGCCGTCGGAGCGGGAACTGGCGGCGCGTTTCGGTGTGGGACGGCCGGCCGTGCGCGAGGCGATCGGCGCACTGCAGAACGAAGGGCTCGTGGTCACGCGCCGCAACTCGGGCACGTATATCTGTGCGGATGCGCTGCAGCGTCTCGCGGCGGCGCCGCTGGACGCTGCGTCACTGGCCGATCCGGATGTCAGCCCCACCTCGACGCTCGATGTGCGTCTGATCCTCGAACCGGCGATTGCCCGGCGCGCCGCGGCGCGCGCCCAGCGTGACGAGTTGGCCGAGCACTATCTTGCGCAGATGGATTCGATTGCCGACATCACCGACCCGGCGCAGCGCGTGTTATGGAACAACAGCGACCGCCTGTTTCACCGGCAACTTGCGATGATGACGGGCGATGCGTTGCTGGTGAAAATCGCCGACGAAGTGGCGCAAACGATGGATCAGCCGCTCTGGAAGCGGCTCAAGGACGACGGCATCTATGACGCTGGACGGATACGGCTATACGTATCCGAACACCGGATGATCTACGAGGCGATCGTCGGCGGCGATGCGGATGCGGCGGCGTTCTACGTCGAACAGCACATCATGCGCGTGCGCCGCGACATCGCGCCAAAGTGAGATTCACGGCGTCGCAGCTACCGCGATTACTGCGCCGAGGAAGCGTTGCCGGAACTCCCAGAGTTGCCGGAGGAATGATCACCCTCCTTGAACATCGCCCGGCAGGGAGGGCTGAGTTCGCTGACGTGCTGCTTCATGCAGGCGGTGATCTTCTCCTTGTCAGGAATTTCCGCACTGCAAAAATGCATCGCATCGCCACGGCAGGCCTTTTCCTGTTCGTCCTGTGAGGCCGCATGCGCTCCGCTGACAACCACCAACGCGGTCAGACTGGCTGCAAACAAGGCTCCGCATCGATTCATATTCGCTCCGATTATCAAGTCAGCCCAAGCCCGATACAAACTCGCCCTGAACGATACGAACGGAGAGGAAAGAATTTTGCTGCACCGCACACTATTCTTTTTTGGCACACCTACAATGGAAAATACTTAGGTATTAACCCTTATAAAATCCATTGACAGGTGCTGCGATGTCCAGCCGATCCGTTTCGTCCCGCGCCGTTCCTGCCACCAGTGGCGTCGGGGCGCCGTCGCTGCGGGCAACCCTAAGCCGTATCGCCCGCCTCATGTGGCGTTCCTCCGAGCGGCATAGTCTGTATCAGGTGATGCTGGCGGCCGGCCACGAAGAAGGTCTGCAAGACAATCTCGTCCAGCGTTCCCGCTCCGTCCGGCAACGTTGATCAAACTACCGCACGGCCTGCCACCCATTCCTTTCTTCAGCAGAAATCGGACCTGAAAGCTGCCGGGTAGCGGACCCGGACGGCGGTCGCCGGTCCGTCGGTCCGTCAGCGGGCAACCTGGCGGTTGGCGGGACGCGTGAGCGTCAAACCACGCCCCGCGTAAAAGCGCGCAACCGTCGCGAACGGCATATACACATCGCTCTGATACGGCGCGACGCCCGATGGATTGTGAAACCAGACGCCG
>NZ_JAMFSB010000223.1 GCF_026225065.1 Paraburkholderia sp. | reverse complement strand
GACTGATCGAGACGGAGGACGTGTGGACAGGACCAACTTCTTCTACTCCTATCGTGGATATGTCGTGTGCTGCGCCGCCGTTCGAAAAAACTCGGGTGCCTTTCGCGCGATCACGGAGATCGGTCGCTTTCACTGCGACTCCCCGTTCATTGTCGAGCACTCACCCTACAACGTCCTGTTTCTGGAGAGCCGTCAGGCGATCTACTACATGCTCAGGTGGGCGGAAGACTTGATTGACGACGTGCTCGAAAACCGCCACACCGCCGAGAAGGTCGCCTTTTCAAGGTGATTGAGAAGAGGTACCCGTTGAAACACTATCTTTCTCCCGGCGCAGCAGCGTCTTCGGCCATCCTGCGCCAGCGACCACGACACGCACGCACGCACGCAGCCATATTCGCCCGCGCTGGCCGGCGCTGATTCATCGCCGGCGGAACAACTTGCCTTCCCCACAGTCGCTTGCCGTGTTTCGCCAACTGATCACCCCAGATGGTCGGATCCAGTCGTCCGTTTTCCGCGCAAATGATGGGGCACGGGATGCACGCGCTTTTCCCACTGACTTAGCTCCGGACTTCACCAAACTTGAGATCGGCGTGCTTGTCCAGATATGCGATGCATCGGACACACCAAACGGTGTTGGCGCGCTTTCAAACGGGAGCCGCGTCGCCGCTGAAAACGATGACGACAACGTGCAGTCCGACTTGCCTGTTGCGAATGGCGGACTGCCCTGACCGGCCGACAAGGCTTTCTCCGCGCGCTCGTTGCTGGCGCGTTGTCGATGTGTAACCTCGGGAAAGTTAGATGATCCAACCGTCAGGTGTGTGAATTCGTTCGCTATGCTAAGTTGTCACACACGCCCTTCCGAGTCTCTCCATGCACCAGGCCACGACAAAGTGTTACTACCGCGGCTACGTGATTTATTGCGCAATCACTCGAGGAAAGTTCGGCGGTTATCTGGCGGCGGTTTCCATTGATCGGGGCGACGTCAGAAACTCGTCCGCGATCAATTACGCACCGCGCCATGTACTGTTTCCAAGTGAGAAGGACGCGACCTATTTCGCCCTTCATTGGGCCGAACGTCGCATAGACAACCTCAGCACAAGCGACCTTAATACATTAGGTAACCGAATTAAATCACCCGCATCGCAAAGGAAGTAGAATTGTCGATGATGTAACTTCGACCCGTCTGCGCCCTTCTGCGAGAACACAATGAACGTCACGATCGCGTACATAGAAGAACCTCCGTTTGGCTGGACCGATTCGGCGCAAGCTGCGACCGGAGCAGACATCGAACTCGCGGAAAGGGTTCTCATGGCGATCGGTGTCACGCGCATCGATTACCACCTGACGACCTTCAACGAACTGCTTCCCGGTGTTGAGGCGGGGCGCTGGGATATGAACGTCCCGCTCTTCGTTACACCCGAGCGCGCCGCACACGTTGCATTCAGCCTGCCGGTCTGGGGTATCGGCGACGGATTTCTGGTTCGAGCGGGCAATCCGAAATCCCTCGATAGCTACGCCTCTGTGGCCGCTATGGATGGCGCGCGTCTTGGAATCATCGCCGGACAGGTGCAACACGAGTCGGCGAGAGTATCGGGCGTGCGAGAGGATCAATTCGTTGTCTTCGAGGAGCAGCCTGAGGCGATCGACGCGCTGCGCTCGGGTGCGATCGATGCGTACGCGAGTACCGCGTTAGGGAACCGCATTTTGTCGACCCGCATTGGTGGCGGCGAATTCGAAGCCGTGGCACACGTCCCTGCTGATGGCGATGGACAACGGCCTCCGGTCGGCGCGTTTTCGTTCAACAAGGGCAATGATCGTCTGCGCAACGCAGCCAATGAACAACTTCGTTCGTATTTGGGCTCTGCCGACCATCGTACCCGTATGGCGAAATACGGTCTGACGGACAAGGAGATAGACCCCGCAGTTGTGGTCACGCGCTTCAACTGAGAAACCGGCTGGACTGGCACGGCGACGCCGTGAATATAGCTTGGCTTTACGACCATTCAATCTTCGAAGAACTGCCGACGGGTCGATGGAAGGGGCAGCAGAACAAGCGAGATGACGGCTAGTGACGCGACTACAAGACCGGTGGTATGACGCAAGGATCCAGTTCCCACGAAAGCTTCCAGCGGGCCGCCATTGGTCCCACGACTGAACAGGCCGATCCCCAACAGGAATATCCCAAGAATCCAGGTGTAAAACCACGCCCAACGACGCCGCGACACAAATGCGTAGGCGCCACTCCAGCTCAGGACGATAAGTGCAAGGAGGCAAACGGTACGAAGCGCATTCGCTCTGTTCGAAAAGCTGATTTGAATTTCCGGGCTGGTGTCGTCATTGCTCATGGTGACGCAAACCGTAAGAATGAACGCGTATACCCACTGGCACAAACCCATAAAAACAACCAAGAAACGACCTGACATTTCACAGATTCCTTTGCGCTGGCATGGGGATTCAGATTTGCGACCCGGACACGCCTGAAGGATCCGAACACTTGACGCGGCCGCAGTCAGCCGATAGAGAGATACTGTCAGCTTGAAGTGTACTTTAACGCGACGTCAGACCGACTCGTCGACAAAGAGCTCTGATGTCATTCTGAGTCTTATTGATCACCGGTTCAGGCATGCCTCCATTCGCATATACGGTTCGGGCTGTGTCACCCCACGATATTGGGACATGGTGTTCGTTGCGACATCTGCTCTGGCCACACGTAAGCGACGACAGGCATATTCTCGAAACTCAGCGGTTGCTTGCCGACCCGCATCGCTACGTGGCATTCATCGCCTTCTCCGACGACGACACGCCGGCCGGATTCGCCGAAGCCGCCGTGCGGCACGACTACGTCAACGGTTGCGAGACGTCGCCCGTGCTCTTTCTCGAAGGCATTTACGTCATGCCTGCTATACGCAGGGCAGGTATTGCGCAAGCATTGTGTGCCGCGATTGGCCAATGGGGCTCCGCGCACGGCTGCGCAGAATTCGCGTCCGACACCCGGATCGACAAAGTCGAGGCCCATGCATTGCACCATGCACTTGGCTTTGACGAAACCGAGCGTGTCGTGTTCTTCCGCAAGCGCCTTATCCGCTGATTCGGCCTGTAAGTGCAGCAGGCACCAGCCGGATAGCGTAATCACCATAAACCGGCCCACTACCCGGTATACCTCACCGGCAGTGCCGTCGAATACTTGATCTGTTCCATCGCAAAGCTCGAGCTCACGTCATACAACGGCACAGCGCCAATCAACAGCTTGTAGACCCGGTCGTAATCGTCGATATCCGACACCACCACCCGCAGCAGGTAGTCGGTCTCGCCGCTCATCCGGTACACCTCGACTACCTCGGGAATCGCCTGCACAGCGCGCGTAAATGTGGCCGCCCATTCTTCGGTGTGCTGGTTGGTCCGCACCGCGACGAACACCGTCGTGCCCACCCCAAGCTTGCGCGCGTCGCACAGCGCGACCTGGGCGCGGATCACGCCCGCCTCCTTGAGCCGCTGAAGCCGCTTCCAGCACGGCGTCTGCGACAGGTTCACGCGCTGCGCCAGTTCGGCGATCGGCATGGTCGCGTCGACCTGGAGTAGCTCGAGCAGCTTGCGATCGATGATATCCATTCCCATACGCACCCCCATCTAGAAAATTATTCTACTTTTACGATTTCAAGGGGAATTATATGAAAACTCTTTCTCCGCGCAAACCGGTATAAATATCCCCATCCGACAACCGAATTCAAGCGCCTGCACCGCCCCTATGAGCCACGAGACCTACCCGTCGCCCGACGACCACTCCCCGCAAACGCTTGAGCGCCTGTGCAACGCACTAGACGCCGCCTTCGCACAGTCCGCCGATGCGGCCGACCCGTCGCAACGCGCGGCGTTTGCGCTCAGCGTTCGCACGGCGCTCGCCGAGGCCGCCGCAGACCCGGCGCTGCTCGCGCCGGCCCAGCGTGAGGGATCTGTCGAATCGTACCGGCGTCATCTGCTGGCGGCGGATCCGCACGGCCGTTATGCCATCGCCGCACTGGTCTGGATGCCCGGCCAGGTAAGCCCCGTTCATGCCCATCGGACGTGGTGCGGCTACGCCGTGCTGGACGGTGCCATGTCGGAGACGGTGTACGAGTGGAACGAATCACGCCAGCGAGCCAGTGAAACCCGCTCCCATCCACGCGCAAGCGGCGCCGTGTCGTTTGTGCGAGCCGGCCATGGCGGTATCCATCGGCTCGGCAATACAGGCGACGCAGCCGCCGTCTCGCTGCACATCTACGGGGTCGAAGGGGCACAGATCGGCACCCACGTGAACGATCTGCTCGAGGTCGCCGATCACGCGCAACCCGTGGTGGAACCAGCGGTCGCCTGAGGCGGCCCCAAGCCCCATCAGAGCTCGCCACCCCTCCGCAAGACATCAAACGCGCGCCTAACTCTTCCCCGCATCACCCGCGGTAGGAATCTGAGGCGCAACCGGCGCAGTGCCGGTTGACGGCGGCGCCGGCCGCGGTTCGTGCGAAACGTCGCGCGCCCCTGCCACCGCCAGCTCCGCCGAACGTCCGCCGTGCACCGCGTGAGCATGCTCCGCGGTTGGGGCGTGCACGGGCCCTTCATCCTCCGGCAGCGGCTGCCCTTCGCTATCCTTCGACGACGTGAAAATCCGCATTTGCGGCACCGGAATCTCGATACCGGCTTCGTCCATCTTGCGCTTCAACCGCAGGTTAAAAGCGCGCGCCACACTCCATTGCTGCAGCGGCCGCGTCTTGATCTGTCCTTTCACGACCATCCAGTTCGGGTCGAAACGGTCGAGCCCCCACACCTCGATCGGGCCAAGCATCTCACGCCGGTAACGGAAATCGGACATCAGGTCGGCACCCACTTCGCGAATCAGTTGGGTGACCTGATCGACGTCAGCCGAAAAACCCATCCGCACTTCGAACACCGCATAGGCAAAATCGCGTGAAAGGTTTTTCACGATCTTGATCTGCGAGAACGGAATGGCATGGATCGCCCCCTGCCCATCGCGCAACCTCACGGTGCGAATCGACAGATGCTCGACCGTGCCTGCATGGCCACCGTCGACATCGATCCAGTCGCCCACCGAGATGGTGTCCTCGATGATGATGAACAGGCCCGTGATCAGGTCGGTCACGAGCGACTGTGCGCCAAAGCCGATTGCCAGACCGATCACGCCCGCACCAGCGAGCAGCGGCGTCACGTTAATGCCGAGATTAGCCGCGGTGACAATGCCGGCGATCGTCACGATGGTCACGAACAGCGCATTGCGCACCAGCGGCAGCATGGTGCGGGCGCGCGTGCTCGCGTTACGCGATTTGTTGCGCGGACCGCTGGGGTTGAGCGCTTCGGTAATCGCCGTGTCGATCAGAATCCACAGCAGCCAGGCAATAAAAAAGGTCGCGAAAATCGCCATGACCGCATGGGCGATGCCTCGCGCCGCGACGTTTTCCTCGATCACACTCACGAGCGACACGCCCCACAGCCGCGCCGCCAGTTCCAGAAACACGAGCCAGATGACCACCGTCACCAGCGTCCCTACGAACTGCAGCAGTCTCCTCAGATACGGTGAGCGGCGGTGCCTGCGGATATCGCGCGGCCGCGTCGCGCGCAACACGATGGCCGACATGAAGAACGCCAGCACCAGAAACAACGCCGTCACCACCGAGATCTGCAGTACGTTTTCGTTCGAACCCGAGCCGCCGATCGTGGCAACCACCGACGCACTTGCCAGCACCAGCACGGGCACATGCCAGAGCGAGGCGAGCACGTCGAACGCATCGGTCGCGGCCTTATGGTCGTGCCGCGGCTCGTAAGCCCGATTGCGGATCAGGTGCGCCACCGGCCGGCGAAACGCCACCGCGAAATACCCGGTCAGCACGGCTGCGGTCATGTTCGCCACGGTCGACACCAGCTCGGACAGATTCGATCCGAGCTGATGGGACACGTCGTAGTTCACCGCTGCATCGCCCAGTGCACCGCACACGCCGATCACGAACAGCAGGCGGCGCGCATGCTCGATCAGCACGCGCACGGCGACATGCCGGTGGCCCGAGCCGAACAGCGAAAACATGATGAGGCAGATCGCGGAAAATATCGCGCCGGCGACGATGCCGTAGGCCACCACCATCCCTAGCGTGCGGCCGAGTGCGTCGGGCATGGCCCGCGCAAACACAAGCGCGGCCAGGAAGGCCACGATCCATGGACCGACCCGCCGCAGCGCGAAAACCAGCAGTTCGCCAGCGGACGGATTCGGCTTGAGCGTGGCATCCACGCCATAGCGCGTATGCAAGCGGCGCTGCAGATAGATCAGGACCCACGCGCAGGCGCCCCAGCCCGCCAGCATCGCCACCATGTCCAGCAGGATCTTGCCGAGACTCTGGGGCCCCTGGCTCGAGACAATCGTGTAGAGCTCGTTACCGGCCGCGTTGAAGCGCCCGGCCCAGTAGCGCAACGGCGTGCGGCCTTGATGCACGCCGGATTCGAAAGAAGCGATCCCCGAGGCGATCGCGCCAAGCAAGCCCGGGCTCGGTTGAGCAGGCGCGGCCGGTGCGACATTGCGGGTAACGTCGCGCAGCTTCTTCAACTGGGTGACGAGTGCGGTGCGCTGGCGATCGTTGTCGAGCGTCGAGATCACACTGTCGAGCGAATGGGCCAATTCGGCCTGGCTCGCAGGCGATGGCGCAGACGCGGCTTCAGCGGCCGATGCCGCCGAAGCCGCCGAAGCCGCCGAAGCCGGATTGGCGGTCGCGCTGTTGATCAGACTCTGCAAGGCCGGGATCACCGGCCCTGCAGCCGCCTGCGCGGCCGCAGGGGTCCATGCGAAACACGCGAAGCACGCCAGCACGCGGACCCACAG
>NZ_JAMFSB010000026.1 GCF_026225065.1 Paraburkholderia sp. | reverse complement strand
TACGGTGGTTAGCGCAGGCCCGCAGCCTTGACGCATTTGCGGTGATTCGCGCGCGCCTGCCGCCCTACCGCGAATCCCGGTGCTGCCACTTGCGACCTTCGATCGAGCCTTCCTTGCGGGTCTTTTCTACACGCCGCTGGCGCGCCGCTTTCGGATCGACGATCAGCGGCCGGTAGATTTCCACGCGATCATGATCGACAAGCACCGTATCGAGCGGCTTCAACTTACCGAACACACCCACCTTCTGCTGCGCCAGATCGATCTGCGGATAGCGCTGCAAGATGCCGCTGGCGTCGAGCGCCTGCTGCACGGTCGCGCCTTCGGGCAGCTCGACCGGAATCAGCGTCTGCCCGTCGGGCAACGCGTAGCAGACTTCTATCGACAGCAGCGCGCTCATGCCTTACCGTAGCGCTGATCGGCGCGCTTCACGAACGATTCGACGAAGGTGTTGGCAATATGGCTGAACACCGGACCAATGATCTTTTCGAGGAAGATGTTGGTGAATTCGTAGTGCAGCGCGAATTCGATCTTGCAGGCATCCTCACGTAGCGCCGTAAAAAGCCAGTAGCCGGTGAACTTGCGAAACGGGCCGTCGGCGAACTCCATGTCGATACGCTCGGGTCGCTTCATGCGGTTACGCGTAGCGAAGTGCTGCCGGATGCCCTTGAAGTTGATGTCGATCTTCGCCTCCATGCCATTCTCGTCCTGACGACGGATCTCGACCCCGCCGCACCAGGGCAGGAAGTTCGGGTAATCGTTGACATCAGTGACGAGGTCGAACATCTGTTCCGCCGAATGGCGTATCAACACGGTTTTCTGGACATCTGCCATAAATTGGACAGCACGTGGCGAGGGTGGACAAGCGCCGCGGGCTTTCCTTGCCCCGCTTTGCTAAAATTGTGATTTTAAACGAGTTGGGCACTTTCCATTAATGAGCATCATAGACAACAGAAAAGCCTTCTACGACTATTCGGTCGAAGAACGCTACGAAGCAGGGCTCGTGCTCGAAGGATGGGAGGTCAAGGCCTTGCGCGCCGGTCGCGGCCAGATCAAGGAAGGCTATGTTGTGATCAAGAACAACGAGTTGTTCCTGATCGGCACGCACATCAGCCCGCTGCCCGAAGCGTCGACCCACATCACGCCCGACCCGGTGCGCACCCGTAAGCTGCTTTTGCACAGCGAGGAGATCAGCAAGCTGATCGGCAAGGTCGAGCAACGTGGTTATACGCTCGTGCCGCTAAATTTTCATTACAAGGGCGGCCGGGTCAAATGCGAAATCGGTCTCGCGAAGGGCAAAAAGCAGCATGACAAGCGCGAAACCGAGAAGAAACGCGACTGGGAACGGGAAAAAGCCCGCTTGATGCGCAACCCGACCTGAACTCGCGCGCGGCCGCAAGCGCGCTTCTACCGCAACTCGGTCGTCCCCTTCCCCTTGCTCACGATGGTCAGCGCCGAGGCGATCATCGAACTCATATTCGACAGATCACCGGGCACGATCAGCGTCGTGCCCTGCTTCGCCAGATTCGCGAACGCGTTCACGTACTGCTCTGCCACCTTCAGGTTCACCGCTTCCATGCCCCCAGTGGACTGGATCGCCGCAGCGATCTTCTGGATCGCCTGCGAATTGGCCTCGGCCACCGCCAGAATCGCCGCAGCCTGACCCTGCGCCTGATTGATTGCCGCCTGGCGCTCGCCCTCGGACTTCTGGATCGAAGCCTCACGCCCACCCGAGGCGATATTGATCTGCTCCTGCTTGCGCCCCTCGGAAGCCGCAATTAGCGCCCGCTTTTCGCGCTCGGCGGTAATCTGCGCCTGCATCGCGTGAAGAATTTCCTTCGGCGGCGTCAGATCCTTGATTTCATAGCGCAGTACCTTCACGCCCCAGTTCGATGCCGCTTCGTCGAGCGACGAAACGATGCTGTGATTGATGAAGTCACGTTCCTCGAAAGTCTTGTCGAGTTCGAGCTTGCCGATCACCGAGCGCAGCGTGGTTTGCGACAACTGCGTAATTGCGAACACAAAGTTGCTCGAACCATAGGATGCCTTCATCGGATCGGTGACCTGGAAGTACAGCACGCCATCGACTTGCAACTGGGTGTTGTCGCGCGTGATGCAGACCTGGCTCGGCACTTCGAGCGGAATTTCCTTGAGTATGTGTTTATACGCG
The DNA here is from genome assembly GCF_026225065.1 of Paraburkholderia sp. Lineage (GTDB taxonomy): Bacteria > Pseudomonadota > Gammaproteobacteria > Burkholderiales > Burkholderiaceae > Paraburkholderia. The sequence goes on along the minus strand of NZ_JAMFSB010000026.1, from coordinate 1,438 downwards.
ATGCGGTCCACAAACGGCACCACGATGCTTAGACCCGGCGTGAGCGTGGCGTGATAGCGGCCAAGCCGCTCAAGCACCCACGCGTGTTGCTGAGGCACGATCTTGATGGTCTTGGCCGCGATCATGAACACGATAACGAGCAGCACTACCGCGACGATAGTCGAATCCATACTTGTTCCCATCTGTGGTTTAACTCCGGTTTTGAGTTGTTATGATGGTGCCGGGTGCGAATGCTTGCCCGCCACGACGATCAGGCGGCTGCCGTCGAGTGCGCTGATCTCGTAGACGCGCGCGTCCTCCGGCTCACCTGGTGCGAGTTCGACGTCCCAAGCAGCCCCGCGATAGTTCACGCGCGCGCGCCGGTCACGCCATGCGGTCACGGCGAGCGTCTGGCCGATATCCAGATTGACGTCGGGATTGCTTGCAGCCGCCTTGCGCGTCGCTCGGCGGCCAAAACGCGAGCGCCGCAACAGCAGCACCGCGGCCAATGCGACGAGCGCCGCCACCGCAAACTGCACGTCGGGATTGGCGCCCGACATGCGCGCGAGACCGCCGGCCAGGAAACCCAGCGCGATCATCAACAGATAGAAGGTCCCGCTCATCAGTTCCAGCACGATAAGCACGCCCGCCCCGACCCACCAGAACAATCCACCTGGCGCCACATCGACCTCCACTGCGCTGCACGGGGCCGGAGTAAGTGCTAAAGCACTTACTCCGGCCGACAAAGCAAAACACCCCGGATCTACCGAGGTGTTTATAGCACGAAGCTGGTGCACTTTACCGGGCGGTGCGATCCGCTTTGACGAACCGCAACGAACGGCTATGCGCGCTGCTTATTTTGCTGCTTCATTTCGCCGACGACTTTGCCAGCGCCTGCCAGGTCTCGATGATCGTGTCCGGGTTCAGCGAGATCGACTCAATGCCTTCGTCGGTCAGCCACTGTGCGAAGTCCGGATGATCCGACGGGCCCTGGCCGCAGATACCGACGTACTTGTTCAGCCGCAGGCAGGTTTCAATCGCGCGCTTGAGCATGAACTTGACCGCCGGGTCGCGTTCGTCGAAGTCAGCTGCCAGCAACTCCATACCCGAATCGCGGTCGAGGCCGAGCGTCAACTGCGTCAGGTCGTTCGAACCGATCGAGAAACCGTCGAAGAACTGCAGGAATTCTTCGGCAAGGATCGCGTTCGACGGCACTTCGCACATCATGATCAGGCGCAGGCCCTTCTCGCCACGCCTCAGGCCGAACTTCTCGAGCAGTCCGATCACGCGCTCCGCCTGCTTCAGCGTGCGCACGAAGGGCACCATGATCTCGACGTTGTCGAGGCCCATCTCTTCGCGCACTTTCTTCAGCGCGATACATTCCATCTGGAAGGCTTCAGCGAAGTCATCGGCGATGTAACGCGAGGCGCCGCGGAAACCCAGCATCGGATTTTCTTCC
>NZ_JAMFSB010000222.1 GCF_026225065.1 Paraburkholderia sp. | reverse complement strand
GGAAAATCGCGGTCGCAAACATGCCGAGTGCCGCGCCCCACGCTGCCGACGCTTCCAATGCCGCCTGACCGGCCGCGACGAGTGAGGATGCATTGGCTCCGGGCGACGAAGTCGTCACCTGGAACGGCGCCAGTTCGGTCGAAAAAGCCGTGAGGGCCATGCCCAGAAAAGCCGCCACCAGCACCTGCAGCAGGGCGTAGTTCGCGACCTTCGCAGTCCACGCCTCAAAGAAGCGCGCAGTCGGCGCGAACGCGGCGCAGGCAATGAAGATCGGTCCGATCCCGAGCACCAGATCGAGCAGCATGCGGCCCATCACGACCTCGAACGCGAGCACGATCAGGAAAATTGCGCCGCCAATCGCAGCCACGAATCCGCACACGATGTCGCCAATAGCGGCGGCGATCCCGCTGGGGCTGATCCCCTCGTGGGTCGCCTTCTCCGAATAAGCATCCAGCACGAGATCAATTTGCTGGTCATAGCAGTCGAGCGTCTGGTAGATACTGGTGGCGCTCGCCGAAGTCACGCTGCTGCCGCTGACCGACCCGCATCCAGGATTGCCGCCACCTGTCGTATTGGCCGCGTTCTGGATCGTCTGGGCGAGGCCCGACGTGGCGCCGCTCACCGCCTCCACCAGTTGCTGCTGGTAGATGCCGCTTCCGAGTGCAAACGCGAGAATGGAAGCGACCTTGAGCCCACGCCATGCGAAAGCTGGTATTGCCTCGTGCGCCTCGCCCCGCACGATGGCCAGTCCATAGGCAATGACCCAGATCGTGACGGCCGTGGTCACGACGGGAACGAGTGCGCTGGCGAGCGCCGACGACACGCTTGTGACGTACGTCGACATGCCGTTTTCGAGCGTGCCGCCGATCGCGGTAAAGAGGCCGCTCATCGCACGCCTCCCTTCTGCGCCGCGCGACGCTTCGCAAGTTCGGCGTGGAAGACTGGTAGCCACACATCGGGATCGTCCCCGACTTGCGCGCGGATCGTATCGAGCAGCTCCACGTTATCGGTCGTGCCGGACAGCACGTCGAGCACATCGCCCAGCCCCGCGAGATCGAGCCGGCCGATGGCCGAGCGATGTCCCTGCTTGACGAGAAACATGCGGCTGTTCTCGCCAAGATTGCGGACGATGTTGAACTCGGCCTCGGTGAGCTTGAACCCGTGCACGTAGTCGTCGAAGTCTGCCCGCGGGTTCGGCAGGAAGAAGAACGTCGCGCTCTGTTCGATCAGTGCCCGCGCGATATCGCTGCGCAGCACGTCGGCCGGCGACTGTGTGTCAAAAATTCCTAGCCCGTTCTGCTTGCGGATCGTCTTCTGCTTGTTCTTCGCGAACTCCGTGAAGACGGGGTCACCCAGCCGCTTCCAGAACTCCGTCATCACATAGATGAAGCGCCTGCCGTCGATCAGGCTTTCCGTCAGGTGCAGCAGGTACATCGTGACGGGCGTCGACACTTCCGCATCGTCAAGCAGTTCGGTATCGTCAAAACCGAAGAGACCCGCGCGCGTGAGATCCACGCGATCGGCTGGATTGTCGAGCACCCAGCCAAGCCGTCCGCCCACGCACCATTTACCGAGCCGCGCGTGCAAGCTGTTCTCCCCCACATTCGGCAGCAGTTGCCGAACCATCGAGAGCCGCCGCAGCGACTTGTCCATGCGAGCGACTTCCCGCACTGCGCGCGATATGTCGACCTCATCCCTCGCGGACAACGGCGTACTCATGTCGACGAGCTTGCGCACGAGCCGCTCCCAGAAGTCGAGCACCGATGCGTCGGGCATCAGTTGGAACGGATTCAGTCCGGTCGGCTCACCTCGGCGAAATACCGTATAGATACCGCCCATCGCTCGGATGGCGATCTCGGTACCCCGGTCCTTGTCATACAGCACGGCGGTCAAACCAAACTTCATCGCCATGGCGAGCAGGAACAGCTCAAGCACCGTCTTGCCAGCGCCTGCCTGCCCGATGATCTGTGTGTTCGCGAGTGCCTTCTCGTCGGCCGAATCCTGCTTCTCGGGCGTCACGTGAAAGTTCAGATACAACGGCTGGCCGCTTGGCGTCTTGACGATGGTAATCGCCTCGCCCCATGGATTGCCGTCGCGCTTACCCGTCGCAAAATTGTGCAGGCTGGACAAACCGCAGAAATTGCGGGACGTGAGCTTGGCCTCCCGTGGCCGGTAGCGCCAGTTGCCCGGCAATTGAGCGAACCACGCGGCGTCGGCTACGAGATCGATCAGTGCCGTCTGGAAGCCCGCATCGGCCAACTGCGTGCGTGCTTTCGCGACGTGCTTCGACACCTCCCCGGGCGTGTCCGCAAGCACCGCGAGCGAATAGTGATACTCGCCCAGCACGAAATCGCCGTTGATCAGGTCGTTGAGCGCCTGATCCATCGCCTCGACTTGGGAGACGGCCACGTCCTCGCCGGCAATGAGTTGGTTGCGCTGCCGCTCAAGCGCTTCCTTCGCACTGGGTTTGTCGAGAATCGTGAAGCTCTGCGTCTCGATATATTCGAAGTCTCCGTACAGCAGGCCATTGAGCATGCCGGGCTCGGTTTCCTCGGGATAGTCCTTCAGGTCGAGCAGCGCAGTGTGACGCGTGGCGGACGGCATGCGGATCTCGACCTTTTCGACGCCAACAAAGAGGCGTGAAGTCGGCAATGCTTCACGGATAGGACCGGCGGGAACAGGCTCCGACTCCCAGACGCCATTGACGAGATAGCCGAGCAGTTCCAGCGCCGACGAACACCGGCGCAGCCGCATCGTGATCGGGCTCGACTTGCGATAGACCCCGAGCGCCACCGGATCGTAGGGTTTCAAGCTCGACTCGACCTGAGCGGCGAGTTCGTCCATGAGCTTGAGCGCTTCCTGCTGGTCGCGCCGGATGTCCTCGCGCGTACGGCG
>NZ_JAMFSB010000221.1 GCF_026225065.1 Paraburkholderia sp. | reverse complement strand
TTGTCGTTTTGCTGTGTTTTTTTGCCTGTGCGGCGCTTTGGTGGTGTTATTGCGCTGTTGGCCTTTCCTTGCATTCTTGTCGGTCTATTAGCTTCGCCCCTGTGCGGGGCGGCACTTACTTTCTTTGTCCCACAGGGACTACCTTCGGGTCGCCGCCGCAAAGAAAGTAAGCAAAGAAAGCGGGCTTCCAACCGCTAGCCTGTAGGTGTCCGCCACTGACATCAAGTCGTAGTGGTCCGCGCACGAAATCATCCCTCGTGCGCTCACCCTTCGTGACAAAGGACTCATTCTTCCCGCCCGCGCACAGCGCGGCGGATGGGTCGGCGAGGGGGAGTGCGAGCGTGGACTTGCAACGCAAATGCGGAAAGTGTTTGGATACCTAAATGACGCTACACAGTGAGCGCTTGGAGACGACGTTATGCCGCGACGGCGGGGCACGAAACGAACACCCGTGTGCCTGTGCCCCGCTTTCCCTGGCAGACACATCCGCGACGCACGCAGTGCGGAGTGGGGTGGATGAGTCCTTTGTCACTAACGCGCGTGGTGCGAGTGCAGGTTTCGTGCGCGGACCACTCTGGCTTAATGCCAGTGGTGGACACCTACAAGCTGGCGGTTGGAAGCCCGCTTTCTTTGCTTACTTTCTTTGCGGCGGCGACCCGAAGGTAGTCCCTGTGGGACAAAGAAAGTAAGTGCCGCCCCGCGCAGGGGCGAAGCTAATAGACCACTAACAAAGCAAGGAAAGGCCAACACCGTAGGAACACCAACCCAACAAGGCGCCGCAGGCAAAAGCAAACGCGCCGAGCAGACAAAAAGCAGCAATACGGAGACAAACCGATGACCACAACCCAACAAACCCCCGCCCGAACGACGGAGGGCGAATACGACTACATCATAGTAGGCGCCGGCACAGCAGGCTGCGTGCTAGCCAACCGCCTAAGCGAAGACCCAGAAACCTCAGTACTTCTACTGGAAGCCGGCGGCAAGGACGACTACCACTGGATCCACGTCCCGGTAGGGTACCTGTACTGCATCGGCAACCCCCGCACCGACTGGCTCTACAAAACCAGAGAAGAACCGGGCCTGAACGGCCGCGCCCTCTCATACCCGCGCGGTAGAGTCCTCGGCGGCAGCTCCTCAATAAACGGCATGATCTACATGCGCGGCCAGCGCGAAGACTACGATGAATGGGCTCGCGTCACCAATGACCCCTCGTGGTCCTGGAACAACGTCCTCCCTATCTTCAAACGCAGCGAAGACTACTACGGCGGAGCCAACGAATCGCACGGCTCCGGCGGCCCTTGGCGCGTCGAAAAACAACGCCTCAAATGGAAAATCCTCGAAACGTTCTCGCAAGCCGCGCAGCAAGCCGGTCTCCCCGCCACCGATGACTTCAATCGCGGCGACAACTCCGGCGTCGGCTACTTCGATGTGAACCAGAAACGCGGCATCCGCTGGAATGCCTCGAAGGCCTTTCTGCGCCCCGCGCTCAAGCGCCCCAATCTCACCATCATCACCGGTGCGCTCACGCAGCGGGTCGTGTTCGATGGGCGTCGCTGCACGGGTGTCGAATATCGCGGTAATAACACCAATTATTTCGCCAAGGCCCGTTGTGAAGTCATCCTCTGCTCGGGCGCGGTCAACTCGCCGCAATTGCTCGAGCTCTCCGGTATCGGTAACGGCGCTCGCCTGCAGAACCTCGGCATCGACGTCGTCCATGACCTGCGCGGCGTAGGTGAGAATCTCCAGGATCATCTGCAATTGCGGATGGCCTACAAGGTCGATGGCGTCCGCACGCTCAATACTGCCTCCGCGCACTGGTGGGGCAAGCTCATGATCGGTCTGGAGTACGCGCTGTTTCAGAGCGGACCTATGGCCATGGCGCCGTCCCAGCTCGGCGCTTTCGCGAAGTCGGACCCGGAGGACCGCTCGCTCACGCGGCCCGATCTCGAGTATCACGTGCAGCCGCTCTCGCTCGATCGCTTCGGTGAGCCCCTGCATCGCTTCAACGCGTTCACCGCGTCGGTGTGTCATTTGCGTCCGACCTCGCGCGGGAGCATTCACATCACCTCGCCCGAGGCCGATGCGCCACCGCTGATCGCCCCCAATTATCTGTCCACGGATTACGACCGGCACGTTGCCGCCAATGCCGTGCGTCTCACGCGGCGTATCGCTGCGGCGCCCGCATTGGCCCCGTATCGGCCGCAGGAGATTCTTCCCGGCATCGAGTTTCAGACCGAAGAGGAACTGCAGCAGGCAGCCGGCAAAGTGGGCACGACCATCTTTCATCCGGTCGGCACCTGTCGCATGGGCAGTGCCGACGATCCTGCCGCCGTCGTCGACCAGCGTCTGCGCGTGATCGGAGTCGAGGGTTTGCGCGTAGTCGATGCGTCGGTGATGCCTACCATCACCTCGGGCAACACCAACTCGCCCACGCTGATGATCGCCGAGCGCGCGAGCGAGATGATTCGCGAGGATCGTCGCGCACGCGCCGCCGGGCAGGTGTTGCGGACGAATCCCGCCGCTTCGATGTCCATTGCGTGACAGGCAGGCCCGTTGCGCGCGGCGGGTCCCGCGGCGCGCAATTGCATACTAAGTGCAAATCCCGATGAATGCGGTGCATCATTGGCGCGACAATGATGCCCATGCTGCGTCGCGCGCCATGGATTACCGTCCGCATTGGTGCACCACGCCAACGATCGGCACGGGGGTGTCGTCGCCATCAAAACGTCGCGCAGCCTCTGGCGCGGAAGATCGTAGTGCTTCGCCTCACTTCGCATGGAAGGGAACATGATTCTCGGCGACACGATTCTCGAAACGCGCGGGCTGACTAGGGAGTTCAAGGGCTTTGTCGCCGTCAACGGCGTCAATCTGCGCGTACGCCGTGGCTCGATTCATGCATTGATCGGTCCGAATGGTGCCGGGAAAACCACCTGCTTTAACCTGCTGACCAAATTCCTCGTCCCCACCGCAGGGCAGATCGTCTACAACGGCGTCGATATTACGCGCGAACGGCCGGCACAGATCGCCCGGCGCGGCATCATTCGTTCGTTTCAGATTTCCGCTGTGTTTCCGCATCTGACGGCATTGCAGAACGTGCGCATCGGTTTGCAGCGGGCGTTGGGCACGGCGTTCCACTTCTGGAAGACTGAGCGTTCGCTGCATCAGCTCGATGATCGCGCCATGGATCTGCTGACCCAGGTCGGTTTGACCGATTTCGCCGATGTGCTGACGGTCGAGTTGTCCTATGGACGCAAGCGTGCCCTCGAAATCGCCACCACGCTTGCGATGGAGCCCGAACTGATGCTGCTCGACGAGCCCACGCAGGGTATGGGTCACGAGGACGTCGATCGCGTCACCGCGCTGATCAAGAAGGTGTCGAGCGGCCGCACCATTCTGATGGTCGAACACAACATGAATGTGATTGCCGGCATCTCCGATACGATCACCGTCCTGCAGCGTGGCGAGGTGCTCGCCGAAGGCACGTACGCCGAAGTATCCAAGAGCCCGCTTGTCATGCAGGCCTATATGGGCAGCGCTGACGCTGCGCTCGCCGGAGCGCAAGCATGAGCACGATTGCCGAGCGCGAGAATGTCGAAGTCAGCGAGATCGCCGTTGCAGAACCCGCGTTGGAGATAGCGGGCCTGCAGGCCTGGTATGGTGAATCCCATATATTGCATGGCGTCGATCTGACGGTGAACCGCGGCGAAGTGGTGACGCTGCTGGGCCGCAACGGCGCCGGGCGCACGACCACACTGCGCGCAATCATGGGACTTACGGGCCGGCGTACCGGCTCAATACGCGTCGGTGGGCGTGAAACGATCGACATGCCGACCCATCGCATCGCGCACTGCGGCATTGGCTATTGCCCGGAGGAGCGCGGCATCTTTTCGAGCCTCTCCTGTGAGGAAAACCTGTTGCTGCCGCCGATGGTCGGCGATGCCGCGCACGTGATGTCGCTCGACGAAATCTACGCGATGTTTCCAAACCTGCACGAACGCCGGGTGAGCCAGGGCACGCGGCTCTCAGGCGGCGAGCAGCAGATGCTCGCCGTAGCCCGCATCCTGCGCACCGGCGCGAGCCTGTTGTTGCTCGACGAAATATCCGAGGGTCTTGCACCGGTCATCGTGCAGGCGCTCGCGCGCATGATTGTGACGCTCAAGGCGCGCGGCTACACGATCGTGATGGTCGAACAGAATTTCCGTTTTGCGGCGCCACTCGCCGACCGCTTCTATGTGATGGAGCATGGCGGCATCGTCGAGCACTTCGGGGCGGGTGAACTCGAAAGCAAGATGCCGGCGCTGCACGATCTGCTGGGCGTATAAATCATAAGCGCCCGATTGCCTCTGATAACCACAAGCAAGGAAACAAGGAGACACCAATGAAAATGAAAACCCTCGCGCGACTTTCGGCGTTCTGCTTTGCAGCTGCGGCCAGTGCCGGGCTGGTGATGAGCGGCGCGCGAGCTGCCGACGACACGGTCAAGATCGGCTATATCACCGACATGTCTGGCCTCTACGCAGATATCGACGGCCCGGGCGGCCTCGAAGCGGTCCGGATGGCGATCGCGGACTTCGGCGGCAAGGTCAATGGCAAGCCGATCGAGCTGGTCTATGCGGATCATCAGAACAAGGCGGATATCGCCGCATCGCGGGCACGCGAATGGTTTGATCGCGACGGCGTCGAGATGCTGCTCGGCGGCACCAACTCCGCGACCGGTCTTGCGATGAACCAGGTGGCGGGCGAGAAGCACAAGGTTTATATCAACGTCGGTGCTGGCGCGGACACCATGACCAACGAGCAGTGCACGCCCTACACGATTCACTACGCGTACGACACGACGGCGCTGGCGAAAGGCACGGGCGCTGCGGTGACGAAGCAGGGTGGCAAAACGTGGTTCTTCCTGACGGCTGACTACGCGTTCGGCAAGGCGCTGGAGACAGCGACGGCGACCGTGGTGAAGGCAAACGGCGGCCAGGTGCTCGGCGATGTGCACCATCCGTTGTCGGCTTCGGATTTTTCGTCGTTCCTGCTGCAGGCGCAGGCATCGAAGGCGCAGGTGCTGGGCCTTGCCAACGCCGGTGGCGATACGGTCAACTCGATCAAGGCGGCGAAGGAATTCGGCATCACGAAGACGATGAAGATCGCGGCGCTGCTGATCTTTATCGACGATATCCATAGCCTCGGTCTGGAGACGACTCAAGGTCTGGTATTGACCGACTCCTGGTACTGGAACAAGAACGACACCACCCGCAAGTGGGCTGAGCGCTACTTCGACAAGACCCGGAAGATGCCGTCGAGCCTGCAGGCCGCCGATTACTCGGCCGTCACGAACTATCTGAAGGCGGTGCAGGCGGTCGGTTCGACGGATCCGGACAAGATCATGGCCCAACTGAAGAAGACCAAGATCGACGACTTCTACGCCAAGGGCTACATCCGTGAGGACGGCAGCATGATTCACGACATGTATCTGATGCAGGTGAAGACGCCGGCCGAATCGAAAGAACCGTGGGACTACTACAAGATCACGGCAACCATTCCGGGCGATCAGGCATTCACGACCAAGGCGGAAACGCGCTGCGCGTTGTGGAAATAAGCTTCGGCTGAAACCCCGTCTGCCGGTCCGCTGCAAGGACGGCAGACGGGCCGGTTCACGATGCTACGGGCAGGCTGTGTACGAGCCACGTGTTGCCGGAACGCGTGTGGCTCGATCTCACCTTGACGATAGGTTAAGGGCTAAGGGGTTCAATGGAAATCTTTGGCATTCCGCTCTCGGCGATGCTGAGCCAGTTGCTGCTTGGGCTCGTGAACGGCTCGTTCTACGCGATCCTGAGCTTGGGTCTTGCGATCATCTTCGGGCTGCTTAACGTGATCAACTTCGCGCACGGCGCGTTGTTCATGCTGGGCGCGATGCTGACGTGGATGGGGCTGTCGTATTTCAATCTGCCGTACTGGGTGATGCTGGTGCTCGCACCGCTGATCGTCGGCGCGTTCGGCATTCTGATCGAACGCTCGATGCTGCGCTGGCTGTACAAGCTCGACCATCTGTACGGCCTGTTGCTGACCTTCGGACTGACACTGGTGGTGGAAGGTGTGTTCCGCTCCATCTATGGCTCTTCGGGCCAGCCGTACGATGTGCCTGACGCACTCTCCGGCGCGACCAATCTGGGCTTCATGTTCCTGCCGAATTACCGCGCGTGGGTCGTGCTCGCCTCGTTGGTGGTGTGCTTCGCCACATGGTTCGTGATCGAAAAGACGCGCCTCGGTGCCTACCTGCGCGCCGGCACCGAGAACCCGAAACTGGTGGAAGCGTTCGGCGTCAACGTACCGTTGATGATCACGCTCACGTATGGCTTTGGCGTGGCGCTCGCTGCATTTGCCGGCGTCCTCGCCGCTCCGGTGATCCAGGTCTCGCCGCTAATGGGGCAGCCCATGATCATCACCGTGTTCGCGGTGGTGGTGATCGGCGGGATGGGGTCGATCATGGGCTCCATCCTGACCGGCTTGCTGCTCGGCGTAATCGAAGGATTCACGCGCGTGTTCTACCCCGAAGCCTCGGCGACAGTCGTCTTCGTCATCATGGCGCTCGTGCTGCTGGTGCGCCCGGCGGGTCTTTTCGGCAAGGAAAAGTGATGCAAAGAAAAGCGCTCTACGGGCTGCTGCTGCTCGGGTTGATTGCCGTGCCGTTCATTGGCATCTATCCGTTGTTTGTCATGAAGGTGCTGTGTTTCGCGCTATTTGCGGCCGCTTTCAACCTGCTGATCGGCTACACGGGCCTGTTGTCGTTCGGGCACGCCATGTTTCTGGGGATGGCGGGTTATACGACCGGCTATGCTATCCAGACCCTCGGTTATTCGCCGGAAGTGGGCGTGCTCGCGGGCACGGTGGCGGCGATACTGCTTGGGTTGGTTGTCGGGCTTTTTGCTATCCGTCGGCAGGGCATTTACTTCGCGATGGTGACGCTCGCACTCGCGCAGATGGTCTACTTCGTGTTTCTGCAGGCGCCGTTCACGCACGGTGAGGATGGCCTGCAAGGCGTGCCGCGCGGCAAGCTGTTCGGCTTGCTAAGCCTGTCGTCGGATATCACCCTTTACTACGTCATCCTGGTGGTGATGGTGCTGATGTTCCTCCTGATCGTGCGCATCGTTCACTCGCCGTTTGGGCAGGTGCTGGTGGCGATCAAGGAGAACGAACCGCGGGCCGTCTCGCTAGGCTACGACACCGATCGCTTCAAGCTGCTGGCCTTCGTGCTGTCGGCGGGAATTGCTGGGTTGGCGGGGTCGCTGAAGGTGATGGTGCTCGGTTTCGAAACTTTGAGCGACGCTTACTGGACCATGTCGGGTCTGGTGATTCTGATGACGCTGGTCGGTGGCATGGGCACCTTGTTCGGGCCACTGCTCGGTGCGGCGCTGATCGTCGCGCTCGAGGACCGGCTCGGCGATATCGACGGTGCGCTCGCATCGGCGACCGGGGTGCAGTGGTTCAATTCGCTGGGCGAGTCGGCCACCATTGTGACGGGCGTGATCTTTATCGCCTGCGTGCTGGCGTTTCGGCGCGGCATTGTCGGTGAGATTGTGGCGCGGGTTCGGCCGTTGCGCGCCTGACAGGCGTGCCGTCGCGAGATGCTTCGGTGTCCGATGCAAATCGGTAAAAGAGGCGAAAGCGGCTGCGCCACGAGGGCTGCATCGCAATGTTTAAAATGTGCCCCAATACAGTGCTGCGATGCACCACTAGGGTAAATGCTAGTTGTCCAGATGGGGGCGGTTGTTTAATCTTCACGCAGTTCTGATGAACACCGAATTTGCAGGTGGAGAACGAGGAGACATGAGGCACTAAGTGCCCAGACGAAAGCGCTGTTGGATATTGATCCAACAGCGCTTTTTATTTGCGGTTTCGGAAATTCATTGACTCGTTTTGCGCATTTGTCCTACGCCTTTGTCTGTGCGTTTTCTTACGGTTTTTCTCATTCAGTTTTGCACATTTTCCGCTTGATCGACTGAGCTGGTTCTGGCGCCGTTGAGTGTTCCGTCACCTGGCTGATGCGCGCGCAACGCTTGTCGCAAGCGACTTGCGTCCTCTACACTCGTCATTCACCGTGCGTCGAACTGGGATTTAGATCAGCCGATTTCATTCGAGCGAGTTGCACGGTCGGAAGCGGAACGGGATGAATTCCGCATTGCGCGGAATGAATGCAGCGTTGAATGCTAGCCATTGAAGCAACGAGAGAACCAACGAGAGGGCGCGGGCAGTTCACGCGCCTTTTTTGTCGCTCACGCATAATCGCAGATCGTCGTACGCGGGACCGGTAGAGAAAATCATGGCGGGCACGTCAGGCCGGTCACAGATTCAGGCATTCGGCTGATAAACCGGATAACAAATGGGCGCGTGAAGCGTTCGGAGATTGGTAATGAAAAAAACGAAGCAGTGGGTACGCGCGGCTATCGCGCTTGCGTTGGCATGCGGCGCGGGCACGGCCGTAGCGCAGGTGAAAATCGGCGTGACTTTATCGACGACGGGTCCGGCCGCATCGCTCGGGATTCCTGAGAAGAACACCATCGCTTTACTGCCGCAGCAAATTGCCGGCAAGAGCGTGCAGTACATCGTGCTCGACGATGCGACCGACGCCAGCAAAGCCGTGCAGAACACCCACAAGCTGATCGATGAAGATCACGTCGACGCAATTATCGGTTCCACGGCGACGCCGAATTCGCTGGCGATGCTCGACGTGGTCTCTGCGGCAAAGACGCCGATGATCTCGCTGGCAGCCTCGGCGGAAATCATCGCGCCGATGGACGCAAAGCGTCAGTGGGCCTTCAAGACGCCGCAAAACGATAGCCTGATGGCTGACGCACTTGCCGGCTATATGGAAAAGCACGGCGTGAAGACGGTGGGCTTCATCGGCTTTTCGGACGCGTATGGCGAGAGCTGGTACAACGTGTTTAACACCGCTGCGGCCGCGCATCATCTGAAGGTCGTTGCCAATGAGCGCTACAACCGCACGGATGCATCCGTGACCGGCCAGGTGCTGAAGACGATGTCCGCCAATCCGGACGCCGTGCTGATCGCGGGCGCGGGCACGCCCTCGGCGCTGCCGGCCAGGACGCTGAAAGAGCGCGGCTACAAGGGCACTATCTATCAGACTCACGGCGTCGCCAATAACGATTTCCTGCGCGTGTGCGGCAAGGATTGCGAAGGCGAACTGCTGCCGGCCGGTCCGATTCTGGTGGCCGATCAGTTGCCCGATTCGAACCCGGTGAAGCAGTCGTCCGAGGCGTACAAGAACGCCTATGAAAAGGCCTATGGCGTGGGTTCGGTATCGACGTTCGGCGGCCATGCATGGGACGCCGGCCAGATGCTGCAGCGGGCGATTCCCGAAGCGCTGAAGAAGGGGCAGCCGGGCACTGAAGCGTTTCGTGTGGCGTTGCGCGATGCGCTCGCGAATATCAAGGAACTGCCGCTCGCACACGGCATCATGAACACCACGGCGACCGACCACAACGGCCTCGACACTCGCGCACGCGTGATCGTGGAGATTGTCGACGGGAAGTGGAAGCTGCAGAACGAGTAACGGGCTTCGGAGCATCCCGGTTTCGACGGTTCAGGACGAGGAAGTATGGATCTATCTATCGCGGCGATCCTGGCGCAGGACGGCATCACGACCGGGGCGATTTACGCGCTGCTTGCGCTCGCCTTGGTGTTGGTGTTTTCGGTGACGCGGGTCATCTTTATCCCACAGGGCGAGTTCGTTTCGTACGGGGCGCTGACGCTTGCCGCAGTGCAGTCGCAGAAGTTTCCCGCGACCTGCTGGTTACTGATGGCGATGGGGGCAGCGTGTTTCGTGGTCGAGACAGCAGGGCTCGTGGGGCACCCGGAGCGGCGCGCTCATGTGGTGCGCACACTGGCGATGCTTGTGGCGAAGTATCTGCTGTTCCCGGTCGCGGTGTACCTGGTGACGCACGAACTCTTCGCGCAACCGCTGCCGATGCTCGCGCAGATTGCCTTGACGCTGCTGATTGTCATCCCGATGGGACCGTTCGTCTACCGGCTGGCTTTCGAGCCGATCGCCGAAGGCACGACACTGGTGCTGCTGATCGTTGCGGTGGCAGTGCACTTTGCGATGGTCGGCCTCGGGCTTGTGATGTTTGGTGCGGAAGGTTCGCGCACCAATGCTTTCTCGGATGCCACGTTCAACGTCGGCAGCCTGTCGGTCTCCGGACAGAGTTTGTGGGTGATCGGTGCGGCGCTGGTGTTGATCGCGGTGCTTTATCTGTACTTCGACCGCTCGATCTCGGGTAAGGCCTTGCGGGCGACCTCGGTCAATCGTGTCGGTGCCCGGCTGGTCGGCATCGGCACGACCCAGGCCGGCCGGCTCGCGTTCACGCTCGCAGCAGGGCTCGGCGCGCTGTGCGGCATCCTCGTTGCACCCCTGACCACCATCTACTACGACTCGGGCTTCCTGATCGGCCTGAAGGGCTTCGTGGGGGCCATCATCGGCGGCCTGGTCAGCTATCCGCTCGCGGCGGCCGGCGCCGTGCTGGTGGGCTTGCTGGAGTCCTATTCGTCGTTCTGGGCGAGTGCCTATAAAGAAGTCATCGTGTTCACACTGATCATCCCGGTGCTGCTGTGGCGTAGTTTTGCCAGCCCGCACGCGGAAGAAGACGAGGAGTGACACGATGAAACGCATCATGCGCAGCGCGCTCTTCGGGCTGTTCCTCGTGGTGATCTTCGCGCTACCGGTGCTGCCGCAGCCGCTGCATCTGCCGGAGTACTGGGTGACGCTGCTCAACTACATCGGGCTGTATGCGATCGTGGCGATCGGCCTCGTGCTGCTGACGGGCATCGGCGGAATGACGAGCTTCGGGCAGGCGGCATTCGTCGGCGTAGGCGCGTATGCCACCGCATTCCTGACGACGCAGTACGGCGTATCGCCGTGGCTTGCGCTAATCGTGGGCGTGGTGTTGACCGCGTTCATCGCGTTGATCTTGGGCGCGGTAACCATGCGGCTTTCAGGGCACTTCCTGCCGCTTGGCACCATCGCCTGGGGGCTGGCGCTGTTCTATCTGTTTGGCAATCTCGACATCCTCGGCAAATACGACGGTATCAACGGCATTCCGGCGCTCAACGTGTTCGGTATCAGCCTCGAGTCAGGACGGCATATCTACTACTTGATCTGGCTGGTGGTGCTTGGTGCGGTGATCTCCGTTCAGAACCTGCTTAATAGCCGGCCGGGGCGGGCAATTCGCGCGCTGCGGGGTGGCGGCGCGATGGCGGAGGCGATGGGCGTCAATACCGCATGGATGCGAGTGGTGATCTTTATCTACGCCGCCGTGCTGGCATCGATTTCCGGCTTTCTCTACGCTCACCTTCAGCGCGCCGTGAACCCGACGCCGTTCGGTCTGAACCACGGCATCGAGTTTCTGTTCATGGCGGTAGTGGGTGGTGTCTCGCATGTATGGGGAGCGGTGCTCGGGGCGGCGATCCTGACCATCCTGCAGGACTATCTGCAGACGCTGCTGCCGAGGCTGTTGGGCGAAAGCGGTAATTTCGAAGTGATCGTCTTTGGCGTGCTGATGGGGTTGCTGCTGCAGCACGCGCGCCAAGGCGTCTGGCCGTTGGTGGCGCGCCTGTTTCCGCGCGGACCGCAGGCCCACGTGCCGGAGCAGGCCGAGCCATTGCCGCAGCGCAGCAAACCAGCGGCCGGCGAAACGCTCCTGAGCGTGGATAAGGCGCGCAAGGAGTTTGGTGGGCTAGTGGCGGTGAACGATGTCAGCTTCGAGGTAAGGGCGGGTGAAATCGTCGGGTTGATCGGGCCGAATGGTGCGGGCAAGTCGACGACCTTTAATCTGGTGACCGGCGCGCTGCGAGCGACTCGCGGTGAGATCACATTCCGGGGCGAACGGATCGATGTGCTCGCCTCACGTCAGATCGTCAAACGCGGGATTGGCCGAACTTTCCAGCACGTCAAGCTATTGCCGGGCATGAGCGTGCTCGAGAACGTGGCGATTGGCGCGCACCTGCGAGGTCACGCCGGCGTGTGGCGCAGCGTTGTCAGGCTGAACGGCGCGGAAGAAGGGCGGCTGATGGCGGAAGCGGCGCAGCAGATCCGTCGGGTGGGGCTGGAAGAGCATATGTATGACGAGGCGGGCAGCCTGGCATTGGGTCAGCAGCGAATTCTGGAGATTGCCCGTGCATTGTGCTGCGATCCCACGCTGCTGCTACTCGATGAGCCCGCTGCAGGTCTGCGCTATCAGGAAAAGCAGCAACTCGCCGGCTTGCTGCGCAAGCTTAAGGAGGAGGGGATGAGCGTGCTGCTGGTCGAGCATGACATGGATTTCGTCATGAACCTGACCGATCGGCTGATCGTCATGGAGTTCGGCACACGGATCGCCGAAGGGCTGCCAGAGGATGTGCAAAAAGATCCGGCGGTGCTCGAAGCCTACCTGGGTGGGGTGGACTGATGAGAACGATGATGAATTCCGCGGTGCCGATTCTGGACGTGGAGGATGTATCGGTCCGCTACGGGAAGGTTGAAGCGCTGCACGGCGCCAGCATCTTGGTGCGACCGGGGCAGATCGTTTCAGTGATCGGCCCGAACGGTGCGGGCAAGTCCACGCTGCTCAACGCGATCATGGGTGCGCTACCGGTGGGCGGTCGCGCGAAAGGCGGGATCCTCTACCACAATGAAGATATCAGCGCGGTTCCGGTCGAAAAGCGGGTGGCGCGTGGCATGTGTCTCGTCCCGGAAAAGCGCGAGCTGTTTGCGACGATGAGCGTGGAGGACAACCTGGTGTTAGGCGCCTACCGGCGCAAGCGTGCGGGTGAACGTGGTTATCTGGATCAGCTTGAGCCTGTCTTCACTTTGTTTCCACGGTTGAAGGAGCGTCGCAAGCAGGCAGCCGGTACCCTGTCCGGTGGCGAGCGGCAGATGTTGGCGGTAGGGCGCGCGCTGATGGGTAAGCCGGAGTTGCTGATGCTTGACGAGCCTAGCCTCGGTCTCGCACCGCTGATCGTGAAGGAGATTTTCCACATCATTAGCGCTTTGCGTCAGACAGGTGTGGCGATACTGCTGGTCGAGCAGAACGCGCGGGCGGCGCTGCAGATTTCCGACTACGGCTACGTGTTAGAGACCGGTGAGCTTGCGCTCGAGGGGCCGGCGACGGATCTGGCGCGGAACCCGAGGGTGATCGAAACATATCTCGGTTTGACGAAGAGGGTCGCGTAAAGCCTTTGGCATCAAGGGTTTGAGCGGAACCGAGCGGTGTGTTACACGTGAAACACACCGCTTTTTTTATACCTTAGCCATTCGGACGAAATTCGGGCCAAAAGCGAACCCGCTATAATTCGCCCATACATTTTCCTTAGAAGGTTCACGCGGTGTCCCGGCGTGAGATCCGCGATGCTTTATCCCACAGAATTTGACGTAATTGTCGTTGGCGGCGGTCATGCCGGCACCGAGGCCGCTTTGGCTTCGGCGCGCATGGGCAATAAAACGCTCCTGCTAACGCACAACATCGAAACCCTCGGACAGATGAGCTGCAATCCGTCGATTGGCGGTATTGGCAAGGGCCATCTCGTGAAGGAAGTCGACGCGCTTGGTGGCGCGATGGCTGCAGCCACGGACGAAGGTGGCATCCAGTTCCGCATCCTGAATTCGTCGAAGGGTCCTGCCGTGCGAGCGACGCGCGCGCAGGCCGACCGCCTGCTTTACAAGCAGGCCATCCGGCATCGGCTCGAGAATCAACCGAATCTCTGGCTATTTCAGCAGGCAGTGGATGACCTGATGGTGGAAGGAGACCGGGTGGTAGGCGCGGTGACGCAGGTTGGGATTCGCTTCCGGTCTCGCGCTGTCGTGCTGACGGCTGGGACATTCCTGGACGGCAAGATTCACGTCGGTCTGAACAACTACACCGGTGGCCGCGCAGGCGACCCGGCGGCGGTGTCGTTGTCGGCGCGTCTTAAGGAGTTGAAGCTGCCGCAGGGTCGGCTGAAGACGGGTACGCCGCCGCGTATCGACGGCCGTACCATCGACTTTTCGAAGCTCGAAGAGCAACCGGGTGATCTCGATCCGGTGCCTGTGTTCTCGTTCCTTGGCCGCGTTGAACAGCATCCGCGCCAGGTGCCGTGTTGGGTTACGCATACCAACGAGCGCACGCACGACATCATCCGCGGTGGCCTCGACCGGTCGCCAATGTACACGGGCGTGATCGAAGGGGTCGGGCCGCGCTATTGCCCCTCGATCGAGGACAAGATTCACCGTTTCGCGTCGAAGGAATCGCATCAGATTTTCCTTGAACCGGAAGGTCTGACCACCAACGAGTTTTATCCGAACGGCATCTCCACCAGCCTGCCGTTTGACGTGCAGCTGGAACTGGTGCGTTCGATGGTTGGCCTCGAGCACGCGCATATCCTGCGTCCGGGTTATGCGATCGAGTACGATTATTTCGATCCGCGTGGCCTGAAGGCATCGTTGGAGACGAAGGTCATCAACGGGCTGTTCTTCGCGGGGCAGATCAACGGGACGACCGGGTACGAAGAGGCTGCCGCGCAAGGGCTGCTCGCCGGGATCAATGCGGGGTTGCAGGTGCAGGGCAGGGATGCCTGGTGCCCGCGCCGCGATCAGGCTTACCTTGGAGTGCTGGTCGATGATCTGGTGACGCGCGGTGTGTCGGAGCCGTATCGGATGTTCACGAGCCGCGCCGAATATCGCCTGAGCCTGCGCGAAGATAACGCAGATATGCGTCTGACGGAGGTCGGCCGTGAGTTGGGCGTCGTCGACGACGCCCGCTGGGACGCCTTCAGCCGCAAGCGCGAGGCTGTTTCACGTGAAACAGAGCGCCTGCGGACGACTTGGGTGAATCCCAAGACCTTATCTGCGGACGAAGCCACTGCCTTGCTCGGCAAGCCGATCGACCACGAGTACAGCCTCGCCGATCTGCTGCGCCGTCCTGGCGTGACTTACGACGGCGTGTGCGGTTTGCGCGAAGGCGCGTGCGCACCGGCTGAGATCCTTGCCGAAGACGACGTCCTGCTGGCTCAGATCAAGGACCAGATCGAGATCGGCATCAAATATCAGGGTTACATCGAGCGTCAGGCTGGGGAAATTGAGCGCAACGAGTCGCATGAGAACACGCGTCTGCCCGACGGGTTGGACTATGCCGAAGTGCGTGGTTTGTCGTTCGAAGCGCGCCAGAAGTTGACCCAGTTCCGCCCGGAGACGATCGGCCAGGCATCGCGCATCTCAGGTATCACTCCAGCGGCGATTTCGTTGCTGATGGTCCATCTGAAGCGCGGCCTCGGGCGTCGCTCGAACAAGCCAGCCGGAGCCGCCGATAGCGGCACCGACTCCACACCGGTGACGCAATGACGGCACGGCAGAAGGGGTTCGGCGGTGCGGATAGCAGGGAAGCATTGGCCGCATTGCTTGACGAGGGCGTCAAGGAGCTAGGGCTTGACCTGAACGATGCGCAACTCGGCAAGCTGCTTGATTACGTTGCCCTGCTGGCCAAGTGGAATGCCGTGTACAACCTCACGGCCATCCGCGACCCGCGGCAGATGCTGATCCAGCACATTCTCGACTCGCTTTCGATCGTGCCGCATCTCACCGGCCTCGGCCCATCGTCCGTCCTCGATGTGGGCTCCGGCGGCGGCCTGCCAGGTATCGTGCTGGCCATCGTGATGCCTGACTGGACCGTGACGCTCAATGACATCGTCCATAAAAAGACCGCATTCCAGGCGCAGGCCAAGGCAGAGCTGGGTCTCACCAATCTGTCGGTGGTGACCGGCCGTGTCGAAATGCTGAAGCCTGGCGTAGAGGTACCGGCAAAGTTTGATGTAATCGTCTCGCGCGCATTCGCAGAACTCGCGGATTTCGTTACACTGGCCCGTCATCTGGTAGCGGAGCAAGGTGCGATCTGGGCCATGAAGGGCGTACGGCCCGACGGCGAGATCGAACGGCTGCCCGCGGGCTCCCACGCAAAGCAGATTATCCGACTCAAGGTGCCGTCGCTCGATGCCGAGCGCCACCTCGTCGAGGTGAAGGTGGATCCCGCTGGCTAGTCCCGCGAACCGGACCTAAGAGCATTCCAATTTATCCAGGCAGCAAAAAGGGACACACCAACGATGGCAAAAATCTTCTGCGTTGCGAACCAGAAGGGTGGCGTCGGCAAGACGACGACAGCAGTCAATCTCGCCGCGAGCCTCGCATCGCAGGGACAGCGTGTTCTGCTCATCGATCTGGATCCGCAGGGCAATGCCACGATGGGTAGCGGTGTCGACAAAGCTGCCTGCACCAATACCATCTACGAGGTGCTGGTGGACGGGGTGTCGGTGGCGGATGCTCGGGTGCGGCCTGAAGCGGTTTCGTACGATGTCGTGCCGGCCAACCGCGAACTGGCAGGTGCGGAAGTCGAACTGGTGAGCGTGCAAAATCGCGAGCGTCAATTGAAGAACGCGCTGGCGCCGATACAGGACGAGTACGACTTCATCTTGATCGACTGCCCACCGGCCTTATCGTTGCTGACGCTTAATGGCCTGTGTGCGGCGCACGGCGTGGTGATCCCGATGCAGTGCGAGTACTTCGCGCTCGAGGGGCTCTCGGACCTCGTCAATACGATCAAGCAGGTTCACGCCAACCTGAATCGCGACCTGAAGGTGATCGGCCTGCTGCGTGTGATGTTCGATCCGCGCATCACGCTGCAACAACAGGTTTCCGACCAGTTGAAAGAGCATTTCGGCGACAAGGTGTTTGATGTCGTCATTCCGCGCAACGTGCGTCTGGCCGAGGCGCCCAGCTATGGATTGCCGGGCGTGGTGTTCGACCGGGCCTCGCGCGGAGCACAGGCGTATGTGCAATTCGGCGCGGAAATGATTGAACGGGTGCGCGCGATCTGACGCGTGACCATGCATCCCAAGCTGATCGAGGAAGCACGATGAATGCAGTAGCAAGAAAGAAGGGATTGGGTCGCGGGCTGGAAGCACTGCTCGGCGGCAGTGCGGATATCACCGAGGCGATGAAGATTGAGGGCGCGCCTAACGTGTTGCCGCTCGGCAAGTTGCAGGCCGGCAAGTATCAGCCGCGTACGCGCATGGACGAAGGCGCGCTGCAGGAACTGGCCGCCAGCATCCGCGCGCAGGGCGTGATGCAACCGATCCTCGTGCGCCCGGTCTCGGCGGACAAGTACGAAATCATTGCCGGCGAACGACGTTTCCGCGCCGCACGCCTGGCCGGTCTGGACGAAGTGCCGGTGCTGGTGCGGGACGTGCCCGACCAGGCCGCCGCCGCAATGGCGCTGATCGAGAACATCCAGCGTGAAGACCTGAATCCGCTGGAAGAGGCGCAGGGCATCCAGCGCCTGCTCGACGAATTCAACTTTACGCATGAGCAGGCGGCGGAGTCGGTGGGGCGCTCGCGTAGCGCGGTCTCGAACCTGCTGCGTTTGTTGAACCTGGCCGCGCCGGTGCAGACGATGCTGCTCGCCGGCGATCTCGACATGGGCCACGCCCGCGCGTTACTGGCCGTGGACCCTGCCACGCAGATCACGCTTGCCAATCAGGTGGTCAACAAGCGCATGTCGGTGCGTGAAACCGAGAAGCTGGTGACCACCACGACAAAGGCGGCGCCGGCAGTAAAGGCGAAGGCAAACCACGACGGCGGCCGCGATACGCGCCGCCTCGAAGAGGAATTGTCGGATCTGCTGGCCTCGACGGTCAAGATCAAGCTCGGCCGCCGGGGACGTGGGCAGGTGCTCGTGGAGTTCGGTGACCTCGACGCGCTCGAAGGTATTCTTGCCCGCCTGCGCGGTAACGCGACCGCGTAAGCGATCGATCGCCTAGACCTTGGCCGAACGCCCGACCAAAGCCGCCAGTAGCAGTCCGCTGCACAAGCTGATCGTCCTCGCGACGAAAGAGCCGGTTCTATCGGTTCTCGTCGTCGCGCTGATCGCGCTGCAGTGTCTGCACCCACGCCCGTGGCTTTCGCTGCCGGGGCTCGTCGACTGGCAGACCGTCCTGACGCTCGCGGGACTGCTGATCTTGACGAAGGCCATCGAATTATCAGGATTCCTGATTTGGATGGCGCACCGTGTGGTCCATTACATCCACTCGGAACGCGGTCTGGCGTTTTTGCTGATCGGGCTCGCGGCTGCGCTCTCGACGCTGCTGACCAATGACGTGGCTTTGTTCGTAGTTGTGCCGCTTACCTTGTCGCTGCATGAACTCACGCCGCTGCCGCTCAAACGCCTCGTGATCTTTATCGCGTTGTCGGTGAACGCCGGCTCCATCCTGACGCCACTCGGCAATCCACAGAACCTGTTTCTTTGGCAGACTAGTGGGGCTTCCTTTGGCGGCTTCGTCGCGGCCCTGGCTCCGCTGTGCGCCGCGTTGATGGCGATGCTTTACGTGCTGGCGGCGTTCAGCTTTCGCGGCAAGGCGCTGGACCTGTCGAAAGACGCCGGTGACCATGACGTCGACCGACGCCTGGTCGGGATCGCGGCCGTGCTGTTCGTCGCGTTTGTGTTGCTGGCCGACACGCATCATGCGGGCATTGGACTGGCGGGCATCATGGCCGGCTTCCTGCTCTGGCGTCGCGAGATCGTGCTCAAGATCGACTGGCTGCTGCTGCTGATCTTCGTGTTCATGTTCATCGTGCTGCGTAGTGTGGCCGCGCTGCCATGGGTACACCAGTTCGTCGGCCAACTAGGTCTCGCGACGACGCTGCGCGCTTTCGCCGCAGGGGCCGTTCTGTCGCAAGGCATCAGCAACGTTCCGGCGGCCATCATGCTCGCCGAGTTCACCAAGGACTGGCGTGCACTTGCATACGGCGTCAGTGTCGGCGGGTTCGGCTTCGCGATTGGCTCGCTGGCGAATCTGATTGCGGTGCGTCTGTCGAAACAGCGCGGCATGTGGCTGCCGTTTCACCTCTATGCCGTACCTTTCTGGCTGGCAGCCGGGGCAGTGGGTGGCTGGCTTCTGTTGCATATTTGATACGGACGTCAAGGCGTCCACGTGTTAGCCGACCTACTGCCAATCAACGCAATTCAAGCCGCATTTTTCGTGGCACCCCGACAGCCTTACAGTTGGAGTCGTCCTACCTCCGAAGCGCCATTTCCCGCATCATGGCGGGACGTTTCACGCGCTTTATTGAAAGGCCTAAAGTCTTGAATTGCCTGCAACTATCGCTTACAATCGCCCGGATTTAATTGCACGACAACCCCGTAATCTTCACGTAAGCTGACGGGCGGCACGAGACTTCCGGAATACTGCGATGGCGCTTAAAACGTCGAATCAAGCGCCACAAAATGGGCGCGACGAAGGCCGCGCAGAACGCACGTTTTCCGCCGCGTCCGGCCAGCAAGTTACGCATGACGATGCGTGGGATGCCGAGCAGCAAGATAACAATATCGTTCCGCTCACGCGGGCTGAAGCAGAAAAGCTGTTCGGTCCGAATGTGAGTCGTCCATCGCGTGTCACGCCTTTCAAGGTCGTGATAGCGCAAATGGTTTTGTCCCTGGGTGTTACGCTGGTGTGGTGGCTGTTCTACAAGCCGCCGGGCGCTGCTGCGCTGTCCGCGTTCCTGGGGGGAGCGATCTGCTGGGTGCCGGGCGCGATGTTCGCGGCACGACTGAGAACACTGAGCGGCGCCGAAACAGTCATGAGCTGGATGATCGGCGAAGCGCTCAAGATGGGGACAACGATCGCGATGTTCGTAGCCATCGCTTTCTGGTATCACGACGTACGCTGGGTGCCGCTGCTCGTGACTTACCTCGTTGCATTGAAGACATATTGGATCGCGCTCGCCTGGCGGTGAGCGGTGAAGTAACGCAAAAAATACTGGCTGGCGCGCGGCGCCGGCAAAAAGGCGCGCGGGTATGACATGACCTGCGCCGGCGTGTTCCCGCAATAGAGCGTTGCGGCGGGAACAGCCCGAACTGATTTTCGACAATTTGGGTGGCATTAAAGATATGGCAGCTAGCGAAGGAACGCGCGCGATGGATCCGTCCGAGTACATCGCGCACCACTTGCAGAACTTCTCCACCGCGCACCAGACGTCGATTTTCGATATTCACGTCTGGAATCTGGACACCCTGTTCTGGTCGATCGTTTGCGGTCTGGCCACGATCTTCATCCTGCATCTCGCTGCACGTAAAGCGACCTCGGGCGTACCGGGTCGTTTCCAGTGCGCCATCGAGATGCTGGTTGAGCTGGTCGAAGATCAGTCCAAGTCGATGATCCACGGTAGCCGCACGTTCATTGCGCCGCTCGCACTGTTCGTGTTCGTCTGGGTGGCTCTGATGAACTCGCTCGACTTCATCCCGGTCGACCTGCCTGGCCGCGTGATCGGCTGGCTCGGTCTCTCGCAAGTCATCCCGCACCATCGCATCGTGCCGACGGCCGACCTGAACGGCACCATCGGCATCGCGCTTGGCGTATTCGTGCTGATGATTTACTACAACTTCAAGATCAAGGGCGTCGGCGGTTTCGTGCACGAACTGCTGTCCGCTCCGTTCGGCGCGCATCCGCTGCTGTGGATCCCGAACCTGGCACTGAACATCATCGAGTTCGTCGCAAAGACGGTTTCCCTCGGCATGCGGCTGTTCGGCAACATGTACGCGGGCGAACTGCTGTTCCTGCTGATTGCTCTGCTGGGCAGCATCTGGAGCTTCGGCGCGGACACGACGGTGCTTGGCTTCATCGGCCACGTGATCGCCGGCAGCGTGTGGGCAATCTTCCACATTCTGATCGTGTTGCTGCAGGCGTTCATTTTCATGATGCTGACGCTGGTGTACCTCGGCCAGGCACACGACACGCACTAACCTGCGCTGTCGGACAACGAATTGCCTTAGCTTTTTAGTTTTTTAAATCCTAGTTCCAACCAGTTCCAAAAAGACTTTTCACAAAGGAGTGATCATGCAAGCTTTCATCGCCAACATCCAGGGTCTGACCGCCATCGGTATCGGCATCATCATCGGCCTGGGTGCAATCGGCGCCTGTATCGGTATCGGCCTGATGGGCGGCAAGTACATTGAGGCATGCGCTCGTCAGCCGGAACTGATGAACCCGCTGCAAACCAAGATGTTCCTGCTGGCTGGTCTGATTGACGCGGCGTTCCTGATTGGCGTTGGTGTGGCAATGCTGTTTGCGTTCGCGAACCCGCTGCTGTCGAAGCTGGCAGGCTGAGGTTCCTCGGAAGTTTGCGCCTCAGCTATAACTAGTTAAGGTGCAGGGCGGAACGGGCACTTGGCGCTGATCGAATACAGAATCGATGAGCGCCTTGCCGTTTCACTTTCCGAACTAGCAACGTTTAAGGAAACACCGTGAATCTCAACGCAACCCTGTTTGCGCAAATGGTCGTGTTCCTGATCCTCGCGTGGTTCACGATGAAGTTCGTGTGGCCGCCGTTGATCAACGCCCTCGACGAGCGCGCGAAGAAGATCGCCGAAGGTCTGTCGGCCGCTGAAAAGGGCAAGGCAGAACTGGACGCCGCGCACAAGCGCGTCGACCAGGAACTGGCGCAGGCACGCAACGACGGTCAGCAACGCATTGCTGACGCCGAAAAGCGCGCAGTGACGCTGGCTGACGAAATCAAGGCCCAGGCACAAGCTGAAGCCGCCCGCATCCTCGCGCAAGCGAAGGCGGACGCGGAGCAACAGGTCGTCAAGGCGCGCGAAGCGCTGCGCGGCGAAGTCGCTGCTCTCGCGGTCAAGGGCGCTGAACAGATCCTGAAGCGCGAAGTCGACCAGGCAGCGCATGCTGACCTGCTGAATCAACTGAAAGCCGAGCTCTGATCATGGCCGAACTTGCAACCATCGCCCGTCCGTACGCAGAAGCGTTGTTTGGCGTGGCCGAAGCTGGTGACGTCGCCGCCTGGTCCACGTTCGTGCAGGAGTTGGCACAGGTTGCGCATCTGCCCGAAGTGCTGTCGATCGCCACGAGCCCGAAAGTAAGCCGCGCCCAGGTCAGCGATCTGCTGCTGGCCGCGGTCAAGTCGCCGCTCAAGGACAACGCACAAGCGAAGAATCTGGTGCAAATGCTGGTAGACAACCATCGTCTGCCGTTGCTGCCGGAAATCGCCACGCAGTTCGAAGAGTTGAAGAACGCGCGCGAAGGAGCGGCTGATGCGTTGATCGTCAGCGCATTCCCGCTCGAAGGCGCGCAGCTGGATGAACTCGTCGCCAGTCTCGAACGCAAGTTCAAGCGCAAGCTGAAGCCGGTGGTCGAGGTCGACTCGTCGCTGATCGGCGGTGTGCGCGTGACAGTCGGCGATGAAGTGCTCGATACCTCGGTCCGCGCGCGGCTTGCCAGCATGCAAACGGCTTTGACGGCCTGAAGCGCCTAAGGCGCTGAAGCGGCTGGCACGCAACAGAATTGACTATCAGGAGCGAATAATGCAACTCAATCCCTCT
>NZ_JAMFSB010000220.1 GCF_026225065.1 Paraburkholderia sp. | reverse complement strand
TCGGCCATCGTGCACAGATTGTCCTGGGCCTGCACATAGCCATATCCGTAGCCGAGGCTGCCCCAGTCGTCCGCTTTCACATGCGGAATGCCGAGGGCAGTGCGGCGAATCTCGACCTGATATGCCGGCGTGGCGGCGTCGACGCGCGACTGAACGTCTGCGGAAGGCGCGCTGCAACTGAGCAACGCAATGACAAAGGGAAGAGCAAGCAACAGGCGGGCGCCGCGGGTGAGAGAGGGCATCGGACGCATGGAGTGGTAGCAGGGTGGGACCTCATGCTAATGCGAATGAGTCGCAATTACAAGCTTGATGCGACGTGAATTCCTTTCAATCCGCCATGAAACCGCCTTGTCAGCTTCCCAGTGCCGCCAGTTGCCGCAGGCGCCGCGCGAGCGCCTTGGAGACGACCAGTGACTCCGCACCGCTGCCAATGCCGCGGGCGGCTTCGCTCTCGCGCAGGAACGCGGCGGTTTCGGACGCCACGATTTCACGCTCGTTGTCCGAGGTGATCATGTGATACGAGTCGTCGAGGTAGATCGTGCGCAGAAAGGGTGAAGCAATCTTCGCAGCAACGTCATGCGCGTTGCGCGGATTGGCCGTTTCATCGTCGATGGCATGAATGATCAGGCAGTCGGTCGTGATGCCGGCGAGGCTCGCGCGAACGCGTTTCGCAAGCCGGCTCGCCTCGCGCAACGCGGGCAGCGAGATCGTAGACGGCCCCACCTCGCTGATGCCATTGCGCTGCATGGCGCGCGCAATCTTCGCACGCAAAGCCTCATTACGCAGACCGAACGGCGAGGCTTCGCGATAACGCCAGCGACTGCGCAGCGGCGTGTAGTAGGCCCAGCCAAGCAAAAACCGGTACCACGGTATGGCCCAACCGTCGTACGAGAGCGTGACTGATAACAGCACGACTGCGTGGGCCGTCGGCCGTTTGCTGACCACGGCCAGCGCCAGGGCCGCTCCTACCGACAGTCCGCACACCGACACCCGCGCATAGCGCTCGGCCAGCGAGTCGAACTCACGCACGGCAGCGTCGACCCACGCTTGCATGTCGCGTTCCGGGGATCCCGCGCTGTAGCCATCCAGCACTGGCGCGAAAGCGGTAAATCCTTCGCTGTTCAAATGACGTGCGAGAAAGCGCATTTCGAGTGGCGAACTCGAGAGGCCGTGCAGCATGAGCACGGCGTGCTCACCGCTTTCCTGGAGGATGTGTGTAGCTTGATCCAATGCTTAAGCCTCGATTCGCAGAACCAGAAAGTCGCCGGCATGCGTCGTAAAACGCTCCCCGACGCAATCGACAGGCTTATACGTGTGGTCGCCGCTCCTGATTCGCAGGCGATGACTGCCAGGCGAAAGGGTGTTCTGGAGGCGTGCGATATCTGCCGGATGCACCGCTGAAAAGCGGCTGCCGGGCGCCGAGGTATGCGGCAGGGAGTGTGCTGTGCCGGCCGCGTGATCCGCGTCTGGACGCAACGACGCTTTCCGGTCGAGCGCCTGGATCAGGATGATGGAGTCGTGATAGTGCGGCAGATGGCGCAAGAGCCGATGTGTTTCGTCAATCGTGCGAAGCCGCAGCGCGCGCTTGTTATCCGCGCGTAGCAACATTTCATAACGCGATTTAGACACTGACGCAAACATCTCCGCGCGAAACTGTGCCCGGCGCAGGCGCTCGATCAGGCAGATGATGAAAAGCGTCACCCCCGGATACGAGACGACGAGCATCAGGTCGCTGTGATCGAACACAGAGAAGTCTGCATACGGCGGCACAAACAGATAGTCGGCGATGACCAGTCCGACGAGCATGACGGTCAAGGCGGGCCCTAGCCCGAAAAAATATTCGATGAGCGCAGCGGCGACGCAGAATAATGCGCCCGGCATCGCGGGGCCGAGGAATGGGCTGAGCAGCATGCGCACTCCACTTGCCACCGCCAAAGCGAGAAACGCGGCAAGCCAAGCCCGGGAACCGCGTGGGGCCCACCTTTTGGCGTTTTGAATTTTCACAGCACTGCGTGCTTCATGGCACGCCTAACTTATTGATTGGGGGGCAATGGTATCGCATTCGATGGCGTGAGGACATGGGTTCTCACATGAGATTCTCGTGAAAATGCAAGACACCTGGCCCTTTTCTGTACCTTTCTGCCTCTTACGCTTGTATGACATCTATTCGAAAGACTTGGGGGTACTCAGTAATTCTTGCCGTGGAGAATACGCGTCAAAACGTGTAAGTCAGCGCGAAGGTGTCCGTATTTTGCTGTACACGCCGCGTGATAGGACTCGACGCGGAGTTTCCGTATAGGCGTGCGAATTTCAGTTCGACCGTGGCGATCAGCGATTTGGTGATCAGATAGTCGGCCTCGGCGGTGATGTAGCCGGTGGCCGCGCCGGAATGCGCGTCGTAGACCGCCAAACCGGAAGCT
>NZ_JAMFSB010000219.1 GCF_026225065.1 Paraburkholderia sp. | reverse complement strand
TCGGCGACATCGCGCAGGCTGATTGGGGCCTCACGCCACTCCGCGCCAGCCGATGCGCCCCGCCCTTCGACACGCGCGGCCATCTCGGACGACATGGCAATCACCAGCGGCTCGCGCGCGATGGAGAGCCACGACAATTGCGCCGCGTAACGTGGCGGAAGCGGCGCAATGACCAGACCCGCGTCGATTCGGCCGGCCACGAGTTCCTCGATCTGTACGTCGCTGGTCGCCTCGGTCAATTGCAGACGCACCCGCGGATGATGCGCCCCGAAGTCGCGCAGCAACGAGGGCAACAGACCGTAATCCGCAGTGGAGACGAACGCCAGCGACAGCACCCCCGCCTCGCCGCGCGCGAGGCTTTGCGCAAGCGGCCGCAGCGCCTCCGCGCTGGCAAGGAGACGCCGCACTTCGGGCAACAGGTCCGAGCCTACCTGGGTCAGCTCGACGGACCGCTTGGTGCGTGCAAACAGCGCGACACCAAGCGTCTCCTCCAGCGCGCGGATCGCCTGCGACAGCGGCGGCTGCGTCATCGAGAGGCGAGCAGCCGCGTGACCGAAGTGTTTTTCTTCGGCCACGGCGATGAAATAACGCAACTGGCGCAGATCGGGCGTGATGGGCAGCATGATCGATACATTTTACGACCTAATGGCCCGTAAATAATATATTGGACGCGCGCATCGAGAAACCGCACGCTTGCGCGACGCACCACCGCCTAAACTGGACACAGAACAACCTGGAGTTCCCCATGCCCTACAACCGTCGTTCGAAGAACATCACACAAGGCGTCTCGCGCTCGCCGAATCGCTCGATGTTTTACGCCCTTGGCTATCAGAAAGAAGACTTCGACAAGCCGATGATCGGCATCGCCAACGGCCATTCGACCATCACGCCTTGCAACGCCGGTCTGCAGCGTCTCGCTGACGCTGCGGTCGCCGCCGTCAAGGCCTCTGACGCGAATCCGCAGATCTTCGGCACACCGACGATCTCCGACGGCATGTCGATGGGTACCGAAGGCATGAAGTACTCGCTGGTGTCGCGCGAGGTCATTGCCGACTGTATCGAGACCTGCGTGCAGGGCCAGTGGATGGACGGCGTGGTCGTGATCGGTGGCTGCGACAAGAACATGCCGGGCGGCATGATGGGCCTCGCGCGCATGAACGTGCCGGGCATCTACGTGTACGGCGGCACGATCCGTCCGGGTAACTGGAAGGGCGTCGATCTGACCATCGTGTCGTCATTCGAAGCGGTGGGTGAATTCACCGCAGGCCGGATGTCGCAAGAAGATTTCGATGGGATCGAACAGAACTCATGCCCCTCCACAGGTTCGTGCGGTGGCATGTACACCGCCAATACGATGAGCTCCTCGTTCGAAGCGCTCGGCATGGCGCTGCTGTACTCGTCGACGATGGCCAATCCGGATCAGGAGAAAGTGGACTCGGCGGCTGAATCGGCACGCGTGCTGGTCGAAGCGGTCAAGAAGGACCTGAAGCCGCGCGACATCATCACGAAGAAGTCGATCGAAAACGCGGTAGCCGTGATCATGGCCACCGGCGGCTCGACCAACGCCGTGCTGCACTACCTTGCTATCGCCCATGCGGCCGAAGTGGAATGGAGCATCGAAGACTTCGAGCGCATGCGCAAGAAGGTGCCGGTGATCTGCAACCTGAAGCCCTCGGGCCAGTACGTGGCCACCGATCTGCACAAGGCCGGCGGTATCCCGCAAGTCATGAAGATCCTGCTCTACGCGGGCATGTTGCACGGCGATTGCATCACGATCACTGGCAAGACGCTCGCCGAAGAGCTGAAGGACGTGCCCAGCAAGCCGCGCGCCGACCAGCAGGTAATTTTCCCGATCGACAAGGCGCTGTACAAGGAAGGCCACCTCGCGATCCTGAAGGGCAACCTGGCCACGGATGGTGCGGTCGCCAAAATCACGGGTCTGAAGAATCCGGTGATCACCGGACCGGCCCGCGTGTTCGACGACGAGCAAAGCGCGCTGGAAGCGATTCTCGCGGACAAGATCAAGGCCGGTGACGTGGTGGTGTTGCGCTACCTCGGCCCGAAGGGCGGCCCCGGCATGCCGGAAATGCTCGCGCCGACCTCGGCGATCATCGGCAAGGGACTCGGTGAGACGGTGGGTCTGATCACCGATGGCCGCTTCTCAGGCGGCACGTGGGGGATGGTAGTGGGGCACGTCGCGCCGGAGGCGTTTGTGGGCGGCACCATCGCGTTCGTGAATGAAGGCGATTCGATCACCATCGACGCGCACAAGCTGCTGCTGCAACTGAATATCGACGACGCCGAGCTCGCACGCCGCCGCGCAGCGTGGCAACAGCCGAAGCCGCGTTACACGCGCGGCGTGCTGGCCAAGTACTCTGCGTTGGCGCTGCCGGCCAACAAGGGTGCAGTGACGGGCTAACGCTGCGAGCAAGCTTAGGCTTAAGAAACACAAAGGGGCGCACGGAAAAACCGTGCGCCCCT
Organism: Paraburkholderia sp.; assembly: GCF_026225065.1. GTDB lineage: Bacteria > Pseudomonadota > Gammaproteobacteria > Burkholderiales > Burkholderiaceae > Paraburkholderia. The sequence continues at coordinate 15,606 of NZ_JAMFSB010000219.1, read as the reverse complement.
TTCCTTTTATAATGCCTCCACCAAAAGTCGGGCACCTGCACCGACGGAGACCAGAATGAAATCAATGTCGTATGCAGCACTGGCGCTTGCCCTTGCGGGAGTTCTCGCAGCCAGCGCCCCGGCGCAGGCGGACACCGCACCGGGCCTCGCGCTTGCGCAGCAGCAGAACTGCATGAGTTGTCACTCGGTGAACCGTCCGTTCATGGGACCGGCTCTGCATGACGTCGCGGACAAATACGCTTCGCGTGCCGACGCGCAAACCTACCTCGCCCATAAGATCATCGACGGTAGTACGGGCATCTGGGGACAAGTGCCAATGCCCGCCAACACCCAGCTCACGCCCGATCAGGCCGCAGTCCTGGCCAGCTGGATCCTGACGCTGAAATGAGGCCTTCGAATTAACCAACGGTAGCAGGCGGCGGGCGCCCATCGCTGGGCGCCCTGCCACTGTCACGCGTTCAATGCTCGGGCGAACGCCGCCCGATCTCTTCTTCAACCGCTTCGCGCACCCAGCCGGTCATCTCCGTTTCGAGCGCCAGCGCGACTTCCCGCGTAATCTGGTTGACCAGCCACGTGGCGTGATCTTGCAGCGCATCACGGCAGCGCGCTTCGATCACCGAACGCCCGTCTCCCGTCAGATAATTGGCAAACCGCCCACGCAGACGTTCGGCCAGCACGTCGGCATCGAGGCTGCGAACCGGCATGACAGGCTCGGGCCCAGGCGCACGGGCAAAGTGGAAAGCGGAATTGGCCTCGAACGGAGCAGGCTCGGGCGCGCCGGCCAGTTCGAATGGCGCCGGTGGCTCCGGCAACTCGAAGGCCTCCACGTGAGCATGGGTCACGCTGTGGACGGTTACGCCCTCAGCCGGCTCTGCTTCCGGCACATGAGCCGCCGCGTCGGCGGCAGCCCACTCACCAGCAGCCCTGTTCTCTACGGGCGCAGCGTCGGCCTCCGCAGCTCTAGAGGGCCTCCGGTAATCGGGATTGCCCGGCACGAGGACCTCGTCGAGGACCGGTATCGAGATGTCGAAATGAGTATCGGACGAATCGGGCACGAATAGACTCCGTCGATGAATCGGGCGATATAGCGAAGCCGTGTGGCCACCCGGCGCGGACCCTGCTGTACGGTGGTGTCCGGGCCCAGCGGCACGGCGACGCTAGCCGCCCTGCTTGTAGTTGTTTAGAGCATAGCCGCGATCGCGATAAAAGCGATAGCGTTCGCGGCCCGTGGACAACTCGTCTTGTGCGTTACCGACCACTTCCAGCAATCTTTCGAAGCGGGCGAACTGCGCCGGCACCTCGGCCCCCAGATTCAGCAGGACCTGGTAGTGCGGCACCTGGTCAGCACTGGCTGTCAGCACGATCGGCGTTTGCGCAGCGAGCGGGCTGTCGGCATAACAGTGCGGCACGAAGTCGAGTGGCGAAAAGGTCCACAACTGCTCGTCGAATGCGCGCAGCCGCGGCGGCTCGGCCAGCACGATAGTCGGCTGGCCGGCCAGGTACGCCTTGCGCGCGAGGCGGCACGCGTACAACAACGAATCGCCGACGTTCGAGTGAAAATCGATTCTCGTCATCGGCGGCTCCGCCTCAGCGCCTCAACACGCGCGTCGGTACTGCGATGGATCATTGTGCAGCGCGACCGTCCGCGGCACGATCGATCAGGAACTGCGACAGGAGCGGCACCGGGCGGCCCGTTGCGCCCTTCGCGGCGCCGCTCTTCCATCCCGTGCCGGCGATGTCGAGGTGGGCCCACGGGTACGCTTCGGTAAAGCGCGACAGGAAGCACGCCGCCGTGATGCTGCCGCCCGGACGCCCGCCGATGTTGGCGAGGTCCGCGAAGTTCGACTTCAGCAAGTCCTGGTATTCCTCATCGAGCGGCATGCGCCACGCCGGATCGGACGCTTCGCGCGAAGCGTCGAGCAGCTCACCCGCGAGCGCGTCGTCTTTCGAGAACAGGCCGCTGTTGTGGTGACCCAGAGCGATCACGCAAGCTCCAGTAAGGGTTGCCACGTCGATCACCGCCGCCGGCTTGAAGCGCTCCGCATAGGTCAGCGCGTCGCACAGGATGAGACGCCCTTCCGCATCGGTGTTCAGCACTTCGATCGTCAGGCCCTTCATGCTGGTGACGATGTCGCCCGGCTTGGTGGCGGTACCCGACGGCATGTTTTCGCAGGTCGGGACGATTACGACGAGGTTGATCTTCAGGCCCATTTCCGCGACCGCGCGAATCGTGCCGAGAACCGAACCCGCGCCGAGCATGTCGTACTTCATTTCGTCCATGCTGTCGCCAGGCTTGAGCGAAATACCGCCGGTGTCGAACGTGATGCCCTTGCCGACCAGCACCACCGGAGCAGCCTTGGCGGCGCCGCCCTGGTACTGCAGCACGATGAACTGGGGCGGTTCGACCGAGCCGCGTGTGACGGACAGGAACGAGCCCATGCGCAGCGCTTCGAGCTGCTTCTGACCGAGCACTTCGACCTTCAGCTTCCAGTCTTTGGCGAGCTTCTTCGCAGTATTGGCGAGGTACGTCGGCGTGCAGACGTTGCCCGGCAGGTTGCCGAGGTCGCGCGTCAGATCCATGCCGTTGGCGAGCGCCGCGCCTTGCTTGGCGGCGACCTTGGCGGCTTTCTCGTCACCGGTGTCGACGCTGAACACGATGCGCTTGAGCGCCTTCGGCGTGGTATCCGGCTTGCTCTTCATCTGCGTGAACTTGTACGACAGTTCGCGCAGCGCAAGGATGGCCGAGCGCACGGCCCAGTCGGCCGAACGTTCGAGGATGGGCAACTGGGCCAGTGTGAAAGTCACCTGGACGATCTTGGTTGCCAGGATGGCGCGCCAGGCGGCCCGCACGGCGTCGCCGTAGGCTTTCTGGCTGAAAGCGTCCTGCTTGCCGAGGCCAACCAGCAGGACACGCGAAGCACCGATACCGGATACTTCATGAAGGAACAACGTGGTACCGCTCTTGCCGTCCATGTCACCGGCTTTGACGATACGGGTCAGGAGACCCTTGGTGGCCGCATCGATCTCCAATGCGGCGCCCGACAGCGTTTGCGACTCGAAAATGCCGATCACGATGCAATCGGACTTTCCAGTCAGGAACCCATTCGAGGAGCCTTTGCTCCAATCACAGGCTTTTATGCTAAAGTCCATCGCGCTTGTCCTCGGATAAAATCTGGGCTTAGGATGAAAGCCGCAATTATCCGCTATTTTTCCCGCGGCGGCTGCACGGGGCTGACGGGAGGCTCCCGGACTACCCCCAAGGCACGCACTCTGTTCATCAACAATGATCTTTGAACGCTCCCTCCAGCGCGAACTCGCGTACACGGCTGGTGCCGTGTTCATGGTTCTCCTCACGCTCGTGCTGACTACGATGATGATCCGGATTGTCGGCTTCGCCGCTTCCGGGGAGATCGATCCGCGCGACGTGCTGGTCCTGATCGGCCTGACCGTGATCGGCTATCTGGCCATCATGCTGGTCGCGACCCTGTTCGTCTCCATCCTGTTCGTCCTGACACGCTGGTACAAAGACTCCGAAATGGTGGTCTGGCTGGCCTCGGGCGTGAGTCTCACGCGCTTCATCCGGCCCATCGCCGTGTTTGCGACGCCCATCATCATCCTCATCATGTTCTTCGTGTTCGTCGGCTGGCCGTGGTCGAACCAGCAGAGCAAGCTGATCCGCGCGCGCTTCCAGCAGCGCGACGAGGTCTCGCTGCTGGCGCCAGGGCAGTTCCGCGAATCGACGGTGAGCCACCGGGTGTTCTTCATCGAAAAGATGTCGCCGGACCAGGCGCGCGTCGAGAACGTGTTCGTGACCAGCACGGAAAACGGCAAGGTCAACGTGGTCGTATCGAAGACCGGCCATACCGAGACCCACAAGAACGGCGACCGCTTCGTCGTGCTTGAGAACGGCCGGCGCTACGACGGCGAGCCGGGCAAGCCGGATTTCCGCATCATGGAATTCGAGCGTTACGGCGTGAAGATCCAGAGCCAGCCGGTGGTCAACGTCCCAACCACGACGGGCACGCCGACCCTCGAACTGTTACGCAACCCGAACAAAGACAACCTCGCCGAGTTTGCATGGCGAGCCGGTTTGCCGCTGATCGCGATCAACCTGATGCTGCTGGCCATCCCTTTGGCGCACCAGAACCCGCGACGCAGCCGCACGATCAACCTGGTGATGGCCGTGCTGATTTATCTGACGTATTCGAACCTGTTGAACGTTGTGCAGTCATGGATCCAGCAGGGCAAGATGTCGTTCCCCGTAGGGCTACTCGGACTACACATCGTCGTGGCCGCGATTGTGGCGTTCATTTTCTGGCTGCGGGTGCGCAATCGGCCCTTGTTCACGCGGGCGACGTTCCGACGCTCGTCGCAGGGAGCCTGATCGATGCGGATCTATGAAAAGTACTTCGCAACTCAGGTCTACCTGTCGTTTGTCTTCGTGCTGTTTGCGTTTTCGGGCCTGTTCTTCTTCTTCGACCTGATCAACGAACTGAACTCGGTCGGCCACGGCAACTATAAGTTCCAGTATGCAGTGCTGCGGGTGGCGTTGCAGACGCCGTCGCGCTTCTACGAAATCATTCCGGTGGCGGCGCTGATCAGCGCGATCTACGTGTTTGCGCAGATGGCGGCCAACTCCGAATACACGATTTTCCGGGTGTCGGGTCTCGCGACGAATCAGGCGCTGCGTTCGCTGCTGAAGATCGGGATTCCGTTGGTGATCCTGACTTACATCATCGGCGAAGTTGTCGGACCTTACACGGACCAGTTATCGGAGCGGGTGCGGCTGGAGGCGTTGGGATCGGCGGTGTCGACCAACTTCGAGTCGGGCGTATGGGTAAAGGATACATTGACGGCGCGCGCGGACGGCGAGCAGGTGACGCGTTTCGTGAACGTCGGCAAGCTGCAGCCGGACGCCTCGATCACCGACGTGCGCATCTACGAATTCGATTCGAAGTTCCGCCTGTCGAATGTGCGGATTGCGCAGAGCGGCAAGTTTCAGCCACCGGGCCACTGGTTGCTGAAGGACGTGACGGATACGCAATTGATCGACGTGCCGCCGGTGGCGGGAACGCCCCAGGATGCGCTTAATCCGGTGTACCGGGCGAGCCAGGTGACGGTGCCGGAGTACTCGCTGCGTTCGGAGTTGACGCCGCAGATTCTGTCGGTGCTGCTGGTATCGCCGGACAATATGTCGATGTTCAACCTGTTCCGCTACATCCAGCATTTGCAGCAAAATCATCAGGACACGCAACGGTACGAGATTGCGTTGTGGCGCAAGCTGTTGTATCCGTTTGCGGTGCTGGTGATGCTGGTGCTGTCGTTGCCGTTTGCTTATCTGCATACGCGCGCGGGCGTGGTGGGGATGAAGGTGTTTGGCGGGATCATGCTGGGGATGAGTTTCCAGCTGTTCAACACCTTGTTCTCGCACATGGGGATGTTGAATACCTGGCCTGCGCCTTTGACTGCGGCTACGCCCGGGTTGGTGTATCTCGTGCTTGGGCTGGTTGGGTTGAAGTGGGTGGACCGGCATTAGGGGTGGGGCCATGGCGTTGCACGGGATTGTGCTATTTGGACATGGGGCTCGGGATCCTCGCTGGGGGGAGCCTTTTGGACGGCTCGCTGCCAGGCTGGAGGCTTCTTATGGCTCCGCCGGACCGGTTTCATTGGCGTTTCTTGAGTTGATGGAGCCGGATCTTCCTTCTGCTGTCGCTGCGCAGGTTTCTCTTGGGTGTTCCGCTGTCACAGTGATTCCCGTTTTCTTCGGGCAAGGTGGGCACGTTAGGAGGGATTTACCTGCGGTGCTCGATAAGTGCCGGGCTGCGCATCCTGGGGTCACCATTCATTGCGCTACCGCCGTCGGCGAGGATGCCGCTGTGCTCGATGCGGTGGCCCAATATTGCCTCCGGCAGGTGATCGGGTAAGCGGTTTTTTGGGCCTGTCATTTCCTCTGTGCCACATCAACAACCAATCCCCCGTCCTCTCCCATCCGCACAACGCCATTGGCAACACTCCGCCGATACCCGTAAAGCTCAAAGCGCATGGCGTTAGACTCCGAACTATCCCGAATCAAAGTCCTGCCATTCGTGACCAACGAATCAAACATCTTGATATCGCCAGACTGAATCCACACAAAACTCCGGCCGGCCCCAGCAGGCGGCCTCGCCACCACTGCCCCGCTGTCGCGCTGAAACTTCAACACCAACCCCTCATCCGTCACAGTCGCACTCGCCAGATGCCCCTGCAACACCGGCGGCGGAAATACCGTGTACTGATCAAACACCAGATCATTGCCCTGCAACGCCACTCCCTTGCGCACGAACGGCGTCAACGAGGCTAACGGAATATCCAGCGCCCGCAACAACCCCGCTTGCGGTACACCCAGCACCTTGACGGACGTCGGCGCATACACCAGATGCCGTTCATCCCGCGCGACAATCGTCCCGCTCATCGTCGTGGGCAACCATACGCCCGGAAAGTGATTCCACAACTTGATGCCGCCCGTAACCTGCAGCGTCCCGTTCTCCGGTGTCAACTTCGGATCGTTCAGCGAACGCGGTTCGTAATCCAGCAGGTAATCGTTGAACAGAGCCGCCATGGCCGGCCAGGGCTCCACCACCTCGCCGCCTATGATGTGAATGTCGTACTGCTCAGGATCGTCGAGATCGACCGGCTGTCCCGGTTTTTTCGGCACCATCTGCGCGTCGAGAGAACGCACGTGAAAACCGATTCGCCCCGAGACGAAGAAATCTACGTTCTCCATATGAATCAGCGGCGCCGGTCCCGACGAGTGCCGCTCGTCGGTGATCGCCGAGCCCGGTGTGAGTGCGTTCGCGCCGGAAAACACGGCACGGGTTCCGACCGGGATCGCTCGCGCCTGCGCGGCATTGCGCAAATCGGGCGGCACGCTCTGCCATTGGAGTCGCGCAGCCGCAAGCGATGCCTGTTGCGCGCGGATAAAGCTGTCGTTGAAGCGCGCGCTAGCGCTGCCGGTCTGTTGTGCGACGTCGTGCGAGGCGTCTGCCAGTGTGTCGAATGAGGGCAGATGCACATTCAGCGCGCCGGCTTCATCGAAGGTGAAATAGCCCGCTGCCATCTGCTCGCGGTAGTGGTACAGGTCCAGTACGAACGGTGCGTTTGCGTCGACCGGTGTCAGCGCCATATCGATGTTCATCGGCATCGAACGCATGAATTTGACGTCGCCCCCCTCCACCAGCATGCCGCGCGGCGGCATTGTCGCGGGCCACGCAATATCGTGCAACGTGTGATCGTCAAGCGTGAAGTGCACGCCGGCCGACGACGTGTCGATCTGTGTGATCGTCATGTGCAGTGCCGGAGGCGGCGTGAGTTTTTCCACCAGCATGACCACGTCGTCGCCTTCCAGACGCGCAATCGGTGTGTCGACTTTCAGCAGGTCGGCCATCTTCACATGTGCTGCCTGCATCAGCTTGTCCGCCCCCACGCCGGCAACTTCGACGTGCTCTGCATGGAACACGAGTTCGTCAGCGTTGCGCATCGAGAGTGAGCCGCTGAGGACAATCGGCACCCAGCTGTCGCGATGCATTTCGCCCGTAATGCGCAACGTGCCGCCGTCCTGCGGCACGACGTGCATATTGCGCAGAGGCGAGCCCTGGTACTGGAACAGATAGCGGTTGAAGATCGCCGTGAGCTTGTTGCTGTCGAGTGTGACGTCGCCACGGTGGACGTCGATCGTAACGCTGGTCGGATCGTCGAACACAATCGGCGCGCCGGGATGCGTCGGCGTAAGCGTGGCCGCCATGCTGTGGATCATGAAGCCGATATCGCCGGTCACACGAAAGTCCACGTCGCGCGCGAACATAAGCGAGCCATCGATGCCGGAGTCGCGCAGCGTCAACGGACGAACACGCTGTTCGGTCATGCCACTCGCCGTTGGCAAACGATCGGCGATACGCTGTTCGTCGGCAAGCTGGCATTGCTTGGCGATTTCCAGCGCGGGACGCGGGGAAGATGCGCCGCCGGGCGCCTGCGCAGACGAAGTGTTCTCTGAAGCGTGCGCGGCGGAGGCATCCGTCGAACTGGCATCCGCGCAAGCTGAGACGGCCAACGCCATCGTAACCAATACGGCACCCGGACCCACGCGCGCGCACCTGGCTGGCTGAACTCGTCGCCAGTACATGGGTCCCGCCTTGGTATGCCGGTTCCTGCGCCCGCCTGGATACGCCGGAGCCATTACGATAGCCACGCCCCGTCCGGCCACCGCAATCGCCACAGCGAGCCGCCTGAGCATGCCCGCGACGAGCCGCGTCGACATGAGTCCGTTCGGTTGTACGCCGGCTTTTGCCTTTGCATTTCTCATAATGTCCCCTCCCTCCTGCGACTGCGGCGCGTGATCGCGGACGCAGCACAGGTTTGTCTATGGCAGCGGCCAGGGCGGCTCGAAAAGACCAATCGCCCCGCTTGCTCCTTTCACCTGATTGTCTGTATTTGTCCTCGTATTGCCGACAAGATTTCTGGAGGACGCTCACCAAACGATCAAGCGTTTGAATCGGCGACCCACCTCCGCGCCAAGCCTTATGAGTGCTGGCGCAGGCGGATTTTCGGAATCTGGATTCAAACAGGGAGGATTGCCCGTCGATAGACCAAACGGGCGCAAAGACACGTTGCGTTGCGCAACGGAAGTGGAAAAGCTAGGCAGTCACGACCACAAGCGGTTCAAGTGCCGCCCGCAACGCTGCAGGCAGCTCGACCGGCCGCCGCGTCGCGCGGTCCACATAGACGTGTACAAAGTGACCTTGCGCGGCGGCGTGCGCATCACCTTCCTTGAACAGACCCACCTCGTAGCGCACGCTCGTCGAACCGATACGGATCACCCGCAGACCGGCTTCGACACGCTCCGGAAACACCAGCGGCGCGAAGTAGTTGCACTGCGTTTCGACCACCAGGCCGATAGTCTCGCCATGCTCGACATCGAGCACGCCAGCGCGAATCAGATACTCGTTCACGACCGTGTCGAAATAGCTGTAACAGACGACGTTGTTCACGTGACCGTAGGCATCGTTGTCCATCCATCGTGTCGTGATCGGCAAAAAGTGACGGAATGCTGTACGCGGGGCGGGCGCGGGTTTGTTCATCGTAAGCGGTTCGCAGAGGATTGTTGAAATAGGAGGTGTCGAGAAAGCGAGCGGGCGTTTTCCGCTATTGCCCGGGCCGCTCGACGAACTCGAACGGCAGACCGCGACGGCGCATCCACTCACCGAGTGCCTGTCCGGTGCCCGCACGCCACGGCCGCAGCTTGGCCGGCTCGACGAGCCGGTATTCGAGCAGTTCGGGCGACAACGCGATCGTGCCGTACGCCCGCACGTGATAGGCGATGATCAGTTCGTTCTTGCGCATGAATTCGTAGACGCCGACCAGTTCGACCGTCTCGGCCTGCAGCGAAGTCTCCTCGCGGACTTCGCGCGCGATGCCCTCCTCCGGTGTTTCGCCGTTCTCCAGAAAACCGGTGATCAGCGCGAACATCCCTTCAGGCCACGCAGCATTGCGTGCGAGGAGGATCTTACCCTCGTACTCCACAATCGCAGCCACTACGGGCAGCGGATTGTCCCAGTGCACATAGCCACATGTCGTATCGGGGCAAACCTGGCGCACACGGCCGCCCTCGTGTTCGGCGTCGGCGCGCTCGACGAGAGGCGTTGCGCAGCGGGGACAGAATCGGTAGTCGCTCATGGTGGGAATGGTCTTTGGATATGTCTTTGTGGTATCGGGTTGCGGTGGATCAGCGCGTACATCGCTCGTAGCCGAGCCGCTCGAATCGCGGAGCAGCTATGCATCGAAGATGTGAGTTTCGTGCGGTATTCATCGGGCACTCATGCAGCACAGAGTTCACGCACCTGGGCCGCAAAGCGTTCGACGGTGTCGGGTTGGGTATCCCACGCGCACATCAGCCGGCAGCCTCCCGCGCCAATGAATTCGTAGAACTTCCAGCCGTGCGAGCGCATGGCCTTCGCCACCTGCGCGGGCAACTGCGCGAACACCGCGTTCGACTCAGTCGGGAACATGATGCTCACGCCAGGAATCTCGGCGAGGCGGCTCTCCAGCAATTTCGCCATCGCGTTGGCGTGGCGCGCGTTGCGTAGCCACACGTCTCCGTCGAGCAGGCCCAGCCACGGAGCGGAAATGAAGCGCATCTTCGAGGCGAGCTGCCCGGCTTGCTTGAGGCGATACGCGAAATCGTCAGCGAGCGCGCGGTCGAAGAACACCACCACTTCACCGACCGGCAGGCCGTTCTTCGTGCCGCCGAAGCAGAGCACGTCGACGCCCGCGCGCCAGGTGATCTCGGATGGATGCACGTCGAGCGCAGCCACTGCGTTCGCGAAGCGCGCGCCGTCCATATGGACTTTCAGGTGACGGCGCTTGGCAATCGCGGCGATCGCGCGCACTTCTTCGACGCTGTAGACAGTGCCCACTTCGGTGGACTGCGTGAGCGTCACGACCTTTGGCTTCGGATAGTGGATATCCGCACGCCGTGTCACGACGGCTTCGATCGCGTCGGGCGTCAGCTTGCCGCCTGCTCCAGGCGCGGTCAGCAGCTTCGAGCCGTTCGAAAAGAACTCCGGGCCACCGCATTCGTCGGTTTCGATATGCGCCAGTTCATGGCAAATCACCGAGTGATACGACTGGCACAGCGAAGCAAGCGCGAGCGAATTGGCCGCCGTGCCGTTGAAAACGAAAAACGCTTCGCAGTCGGTCTGGAACAGGTCGCGCAAGCGGTCGCAGACCTGCTGGGTCCAGGAGTCGTCGCCGTACGCGGGTTCGTGGCCGCTGTTGTTGGCGGCGATCAGCGCACTGAGTGCTTCGGGACAGATGCCCGCGTAGTTATCGGAGGCGAAATGTTGCATGGCTGGCGAGGCGCCCGGCAACGGACGCTGGAGAGATGACCGGAAAGCGGTCATTTTAGTGCGCCAGCCAGTAAATTGTTTTTCGCCGGTCAGATTACAGAATGCTTTACGGAGGCTGTGGCTGTGGCTGCGTCGGCTATGCCCGCTGCGGCCTGTTCGGGCCGTTTGGGCCGTTCGGCCGGTAAGCGACACATGTCAGCCCAAGCGCGCCGAGCAGCAGCGCGCCTGCTGCTAGCCACAACGCAAGGGAGAACGAACCGGTATGGACGGCGATCGGTGCCGCCACCAGCGGCCCGATGATCTGTCCGACGCCGTAGGCTGCAGTCGCGTAGCCCATTAGGCCGGCCGCGTGATCACCACGCAGGCGGCGCGCCTCGCGCATCGCGAACAGGGTGATGGCGGTGAACGGCAGCCCGATCAACATGCTACCGAGCCCGAAGCCGCCAGCCGTCGGCCAGACGATGCCGAGGGCCACGCCCGCCGCCTGCAGGACGTAACAGGCGGCCAGCAGGGTCCGGTTGTCCCAGTGGTGCGGCAGACGCGCGGCGCCCAGTGCGCCGACGATCAGCGCGAGGCCGAACATTGGCCAGAACAGGTCAGGCCACGCGGAACCGGGCAGCGCATGGCGGGCGATCACCGGCAAGAAGGTCGCAGTGATGATGTAGCCGAAGCCCGGCACGCCGTACAGCACGACCAGCCAGAAGGCGTCGGCACGATGCGGGGGATTCGCCGCGGGGGTCGCTGCTGAGGCTGCGGGGGAGGTCGAATGCGTTGTGCTGTTGCCGTTGTTGCTGCTGTTGCCACCACTACCGCTTGCGGATGCCGCGGCGGCAGGCCAGGTGGGCACGGCGACAAACACCCGCCAGACCAGCGCGGACAGCACCGCCGCCGCGAGCCCAAACCCCAACCAACCCGCCGTGGCCCCAAACCGTCCGGCGGCGCTCACGAACAACCCGGTAGCAATGATCCCAAACCCGGGCCCCGTGTAGATCACCCCGCCCCACCCATGCGCGCCCAGTTCGGCGAGCCGCCGCAATCCCCACTGCGACGCGAACACAAAGGTCCACGCGCTGACCGCGCCGGCGGCGAAGCGCACGATTGCCCAGATCCAGAAGTGACTGGTCAGACCCATCGCCAAGGTCAGCAGCACGGTCAAGGCGAGCCCCACGCGCACCATCCGCGCCGGTTCGACGCGCAGCGCAGCGCAGGCTACCGCACCGGCAAAGTAGCCGGCGTAGTTGCAAGACGCAAGCCAGCCGCCGTGACGGATGTCGAGTCCGCCGCCGTGCAACATCAACGGCAGAAGCGGCGTAAAGGCAAAGCGGCCAATACCGAGCGCCACCGCCAACACGATCATGCAGGCGATTGCAGCCTCGCGGGCCGGGTGAGATCCGGCCGACGCGGCGAGTGGGTGAGTTGAGGCGAGATTGTCCATGTGACTGCTTCAAGAGAGGTCGAACGCGGCCAAATTGCGGAACTGGGGCGCGGCATATGCCATGCAGCGACTCCTTGAACCCATCATAGCTTGACGTTTTAATCACAAAAAATGAATAATATAGATACCAATGATCTCCTGGAGAGAACCATGGATCTGGCCGCACTGACCATTTTTCGCGCCGTGGTGCGCGAGAACGGCGTCACGCGCGCTGCCGCGAAGCTCAACCGGGTGCAGTCGAACGTGACCACCCGCATCAAGCAGCTCGAAGAGCAGCTCGGCACCGAACTGTTCATCCGCGACGGCCGCCGGCTGGTGCTCACGCCCGCCGGTGAAACCTTGCTGCCCTATGCCGAACGGCTGCTGGCGCTCGCCGACGAGGCACGCCAGGCGCTGCGCGAAGACCACCCGAGCGGCCGGCTACGACTGGGGACCATGGAAAGCGTGGCGGCGAGCCGCCTGCCGGGGCTGCTGGCGCAGTATCACCAGCGTTGGCCAGAGGTCGGGCTTGAACTGGAGACAGGGACGAGCGGTCGATTGATCGAGCGGGTGCGGGCCTTCGAAGTGGACGCCGCGTTGATCGCTACCCCTCTCGCCCCCGGCTGGGACGGCGAGTTATTCGAATCCGTGCCCGTGTTTCGCGAAGAGTTGGTGATGCTGACGCCGCGCGGACATCGCCCGATTCGCGAGGGACGCGACATCGCGCTGTCGACGCTGATTGCCTTCGAGCGCGGCTGCGCGTACCGCAGCTACGTCGAGAAGTGGTACATGGAGCATGGCATCCGCCCGGCGCGGGTGCTGGAACTCGGCTCCTATCATGCGATCGTCGCGTGTGTGGCGGCGGGAGCGGGCGTGGCGGTCGCACCGCGCTCGGTGCTCGACCTGCAGCACGATATGAATAACATCGCGGTGCATTCGCTCGACGACCTGGGCATCATTGATACGCTGCTCGTCTGGCGGCGCGGGCATTTCTCGTCGGCGCTCAAAGCGCTGCGCGAGACCTTGCTGGCCAACAGCAATCTGGCTGAGCCTGTGAGTGGGCAAGTCGAGGCGAGCTTGCCGACGGCAGCCTGATCGCCGGAGGCATGGTCTGGTCGCAACGCGCGCTGCTGCGGCTACGACTGCGCCCACTTCTCCACCGCACCGAAAACAAAAGAGCCGCGAGTTTTTACGCTCGCGGCTCTTTTGTTTCAGAGGTCCCGCTACAAAACGGGGGCTCCGGACGGCTTGCTCCGAATGGCTTATAACAGCGCTTACAACTGAGCTTCCACCCAGCCCTTCACGCCGGCCAGCGCCGCCGGCAGATTCGCCGGTTCGGTGCCGCCAGCCTGCGCCATATCGGGACGGCCACCGCCCTTGCCGCCCACCTGCTGCGCCACGAAATTGACCAGTTCGCCGGCCTTGACCTTCTTGCTTGCGTCCGCCGTCACGCCAGCGATCAGGCTGACCTTGCCGCCTTCAACCGAAGCCAGCACAATAGCCGCGCTCTTCAGCCTGTCCTTCAGCTTGTCGACCGTTTCGCGCAGCGTCTTGACGTCCGCGCCGTCCAGCGTCGCAGCCAGCACATGCACGCCCGCGACCTCGACTGCCTGGCCAACCAGTTCGTCGCCCTGGCTCGAGGCCATCTTCGATTTGAGCGCGCCGAGTTCCTTCTCCAGCGCCTTCACCTGGTCCTGCACCTGAACGATCCGCTGCGTAAGCTCTGCGGGCTGCGCCTTCAGCGCAGCTGCGGCCGAATTGATGCGGGCGTCGAGTTCCTGCACGTAGCGCACCGCGTTGTCGCCGGTGATCGCTTCCACGCGACGGATACCTGCCGCAACGCCACCTTCCATCACGATCTTGAAGAAGCCGATATCGCCAGTGCGATGCACGTGGGTGCCGCCGCACAACTCGCGCGAGAAGCCAAGGTCGAGCACGCGCACTTCGTCGCCGTACTTTTCGCCGAACAGCGCCATGGCGCCGCCCTTCACCGCTTCGTCGAACGGCATCACGCGCACGATGCCCGGCGCGTTCGCCAGCACTTCGGCGTTGACGATGGCTTCGACCTGACGGATCTGCTCGTCCGTCATCGGCGCGTTGTGGGCGAAGTCGAACCGGGTCTTGTCGGGATCGACGAGAGAACCCTTTTGTTGCACGTGCGTGCCGAGTACTTCGCGCAGCGCCTTGTGCATCAGGTGGGTGGCCGAGTGATTGCGCTCGGTGCGGGCGCGACGCACCGCGTCGATTTCCGCCTTCACGACGTCGCCAATCTTCAGCGTGCCCTGCTCGAGCGTGCCGTGGTGGCCGACCACCTCGGCTTGCACCTTCAGCGTATCCGCCACCGCGAAACGCACGCTCGCGTTGGCGAGCACGCCGGCGTCGCCGACCTGACCGCCCGATTCCGCGTAGAACGGCGTGTGGTCCAGCACGACCACTGCCTGCTGGCCCTGCGTGACTTCCTTGACCGACGCGCCATCCACGTAAAGCGCGATCACCTTCGCGTCGTCGAACACGACCTCTTCGTAGCCGTGGACCGTGGTTTTCGCGCCCGAATACTCGAGGCCCTGGGCCATCTTGAACTTGCCGGCCGCGCGAGCCTGGTCGCGCTGGCGCGCCATGGCTTCGTCGAAAGCGGCTTCGTCTACTGTCACTTCGCGTTCGCGGCAGACGTCCGCCGTCAGATCCAGCGGGAAGCCGTAGGTGTCGTGCAGCTTGAATGCGAGTTCACCGTCGAGCGTCTTACCGCCCTTCGCGTCCAGGTCTGCCAACGCGCTTTCGAGAATCGACATGCCGTGCTCGATGGTCTCAAAGAAGCGCTCTTCTTCCTGACGCAGCACGTCGATCACGCGTTGTTCGGCGTCTTTCAGTTCCGGGTAAGCCTCGCCCATCTGCGCGACGAGATCCGGCACCAGACGATGGAAGAACGAACCCTTCTTGCCGAGCTTGTAGCCGTGGCGGATCGCGCGGCGCACGATGCGGCGCAGCACGTAGCCGCGGCCTTCGTTGCCCGGAATCACGCCGTCGACGATCAGGAACGAGCACGCGCGGATGTGATCGGCGATCACCTTCAGCGAGTTGTTCGTGAGATCAGCCACGCCGGTTTCGCGGCCTGCTGCCTTGATAAGCGCCTGGAACAGGTCGATCTCGTAGTTGCTGTGCACGTGCTGCAGCACGGCTGCGATACGCTCGAGGCCCATGCCGGTGTCGACGCAGGGGGCGGGCAGCGGGTGCACGCTGCCGTCCTCGTGCATGTCGAACTGCATGAACACGTTGTTCCAGATCTCGATGAAGCGGTCGCCGTCTTCATCCGGG
>NZ_JAMFSB010000218.1 GCF_026225065.1 Paraburkholderia sp. | reverse complement strand
TGTTAAACGCGCTCGCCTTCCACATTCCCGAAGGGGAGCGCGTGGTGACGATCGAGGACACGGCGGAACTCTCGCTGAACCACCCGCATGTGGTGCGGCTCGAAAGCCGCCCAGGTGGCTTCGACGGCGCCGGCGTGGTGTCGATTCGCGACCTGCTGCGCAACACCTTGCGGATGCGGCCGGACCGTATCATCGTCGGCGAAGTGCGCGGCGGAGAAGTGCTCGAAATGTTGCAGGCCATGAACACAGGCCACGACGGTTCGATGGGCACGGTACACGCGAGTTCGCCCCGCGAGTGCCTGTACCGGCTGGAAATGCTGGCGGGTTTCGCGGGTTTTCAAGGCACCGAGTCGAGCCTGCGCCGGCAGATCGCCAATGCGATCGACTTCATCGTGCAGATCGGTCGCCTCTCGAACGGCCGTCGGCGGATTCTTTCGATCACCGAAGTGACGGGTCTGTCCGACAACATCATCGCGACTCAGGAGTTGTATCGCTACGAGCCGATAACCGCTCAGGATGGCGAAGAGATCGATAATTGGACTTCGCTCGGCATCCATCCGCATTCGCCGAAGCTGGTGCGCTTCAGACAGGCTTTAGGCGGCGCGCCCGAATCATCGGGCCGATTCAGTGGCTTTGGCAGTGGTGGTGGCTTCGGCGGGGGCTTCAATGTCTAGCGTCACCTTGCTCTTCGCGGCGATCGCGCTATTGTGCGCGGCCGGTGCGCTGCTGTTATGGCAGCGCGGGGCGCGACGCGACGAGCAGGTCAGCACCGAGCGCTTTATCGACAGCCGTATGGCGCCGGCGGCGTCCGCCAGCCTCGAGCGCCCGCGGGTGGCGCCCGTGCGGCAAGCGGCGGCGGCACACGGCGGCGTGATGCCGCATGCTCTCGAAGCCGGCTCCGGTTCGCGCGAGCGATTGGCGTATCTGAAGGCGCGGCTGCGCTTTGTCGTCGACAACACGATGAACCGCGCCGGCATTTCGAATGCCCGTACGCCGGCCATCATCGTTGCGCTGGTCTCGCTATGGCTTTGCTTCTGGGCGGGCCGCGAGGGCGGTGCACTGGCCGCAGGCGTGATGCTGCTCGCGTGCGTCTGTTTCGTCTCGTTCCTCGTGTCGGTGCGAACACAAAAGCGCCGCCAGAAAATCGTGCGGCAAGTGCCGTCGTTTCTGGACGGCATCGTGCGTCTCATCATCCTGGGCAATAGCGTACCGGCGGCGTTTCAGGGGGCGATGCAAACCGCCGAAACCCCGTTGCGTGAATGCCTCGATCATGTTTCACGCATGTTGCGGACCGGCGTTGAAATTGACCGTGCACTTTCGCAGGCAGCGGTGCTGTACGGCGCTCGCGAACTCGACCTGGTCGGCGCTGTATTGCGCCTCTCGGTGAAATACGGTGGCCGGGCGGATGTGATGCTCGATCGCATGGCCTCGTTCATGCGCGATCTTGAGCAGGCCGAGCGCGAACTGGCTGCGATGTCTGCCGAAACGCGCCTGTCGGCCTGGATTCTCGCGTTGTTACCGGTCGGCATTGGCGGCTTTCTGATGCTGACCAACCCTCGCTATTTCGGTGCGATGTGGTTCGACCCGAGCGGACGCCAACTGGTATATCTCGCGTTCGGGCTGCAACTGGTCGGCGCCTATATGCTCCACCGCATGACGCGGTTGCAGAGGACGTGATGCGAGCCAATCTTGTCGCCGCGCTGGCACTGGCGCTCGCCGCTTTTGCGCTGCTGTTGATTGCCGGGCTGATACTGGCGAGACTGGCGGCGGCTCGTCGCAGTCAGCGAACCCTGGCGCATGCGCTCGATCAACGCGCACAGCAAAGTGCGGCGCTCGCCGCCGCGAGCACCGCAGCGCGTTCTGGTGATGCGTTACCGAATGCGACCGGGAAACCATCGAAACCGACCCGTCCCACCGGGTTGAAAGCCCTTTTGGAGCAGTTTGCGCACACCGGTATCCGGTGGCTCGATACACCGTTGGGACGGCAACTGGTCGCCGACGAAGACCGGCGCATGCTCGAGCAATGCGGCTTCGTCGATACGCGTGCGCGAGGATTGTTCCTCGTTGCACGAATCGGTTGTGCGATCGTTTTGCCACTCCTTTGTGGCACGCTGGCAAGCGGCCATCTCGACGGTCAGCGTTATGTCGCCGCCGTGGTCTGCGCGCTGATCGTCGGTTTCATGTTGCCGAAGTTCTTTATTCAGCGCCGCGCGTCCGCTCGCCGGCGTGGTGTGATCGATGAACTGCCGATGCTGGTCGACCTGCTGCGTTTGCTTCAAGGGGTCGGCTTGTCGATCGATCAAAGCCTGCAGGTGATGGTCAGCGATTTCCGCGGGGTGCTGCCGGTACTGTCGAGCGAACTGGAAATCGCCCAGCGCCAGTTCGCGACGGGCCGTACGCGTGAACAATCGTTGCAGCGGCTCGCCTCGAGCTACGGCAACGAAGATTTACGCGCGATCGTACGCCTGCTGATACAGGTGGATCGTCACGGCGGGGCAGTACAGGAACCGTTGAAGCAGTTCGGCGAACGCTTGCGGGAGACCCGCCGCGCGATGTTGCGCGAACGGATCGGACGTCTCGCAGTGAAAATGACTGGCGTGATGATCGTGACGCTGTTGCCGGCGCTTCTGATCGTGACCGCCGGCCCGGGCGTGCTCGCGGTCTCGCATTCGCTCAGTTCGGTACGTCGGTAGGGATGGCTATGACTCACGATTTAACATCAAAGCACTTTGTGGACACGGCGCTTGCTGTGCCGACCGGGGATGTTTCTCAGACAGGGGACCAAGGGTGCAACGTACACAACCGGCAGTTCGGGCGATGGGCCCGGCACACTGCTTGTCTGCTCGCGCTTGCCTTACTCAGCGCTTGCGCGTCGAAGCTCTCCGGATATGGCGTCGGGCCGCAAGCAGAACGCCAGGCCGATATCGACCAGGCGACCCGCGATCCCGCACCCGACGCGCCGAGCACGTACCTCAATCTGATCGAGCGCATGCAGGCTCAAGGGCTTTACTACGCCTCGCTCGCTCACATCGACGCGTTCGAAAAGCAGTATGGCGTGAAACCCGAGACGATTTTGATGCGTGCCGACGCGCTGCGCATGACCGATCAACCACAGGCGGCAGCAGACGCGTACACGAAATTGCTGCAGACGCCGCTTGCCGCGCGCGGCTACCGTGGGCTTGGATTGATCGCTGGCGCGTCGGGCGATTTTAGCCGCGCCGCGCAGCAGTTGCAGGAAGCGGTCCAGCTCGCCCCGACCGATGCGCCGACGCTCTCGGATCTCGGTTACGCGCGGCTGCGTCAGGGCGACGTCAACGGCGCACGCGTGCCGCTGATGAAAGCGGCGGAGCTCGATCACACGAATCCGAAGATCGTCAGCAATGTCGTGCTGTATCTGCTGGCGGACGGCAACAACACACAGGCGTCAGCGTTGATGGACCAGGAGAAGTTCTCGCCGGATGTGCGTACGGCGATTCGCCGCGAGGCGGCGAAGGTAGCTGCTGCGGCACAGGCGCAAGAAGGCGCGGCGCAAGCGCAGCAGATGGCGCGGGCTGCACCAGTTTCGGGTGCGCAGGGGATTGAACCGGCGCCGCGCTTGCTACAGCGGTTCTCACAATAACAGGTGGCGGAAGGGGGGCGAACATGACAAACAACGACAGAAAAGCAGGCGGGCCGCGCATGCCGAACGTCGCGCTGATGGCGGCGATGGCCGCGGTCGCGCTGGTGGCGGTCGGCGGTACAGATTTCGCCTGTGCGCAGAGCGATGCGGCACAGCAAGCTCCGCGAGCTAGCGAAATCGACCATTCAACCAACGAGTGGCTCGCGCTTCAGCGCAGCAATACAGCGGCCGCACCCGTACGGCCGATGCTCGGCGCGGAGGCCAGCCTCGCCTACAAGCGGTATCTCGAGTCGTTCAATTCGAAGATCCCCGATTTCTACGGTTCCTCGGTCAGTCAGGCGGGTGGAAGCGGTTCACAGGGCGGCACGCCGCCGCAGAACTGATATGTCGGCCTCCGAACCCTCTCTCCGCTTTGTCCGGCGGGTGCGCTTCGCGCATCGGCGCCGCGCGGGCCATGCGTCGATGCGGCGCCAACGCGGCGTCACGATGCTGGTGGCCGCGCTTTGCCTCGGCTTGGTGGTGGTAGCGGCGGGCGCGATCGATATCGGCAATCTCTACTTTGCGCGGCGGGAGATGCAGCGGACCGCGGATATGGCGGCGACGGCCGGTGCGCAGACCGTTAGCAACGGTGGGGCATGTGCCTCGGCCACCGCGTCGGCGCAGAACAATGCGGTGAAGGGCAACGATTTGTCGACCAGCGCCACCGTGACGGTGGTGTGTGGCCGCTGGGATCCGTCGGCCAATGCCGGTCAATCCTATTTTTCGACCTCCGGTTCGCCGATGAATGCGGTGCAGGTTACGGTCAGCGAGAAGGTGCCGTACTTTTTTCTGGGACCGGCGCGTAACGTCCAGGCTGTCAGCACGGCAGAAGCGACCAACGTTCGCTCGTTTTCGATAACCTCCGCCGTGGCGACCCTCTCGGGGGGACTCCTGAATGGCTTGTTGAACAGTCTGCTCGGTACCAACCTGAACTTGAGCGTGGCGTCTTATCAGGGACTGGCCACGACTCAGATCAAGCTGGGTGACCTGGCTGCGGCGATCGGTGTCGGTTCGATGACCCAGTTGCTCAACACCAACATATCGCTCCCGAATCTGGTCTCCGCGATGGTCACGGCGGCGAGCAAGAGCACGTTGGTGGGTGCGACGGCCATTACGGATCTGGGTACGATTCAGGCGGCCATTCCGGGCGGACTGCAAGTCGCGCTGGGCAACACGCCTGGCACCAACGGCTTGCTAGCCGTGGCACTCGACGATCCGCAGGCGGCGGTTAGCGCTACCGTGAATGCGCTCGACGTATTGATGGCGGCCGCCGAGATCGCCCACGGCAACTCGGCTATCAAGCTCAACACCGCGCTCAATCTCGGTCCGTTGGCGAACATTTCGGCGAAGGCGAAGATCATCCAGCCTCCAGTCATTGCGGTGGGGGAAGCCGGGACGTACGCGAACGGCACCCCCCGCGCGAGTGCGCGTTCGGCGGAAGTGCAGGTCTATCTGAACGTCAACCTGTTGAATCTGAGCCTGGGTTTGACCTTTCTCGGACTTCCGGATCTCGTTAGCGTCAGCGCCCTGAACCTGCCGATTTACATCGAGGCGGGCGACGGGGCTGCCACTTTGACAAGCACCGCATGTACGACGCAACAGGCCACGAGCCAAAGCACCATCGTCGCAACGACCGGCATTGCGGGTATCTGCATTGGCGGGGACGCATTGAATAACTTCACAAATACGACCACTGCAATGCAGTGCAACCAGCCGGCGACGATCACATCCGTGAATGCGCTAGGGATGTCGGCTGTCAACGTGTCAGTCGGATCGTCTTCACCTGCATCGGGCGTGAATCTCACCTTGCAGCCAGCTTCGACCACGCTCACCTTCAACGGCGTTCCGAACAGCGGCACCGCCTACCAGTCCACCAACACCAATGCCGTGGGATCGGCCGCTGCCGGTTTGCTGACCCAGCTCGCAACGCAGATGGCGACCTCGATTCATGCAACGCTGCTTGGGGTCGACGTCAGCGGGGTGGCCGCCCCTTTGCTCAGCGCGATCGTCTCCGTCCTCAATCCGATCCTGACTTCACTCGACGCGCTCCTCGTTCCCTTATTGCAACTACTGGGTGTCCAGATCGGCGTAAGCACGGTCCACGACCTCGGACTTGCCTGCGGGCAGGCACAACTGGTTTACTGATTCTTCGCTAATGAGAACCACCGCCAAAATCGACGAACTCGATATCTACGTCTGGGAAGGCAAGGCCGACATCGTCGACCGGGTCGCGCGCTGCATGGCGAGCTTCGATGTCGAAGTGCTCCGCGCCGACGACATTGCGATCTCCACCGAACGCACGGCGCAGCGCCCATCGCTCGCCATCATCAGCGTGTCGGTGATCGACAGCGGCGCGCTGATCCTGCGCGACTGGCAAGCTGCGCACGGCATGCCGGTGGTGTGGGTCGGCGCGGCGCCGCGCGAGCACGATCCCGCAATGTACCCGTCCGAGTATTCGCACATCCTGCCGCTCGACTTCACCTGCGCCGAATTGCGCGGCATGGTCACCAAGCTCGTACTGCAATTGCGCGCCCATACCGCGCAGACGCTCGAGTCGAGCGCGCTGGTCGCCAACTCGGAATGCATGCAGGCCTTGCTGCACGAAGTCGACACCTTCGCCGACTGCGACACCAGCGTGCTCGTGCATGGCGAGACCGGCGTCGGCAAGGAGCGCATTGCCCAGTTGCTGCACGAAAAACATCGCCGCTACGGACAGGGTCCGTTCGTGCCGGTGAACTGCGGCGCGATCCCTGATGGCCTCTTCGAGTCGCTCTTCTTCGGACATTCGAAAGGCTCGTTTACGGGTGCAGTGGTGGCCCACAAGGGCTACTTCGAGCAGGCCGACGGCGGCACCTTGTTCCTCGACGAAATCGGCGATCTGCCGCTCTACCAGCAGGTCAAGCTGCTGCGCGTGCTCGAGGACAGTGCGGTCACCCGAATCGGTTCGGCTGCGCCCATCAAGCTCGACTTCCGGCTGGTCGCCGCCACCAACAGGCACCTGCCGCAGCTCGTCAAGGACGGCACCTTCCGCGCCGATCTTTACTACCGGCTTGCAGTGATCGAACTGAAAATCCCCTCGCTCGAAGAACGCGGGGCGGTCGACAAGATCGCGATCTTCAAGGCGTTTATCGCCTCGGTGGTGGGACCCGAACGGCTCGCCACGCTGCCTGACATTCCGTACTGGCTGGCCGACGCGGTGGCCGATACTTATTTCCCCGGCAACGTGCGCGAGTTGCGCAATCTCGCCGAGCGGATCGGCGTGACCGTGCGTCAGATCGGTGCGTGGGATGCCGCCCGCTTGCATCGGTTGCTGGCGCTAGCGCGCAGTAGTCAGCCGGTGCCCGCGGAGAGCGCCGCAGAGGTGCTGGTGGACCGCAGCAAATGGGACATGGCTGAGCGCAACCGCGTGCTCGCGGCTCTTGAAGCAAACGGTTGGCGCAGGCAAGATACTGCCGGTACATTGGGCATCAGCCGCAAGGTGTTGTGGGAGAAAATGCGTAAGTATCAAATTTTCGACGAGGAGCCCGAAACTCGCGAAAGTGAGTAATAATGAGACAAAATGTAACAAAACAAAAACTGTTCAAGCAGGAATTACATGGACCACAAGTCGAAACTTCGACAGATTGCCTTTGGCGCTCTGATGGCGCTCGGGACCGTGCAGGGAATCTATGCGCAGTCTCTGCCGGATAGCGGAGCAAGTGCCGCCGTCGTTTCCCAGCCGGGTACGACAGCTCCGTTGCCCGCCACGACCCAGGACCAGCAAGGGCCGAGCACAGCGCTGACAGCGGACGAGGCCAAGCAGTCTGCCGCCGGCAACGTCGCGGAATTGCAGCAGATGATCCGGGGTTCGGAGCTGAAGGAATTGCGCACGACGTACAACGGTAGCTACGGCGCGAGCATGCTGTTCTACCCGCAGGAAATGACGTACTACGTCGCGCTGTTCCAGCAGAAGACCTTCTGGCGGGTCATCAAGACCGAGGACGAAACGCGCGCCGAGATGATCTACAAGGACTTCGCCCGTCAGACCGTGCAGCTGTCCGACATCGAGATCCGCCGCACCCGGCTGGAGGCGCAAAAGGCCTTCACCGAACGGATGATCGCGTTGTCGCAAGACCGCGCCAACCGTCTGCAGGCCGATCTTACTGTCGCGCATCAGCAACAGAACATCGTCGACAATCAGCAGCAGCAGACGCGTGCCGAAGCCACGGCGCTTGCGCAGCAGAAGAGCACTGCCCAGGCTCAGCTGCGCGATGCGCAGCGTCAGGTGCAGGAACTGCAGCGTCAACTGGATAGCGGCTTGCCGACAACCGGAACGCAGCACTGAGCGTAACGCTTGGCGTGTCGCCGTTGCAGTAAAACATGACCTCGCCCGGTTCGCCGCGCGGGGTTTTGTTGCTTTTGCGGCGCCGTTTGTCACGCGCCCGATTGGTCGCCTGCTACGCTCCAGAATGGGCGGGAGCGATGCCTGCGGCTACTCCGCGCTAGCAGGCTCCTCAGTTTGCGTCGAGCCGCGGCGCGACACGCTTTCCCAGGCGGCTACGACGATCATCACGACAGTCGTAAGGCCGCCTGTCATGAGCAGATCGGTGTGAAATGCGATCGGCGCGAGAAGCGCGAGCAGCGCCAGCCCTACCCAGTGCGATAGCGGAAACCAGCCATAGACAACGCGCTTGTACAACCCGTTGCCCGCGATGTAGATGGCCGGGCCACCGAGCAGCAGCCACGCCGTCGGCCAGCCGATGCGCTCGGGCGGATGGAGGATGATGAGATCGTCGGCGGCGGCCGATACAATCACGCCTGCTATCAGGATCACGTGCACGTAGTGGAAATATGCTGCCATCAGGCCGGGCTCGCGCGAGCTTGAGATGGCTCGGCTGCCGGCGCTGCTGCTGGTGTCGAAGTAGACCCACCACATGGCGACGCTGCCGGCAAAGCACACCAGAAATGCGATGATCGAAGGCGCGCTCCATGTTCCCAGATCCGACAGCGTGCCGCCCGTCACCACCACCGACTCGCCGAGCGCGAGAATCACAAAGGCCTGGCAGCGCTCGGCAATGTGGCCGCCTTCGGCGGTCCGCCAGTCCGCGCTGGTCGAGCGGCCAAGCACCGGTAGCGGAAAGCCGAACATCGGCGAGATGTATTCGCACAGCACCGCGACGCTCCAGCACGCGAAGCGCGGCATCCCGTCGAGCAGCCCCCCCGCGATCCACGCGATGCCTGAAATCGCGAGCCATCCGCAGATGCGCCGGAAGTTCGCGGTGAGCGGGTGGTCGCGGCCCAGAAACGCCAGCACGACCAGACTACGGCCCACCTGGATCGCGACGTAACTGATCGCGAAGACGGGGCCGCGCTCGCCGTAGGCGAGCGGCAGGCTTGCGGCCATCACCATGCCGATCACCATCACCGCAAACAGCAGCAGACGGACCTGGATGCGCTCGGGATCGAACCAGTTGGTGACCCAGCAGGTGTACTGCCAGCCGAGCCATACCGCGAACCACAGAACCAGCGTTTCGAGCGCGCCGAACGCGCTCAGATTATGCATCAGCCGATGCGAGAGTTGCGTGACGGCAAACGCGTAGATCAGGTCGAAAAACAGTTCGACGTTGGTGACGTGGGCCTCGTGCCCGTCGCGTTCGCGCAGGAAACGCGCGGAGGCACGGGTGAGCGTGTGGGCGGTGTCGCTGGACATGCTGTCGTTCCTTCTGGCGGGAGCGGGCAGGGTTCGATGGTTTTCATGCTGCGCGCCACTCGCGCGGGCGGCTGCAGGGCGCAGTAAGTCTCAGTAAGGCCCAGTCTGGCGCGGCCTGCGGCAGCGTACTGGTCAGACGCTACGTCTAGTGGTGCTTTTTCGCCTTGTCGGGATGATGGGCTGCCGGAGGCACAGGCGTGGGATGCGGCCGCTCGGTAGGATCGACGGCGATCGGGTCGCTCGCGGGGAAGGTTTCGTCGAGAGCTTCATCGAGACGGTCTTCAGCCGTTTGGGCGGGCGGCGGCGCGTGGGGCTTCGGCTTGGACATGTCCTGCTCCGCAAAGAGTGTCGAACAGTCAGGATAGCGCAAACCCGGCGCCGCGTTCCACGGCTTTTCTGCGGGCAGATACGCCGCACGAAACCACAAAACGTCACAAAAATGCTTGAAATTTAGGCTCTGTGAATCGTCTTGGGTGTGTCGCGAGAGACGGCCGGCATCGGTCGCATCCGGGCGGCTCAAAGACGAGGTGGCGCAGCTATGGAATCGAACGGATCGCGGCAGGCGCAACGCTTAAGTGCATTACATGTTGTGGAAGCGGAACTGGAGCACCTCGACTGGGCTACGCAGCAACCCATGCAGCGCATCTTGAACGCCGGCTATTGGCGCCGACGTGTGCTCGCGGTAAAAGCCGGATACGAACTGACGCACCAACAGGGGGTGCGTATCGAGCAGATCTTGCAGCGGCTGGGGAATTCGGCTCGATCGGCGGGCTGAAGCATCGGGCCCAGCGAGCCAGGCAGGCCAGCGAAGCCGGCCAATCAGGCGGGTCGATCAAACGGGTCAAGCAGACAGTTAATCAGGCGGACCAGCCGGCCCGCCTCTGCAACACGGCCTATTCCTGACCGTTGTTATTGCCGTTACCGTCGCCATTGCCCGTGCCGAACAGGCGCCGGCGGCGCGTGACGACCACCGGGCCGTCCGAAGGCGCCCGGTCCGTTGACGGCGTGCGCTCGGCTGGCGGCTGGGCGCCATACGATTCGCGCGGTTCACGCGGCTCGCGGTGTTCCCGCGGTTCGCGCGAGCCATGCGGGCCACGCGTGGTGTGCTCGCCGTGCGACGGCCGTCCGGCCCGCGGCGCGGGACGCGTGCCGGTGTCGAGCTGGATGGTCGAAATGGCGCGCTTATAGATGCCTTGCAGGCCTACCGGCGTGCGCAGCATCACCAGATATTGATCGAACGACTCAATACACCCTGTCAGGCGAATACCATTGACAAGATAGATCTCGACGCGCTTTCTTTCTTTGCGCGCTGCGTTCATGAAGTCGTTTTGCGGATGCGATTCTGCGGATGCCATGGACAAGTCAGGTAAGAAGGACAGTTGCTCGCCGCGATTCTACCCTTTTCAGGGAAAAGCGCGCGGGGGGAGCGTTCTCTGCGTCCACTATAACGGCTTGCGCGGATAGAAGCATCTGATAACTGACCCTCGTAACGTTGAGTTACGAATCTGGCGGGAGTCTGGCGGAGAAAGGCTGGCCCGGCTCCGGGCATCTCCGCCGCTCCATCGTGCGGCGCTTTATCTGTAAGAGGGCGGAATAAACGTGCTGCCGCGACGTTAACGTTGCATGGGCGACGTGTTCGACGGCGCCCTGCTCCGACTTAGCCCGCGTCCGGGCGGCCCCGCAGGCGGGCCCGTCTCGACGCACCGGCGGTCACGGCCCGCTGCGCCCGTCGCGTGGCAATTCAACGCATGACACACCGCAACATCCCGGCATCCGGCCGCAAACCGGCGCGGGGTCCAAAGCGGGTGTCGTCAGGAGACTGCATATGAAATTGTCCCAACTGGTTTCAACCGCGTGCGTCATCGTGGTGCTCGCGCTAACAGCCTTCGGCACCACGGCTTGTACGACAGCGGATTCGTCCGGCGGCGGAAGCACGAGCAGCACTGGCGGTTATTAACAGCCCGCGCGCGCCGTTCGCTGCGTGAAGTTCGAAGCGGAAGTGATTTCATGGCTCCCGCAGTTGCGCCGCTATGCGCGCGCACTGACGGGCGACACCGCATGGGCAGACGATCTGGTGCAGGACACCGCCGAACGCGCGTTGGCGCGCTGGGCGGCGTTCCGGCCGAACAGCAATCTGCGCGCATGGCTGTTGACGATCCTGCGGCATCTTTACATCGATCAGTTGCGGGTGCGCCGCGAGGTCACAGTCGATGAGGAAAGCGCGCCGTGGCGCGATCTCGTGGCGCCGCCCGGTGAAGTCGACGGGCTGGTGTTGCGCGATCTGCAACGAGCACTGTATCGTCTGCCGATCGAGCAGCGCGAGGTGCTGCTGCTCGTGTGCGTCGAGGAATTGACTTATCAGGAGGCGTCGATTGCGCTCGGCGTGCCGATTGGCACGGTGATGTCGCGCTTGTCCCGTGCCCGCGAGCACATGCGTGTACTGCTGACCGAAGGGCCGGCGCGCATCCCCACGCCGCTGAAAGTTGTGAGGACGCCGTGATGAGCCAAGACGACCACGATTTCGCTCTTCCCGATTCGCTGAAACCGGCGGATTTGCGCGCGCTCTCGGCCTTCATCGACGGCGAGTTGCCGCAAGGCACGCGCGCGGCCGTTCTCGAGCATCTCGCCCAGGATCCGGAGGCGGCCGCCCAGGTAGAGGCCTGGCGATCGCAGAAGTCTGCCTTGCAGGCGTTGTGCGGTGGTGTCTCTCAGCGCGATGCGACCGATGGCCCGCCGTCGTTCGTGGTCGTGCGCGTGGCGCCGCCGTGGTGGCGCCGCATCAGTCTCGCGGCATGCTGGCTGGCTGTAGGCGCGGGCCTCGCGCTCGCGGTGGGACAGCTCGCGTCGCGCTTGCCGAGCGGTTGGATCGGTGCCCAGCCGATGAGCTTTGCCCGGCGCGCGGACGTCGCCTACGCGGTGTACACACCCGAACAGCGCCATCCGGTCGAGGTCGCGGCTAGCGAAGAACAACATCTGATCAGCTGGCTCTCGAAGCGGCTTAACCGGCCGCTCTCGGTACCGTCGCTGCAGGAGTACGGCTATTCGCTGGTGGGCGGCCGCCTGCTGCCGGGCGAAGCGGGGCCGGCGGCGCAATTCATGTACGAGAATTCGGACGGCGCGCGGCTCACGCTCTATGTGACCGGAATTACAGACGATGAAACTGCCTTCCGCCTGTTTCGCGAAGGCAACCGGCGCACGTTTTACTGGGTGAACAGCCACATGGGCTACGCGTTGTCGGGGCCGATCTCGGAGGGCAAACTGCGAGAGATCGCCATTGACGTGTGCGGCTCGCTCGGTGGCAAACCGTCGTCGTGGAAAGAATAGATCGGCGTGGCACGAACGCCGCCCGACACCCAGCGGCAAGGCATGCTGAAACATGATGTAACGCAACTGGGCCGCGTGCCTGGCGCATTATCGGAATAGCGTTGTTCGGCATTTCGTTTACTCATTGCAAGCCCATGTTAATGCGGCTTCTGCTTCTGCCGCTCGCGCGGTTTTGAGCAGACAGCCGCATGGGCGGATGCGAGGCGAAACGACGTGGTCTTTACGGCGACGGCCGCGAGTGCGGACGCAACACCGAAGCGTCGGGACAGGACGGAATCATGCGTTATATCAAAGGACGTTGGGCAGTATTAGCCTTGTGTGCCGCGTGTGCGGGGCCGGTAGCAGCGCAATCCAGTGAGGACGGGCCGCCGTGCCAGACGGTCGCGGGTCAGGCCGAAATCAATGGCGCCATGCAGCAGATCACCGGGCTCGCGTGCCAGCAGCCGGATGGCACCTGGCAGATCGTGCAGGGCGATGACAATCCTGTCGCGCTGTATCCGACGGGGCTCTATCCGTACTACGATCCGTGGTATTGGAGCGGCGTCGTGACGGTCGGATTCGGTGGGCCGTTTATCTTCGTCGACCGGTTTCATCACCGCTTTGCGCTGAATCATATTCACTTCAGCAGGGTGGGATTCGCGGGCGGCAGGCCGGCCGGCGGCTGGCACGGCGGCGGTGGCATGCATGGCGGTTGGGGCGGCGGAGGTGGGATGCGCCGGTAGTGACAGTGAAGGAGGCGTTTTGACACGCATTTTGCCGCCTAATATCGCGGAAGCCCAGTTCGACCGGGCACTTGCCGAATGGACGGCGATTGTCGGCGAGGAGAACATCGTGTCCTCCGGGATCGACCTCGCGTCGTATCGCGATCCGTTCGCGCCCGGTCAGGCTGCGGCGTTCTCCGCGTCCGCCGCGCTGCGGCCGGATTCGGTCGAAGCGATTCAGGCCATTCTGCGCATTGCGACGCACTACCGCATTCCGCTATGGACCGTGTCCACCGGCCGCAACTTTGCCTATGGCGGCGCCGCGCCGCGGCTGACGGGCTCAGTAGTGCTTGACCTGCAGCGGATGAACCGCATTATTGAGGTCAACGAAACGCTGGCGTACGCGCTCGTCGAGCCGGGCGTCAGCTACTTCGATCTGTACGCCTGGTTGCGCAGTAAGGGCTATCGGCTGTGGGTCGATCCGCCGGCAGCCGGTTGGGGCAGCGTGATCGGCAATACACTGGAACGCGGCTTCGGCTACACGCCATACGGCGATCACGCCGCCACCCAGTGTGGCATGGAGATCGTGCTGGCTAACGGCGATGTCGTGCGCACGGGGATGGGAGGGATCGACATCGGCACGTCCTGGCAGACCTATCAGCCGGGCTACGGGCCGTCGTTCGACGCGATGTTCATGCAGTCCAACTACGGCGTGGTCACGAAGATGGGCGTGTGGTTGATGCCTGCGCCGCCCGCTTACCTGCTCGGCGAAATCCAGTTTCAACATGAGCAGGACCTCGAAACGATTGTCGAGATACTGCGGCCGCTGCGGCTCGCCGAGACGATTCGCAATAACGCCGTGATCGAAGGCGGGTTGCGCCGCGCGGCCGGTATCACGTCGAGGGCGCAGTGGTACGACGGCCCCGGCGCGATGCCGGAAAGCGCGCTTGCGGCGATGCTCGAGCACCTGAAGGTTGGCCGGTGGAATCTGCACTTCGCGCTGTACGGCACACCGGAGGTGATCGACGCGCAGTATGCGCTTGTGAAGCGTGCCTTCGCACAGGTGCCGCAGGCCCGCTTTCTGGCGAGCCGCTACAGCGGAGATGTGCAGCCGTCCGGCGGAGGCGATCGCAACCTGGCCGGCATTCCCGCGATGACCGCGTTCCGCATGCTCGACTGGCGCGGCGGCGCGGGTGCGCATGTGGACTTCTCACCGATATGTCCCGCGACCGGGCGCGATGCGATGCGTCAGTACACGATGGCGAAGGCGCGAGCGACCGAATACGGCTTCGATTACTACGGGGGCTTCACGGTGGGCACGCGCCATTTGCACCATATTTTTGCCGCAATCTTCGACCGCGACGACGCGCAGCAGGCGGGCCTCGCGGGCGATCTGCTGCGTGTGCTGATCAGCGACGCGCGCGCGGCCGGATACGGTGAATATCGGACCCATCTCGCGTATATGGATTTTGCAGCGGCGCAGTACAACTTTAACGATGGCGCGTTGCTGCGTTTGTCGGAAACGATCAAGGACGCGCTCGATCCCGCCGGTATTCTTTCGCCTGGCAAACAGGGCGTGTGGCCGGCGGCGTGGCGTGACCGGCGGGGTTATACGTGATGGACAGATGTCAGGCAAAGGCGCACCGGCGCACCGGCATAACGGCATAACGGCGGACGCGATGAAGGCTTACGCCTGAATGGATCAGACAGGTACGAACGATGGACA
Source organism: Paraburkholderia sp. (assembly GCF_026225065.1). Lineage (GTDB taxonomy): Bacteria > Pseudomonadota > Gammaproteobacteria > Burkholderiales > Burkholderiaceae > Paraburkholderia. The sequence continues at coordinate 7,244 of NZ_JAMFSB010000218.1, read as the reverse complement.
GGCGCACATTCCTGATGACCGGCGCGTGGCTCTCGGCGACAGGTTGTGCCTGGCCGTGGATGGCTCGTGCCGCCAGCGCACACACCACAGTCGCGGTAGTGGATGCCAGCCTCGTGGACGCGCGAGCGTTCTCAGTCGATGCGAGCCGCGGCGCGATGCCGGTCTTCGAAACCGGCGACGACATCAGCATGCTCTGGTACACGACGCTGGCGCCGCGGCTCGCTGCGACGCGAGGCCTGCTGATCGGCGTCACGCGTGCATCCGATCACTTCGTGCTTGGACAACTCGCGTTGCGTTCGGGCCGGATGGTTGAGCATGCCCGCCAGCCGTACGCGACAGGCAGCGCCGCGGTCGCTTTCCTGATGGGACCTCGCGAAACCTGAAGCGGTGGCCGGCATCGTGGCAGCGGCGGCGGTGCCGGTGCCGTTATCGCTCAGAACTTATAAGCCGGATTTTTCGGGTCGAACGTCGCATCGTCGAAGGTCTTCGGCGTAACGCTCTCGAAGACGATCTTCTCAAAGATCTTCCCGTCATTAGCGTAGGACTCCGCGGTGCGGAAATACGGATGACGTAAATCGAGTCCGAGGGTTTCTTTCTTCGCGTAGAACTGCGGCTGACCGATGGGCGTTTCGTACGTGAAGGTGACGACCCGTACCCCTTCGATGGTTTGCACGCCGATCTGCGTGGAGCGCGGCACGCCTGCCTCGACGTATTTTTTGCCTTCATCCAGATACTGGCCGGCAATGTATTCGGTGCCGAGATCGCGCACCTGGTGGTTCGATTGCGAGCGAGCCAGCGCGCCTGTCGTCGAGGTCCACAATGGCATCACGCCCAGCATGCCGCCGAGGTGCCCATACATTTCATCCGCCCGTTTGGACTCGTCGTAGATGATCTCCTGGCCCGCATGCGCGCCATCCGGCAGCCATTTCGCGTAAATTCGCAGCGGGTCGTGGGCGATGCGCACGAGCATGTGATCGGGCTTGTCGGGCCACTCGCCCTTGAGACGCTCCCAGCGCAGCATCGTGAACTCGTACGATGGATAGCCGTTCGGCCCCTCCTTGATTAAACGCGGCAGTGCGAGCGGATCGAGCGACTGGAACAACGACGTGAGTTGGGCATCGTCGAGCTTTTCCAGTTCGCCGCTTTCCTGCGCCTGCCGCAGCCAGTGCACCTGTTGGTCGAGGGTTAGCTTGCCGGCCTGTGACGGCGGCGTGGAGGGCACTTGCGCGGAGCTGGCAGCGCCGGTATCGGCCGAGGCCGGCGCGCTGGCAGGTTGCGGGGCGGATTGCGCGAGGGTCACGGCAGGCGCCAAACCCAGCGCCGCGCCCGCGAGCAGCGAGGAGGCCAACCAGCGCCGCAGCAGCGGGCGCTTGGTGCGCGTGAGCGCCGGCGCGGACGCAGAAGGCTCGAGCAATGGCTGTAAGCGGCACCCACCGTCAAGGCAGTCAGGGTGATTCAGGCGGCGATTCAGGCGGCACGAGCGTCGGTGCTTCATTCATCTCCCTCCAGATCCAATATCGGTGGAATCGAGCGCGGTCATGCCGTTCGAGGCGTGCTTCCTCTCAGGCACGCTTTTCTTTCGCGAGTTCCTCGTCGCGTAGCGCCCGCCGCAAGATTTTGCCGACGTTGGTTTGCGGGAGTTCGTTGCGGAACTCGACGGCCTTCGGCACCTTATAGCCGGTCAGATTCTTGCGGCAGTGTTCGATTACCTTCTCAGCGGTCAACCCGGGATTGCGGGAAACGATGAACACCTTGACGCGTTCGCCCTGCGCGGGATCGGGAATGCCGATAGCCGCCACTTCGCGCACATCGGGGTGCATGGCGATCACGTCCTCGATTTCGTTCGGATAGACGTTGAAGCCCGAGACGAGAATCATGTCTTTCTTGCGGTCGATCAGGCGCATGAAACCGCGCGAATCCATCACGCCGATATCGCCGGTGGCGAGCCAGCCATCCTCGTCGAAGACCTTGGCGGTTTCGTCGGGCCGGTTCCAGTAGCCTTTCATCACCTGCGGACCCTTGACGCACAGTTCGCCCGCTTCACCGATATTGGCCCAGGCGCCGTCGTCTTTCTTGAAGCGTACCTGGGTAGAGGGCGCGGGCAGGCCGATCGAGCCTTCGCAATCGCGCAGGTTCTTCAGGTCCACCGGGTTCATCGAAACGATCGGCGAGCATTCGGTGAGGCCATAGCCTTCGATGATCGGTTTGCCGGTCACCGCCTTGAAGCGCTCGGCGACGGCTTTTTGCGTTGCCATGCCGCCGGCCATCGCGAGTTTGAGATTAGAAAAGTCGCGTTTCCTGAACTCTTCGTTGTCGAGGAAGGCGCTGTAGAGCGTATTGACGGCAGTGATGCCGGTGAATTTCTCGTGACGGATGATCATCATCACGCGTTTCGTGTCGCGCGGATTGGCGATCAGGATGTTGCGCCCGCCGAGTCCCATGAAGATCATCGCATTCACGGTCAGCGAATAGATGTGATAAAGCGGCAGCGGCGTGAGCACGGTCTCGATCTCGCCGCTCAATTGACCTTGCGACCAGACCTTCGCCTGCAGCAGGTTGGCGATGATGTTCTGGTGCGTGAGCATCGCACCTTTGGCGACGCCGGTCGTGCCGCCGGTGTATTGCAGGAACGCCAGATCGCCTTGCGTGAGACGCACCGGCGTCAATGGCTTCGTATAACCGATGGCGAGCGCGTCGAGCAGACGCACCGCGTTTGGCAGGTGATACTTCGGCACCATCTTTTTCACGTGCCGTAACATGAAATTGAGCAGCCGTCCTTTGAGATTCAGACCGTCGGCGAGCAGGTCGCCGAGACCGGTGACCACCACGTTCTGCACGCGCGTGCCCGGCAGCGCCTGTTCGACGGTCTTCGCGAAGTTCTCGAACACGATGATGGTCTGGGCACCGCTGTCCTTCAACTGGTGCGCCAGTTCGCGCACGGTGTAAAGCGGGTTGACGTTGACCACCACCGCACCAGCCTTCAGGATACCGAACAATGCAATCGGATACTGGAAGGTATTCGGCAGCATGATGGCGACACGTTCACCCGGTTTGACGCCGATGTCTTGCAGCCACGCGGCGAAGGCAGTGGCCTTGTGCGCGAGTTCGCCATAGGTCAGGTTGGCGCCGACGCTCACATACGCGACCCGTTCGCGGAACTGCGTGGTGCACTCATCGAAGAACTGCACGATCGATTCGTACTGGCGCACGTCGATTTCGTGCGGCACATCTGCCGGGTACGACGCGTACCAGATGCCGTCGGTATTCGGTGCGCGCGGTGCCGCTTTGGCATCGAGAGGCGGGGTCGGCGCTGACTGGATAGGTTGGTTCATCTTTGTCTCCTGAAGCGAAGCGCTTCGTAGGTGTCCGTTTATGTATGCCTATGTCTTGGCTATGTATGGTGCAGATGCATGGCAGCAGCTAGCGTTCGAGAATCGCAACAACGCCCTGGCCGCCCGCTGCGCAGATCGAAATCAGACCGCGCGCGGTGCCGGCCGGTTTGTCGAGTTGCGCAAGCATCTTCGCGAGGCCAGCGACAATTCGTCCGCCGGTCGCGGCGAACGGATGGCCTGTCGCGAGTGAACTGCCGTTGACGTTCAGTTTCGCACGGTCGATCACGCCGAGCGTCCTGGATAAGCCCAGTTGTGTGCGGCAATACTCATCATCCTGCCACGCTGTGAGCGTGCATAGCACCTGAGCTGCAAAAGCCTCGTGAATCTCGTACAGGTCGAAGTCCTGCAGGCCTAATCCGGCGCGTGCCAGCATGCGCGGCACGGCGTAGGCGGGCGCCATGAGCAGGCCCTCTTTCTTGTCGAAATAGTCGACCGCAGCGGTCTCCGACCAGCTCAGATAAGCGAGGACCGGCAAGCCGTGTTCTGCGGCCCACGCTTCACTGGCGAGCAGCACCGCTGACGCGCCATCGGTAAGCGGCGTCGAATTGCCTGCGGTTAGTGTGCCGGCATCGCGGTCGAAGACGGGTTTCAGGCCGGCGAGCTTTTCCAGCGTCAGGTCGGCACGCAGGTTGTTATCGCGCGCGAGGCCCTTGTAGGGCGTCATCAGATCGTTGAGGAAGCCACGTGTGTAGGCGTCGGCGAGCTTGCGATGGCTTTCGCAGGCGAGTTCGTCCTGCGCCTCGCGCGCAATGCTCCAGCGCTTTGCCATCAGCTCGCAGTGCTCGCCCATCGAGAGACCCGTGCGCGGTTCGCCATTGCGCGGCAAGAGCGGCTTGAAGAACATGCCGGGCCGTAGTTTGGTTAGCGCGCCGACCCGTTGGCCAGGCGTCTTGCCGCGATTCGCTTCGAGCAGGATCTTGCGCATGCGTTCGTTGACGCCGATCGGCGCGTCCGAGGTGGTGTCGACGCCGCCCGCGATACCCACCTCAATCTGGCCCAACGCGATCTTGTTGGCGACGAGGATGGCGGCTTCGAGACCGGTGCCGCAGGCCTGCTGAACGTCGTAGGCTGGGGTTTCTTTCGCGAGCGTGGTGGAGAGGACCGACTCGCGCGTGAGGTTGAAGTCGCGCGAATGCTTGATGACAGCGCCCGCCGCCACTTCGCCGAGGCGCTCGCCGTGCAGGTTGAAGCGGTCGATCAGTCCCTGCAGCGTAAAGGTCAGCATGTCCTGGTTCGAGGCGCTCGCGTAAGCGGTGTTCGAGCGCGCAAACGGAATCCGGTTGCCGCCGATGATGGCGACGCGTCGCACAGCGGGAAGCGGGTGGGACATGCGTGACTCCTTGCAGGGTGAGGCGGGGTGATTGGGTTGTTCGGGCTGATCGGTGCCGGTGTGACGCGAAGACCCGCGCCGCTTCCAGCTTTGCGGGTGTGGCGCACCGCGAACTCAAGAGGGCGGACCATGGGTCATGACGGGTGGCCGGTTCATAGCGGCGTCCATTGAAAGCGGCCGCGCAAATGCGGTTTGTCGCCGGCCGCGTCGCGCACTTCCAGTTCACGTGTGGTGAGCGAGGGCGAGCTGGTCCACAGCGAAGCATCGCCGGGAAGCAGCATCGGCAGCTTGAATTCCGCGCTGATGACCGCTTCGGCGAGCGGCTTGGGCGGCTGCAGCGCGGCAGCGCTGCGCGCGAGCGTCCACATGCCGTGTGCGATTGCGCGTGGGAAACCAAATGCCTTGGCCGTCAACGTGGTCAGGTGAATCGGGTTGTAATCGCCAGACGCGTGCGCGTAGTCCCGCCCGAGCTGCGCGGGAAGCTGCCAGCGGGCCACCCGCTGTAGCGCATCGCGTTCAATCTCGAGCGCGGCCAGCGGATCGCCCGTGGGGGCTGCTCCGCGCTTCAGATAGACGCTGTCGCCGTCCCACACTGCTTCGCCGCGCCGGTACAGGCGTGTATGCAGCACGAACGCCTGACCCTTGTCGTGACGCAGCAACGCACCGAATTCCACCTCGACCCGCAACGCCTCGTTATACGCGAGCGGTCGCCGCAGCCGCACGTGATTGGCGAGATGCACAAGCCCGAGCGCGGGCCATGGGAAGGCCGGATCGGTCAGCATCAGCAGATGCAGCGGGAAGGCGAGCAGATGCGGAAAGGTCAACGGCACGCCGTGCTCGGGGATAAAACCGCAGACCCGTGCATAACGTTCGATCGCTGCAGGCTCGAGCAGCGCCGCCGGACGTACGAGCCGCAGCGCTGGCAACTGGGAGGGGCGGCCGCGTTTGATCAGGCCAGACAGTGCGCGCGCATACAGCTTCGCGGGTGCTGGTAACGCGTCGACGACAACTGTCTTCGGACGCACCGCGCCGTACGTTTGACCGATGCCGGAGGGCTCGCGCATGCTCATGCTCCGATCAGACTTTGACCGCAGACGCGCACCACCTGACCGGTGACGCCTGCCGATCCAGGATGCGCGAGCCACGCGATGGTCTGAGCCACATCCTCCGGTTGGCCGCCCTGGCTCATCGAATTCATTCGGCGTCCGGCTTCGCGGATCGTCAGCGGAATTTTTGCGGTCATCTGCGTTTCGATGAACCCAGGAGCCACGGCGTTGATCGTGATGCGCCGTTCGCCTAGCGGCGCCGCCATGCTTTGCACGCGGCCGATCACGCCGGCTTTCGAGGTTGCGTAATTGGTCTGACCCATGTTGCCGGCGATGCCGCTGATCGACGACACGCACACGATGCGGCCGCCGTCGCGCAGCGTCCCGGCCGCGAGCAACGCGTCGTCGAGGCGTTCCTGCGCGGACAGGTTGATGTCGATCACGTTGTGCCACGCGGCTTCGGTCATGCGCGCGATGGTTTTGTCCTTCGTGATGCCGGCGTTGTGCACGACGATGTCGACGCCGAGTTCATCGAGCGCGGCGGCGATCTGCGCGGGCGTCTCGGCGGCGGCGATATCGAAGGCGAGGGCGGTGCCGCCGAGCGGCCGGATGGTGGCGTCGAGCGCGTCTTTGGCCGAGGGAATATCAATGCCGATCACGTGTGCGCCTTCGGCTGCGAGGGCACTGGCGATCGCGGCGCCGATACCGCGCGCCGCGCCGGTTACGATGGCGCGTTTGCCGGCGAGAGGTTGGGCCCAGTCGAACGTGGTTGCGTGGGAGGTGCCGTTAGCTTCAACCTGGCCAGCGGCAAGTGCACCGGTACCAGTATCGGCAACCGCGTCAGCATCAACATCCGCACCTGCGGCAATGCGCACCACCTGACCCGACACATAGGCCGAGCGTGGTGACAGAAAAAAGCGCAGCGTCGCCTCAGCGTCGTGCTCGGCCCCTTCTGCGACGTAGACCAGATTAGCCGTGACGCCGCGCCGCGCTTCCTTGCCGAGCGAACGCGTGAGTCCTTCGAGCGCACGTTGCGCGGTCCATTGCCGCGAACTCGCACATGCTTCGGGCGGCCGCCCGAGCACAACGATGCGGCCGCATTTGCCGAGCGAGCGCAACGTGTCATGGAAGAATCCGAACAGCGTATCGAACTGGGTGCTGTCTTCGATACCGCTCGCGTCAAAAATCAGCGCGGCAACCCGTCCATGCGGTCCTGCTTCGGCTGGCTCAAAGCGGCCCGTCATCAGACCATGACGCGCCGCGAGCGATACCCACAATCCGGCGCTTTGATGCGCGACACTGGTGAAACCGGTGCGCGCAATCACCCCCGCCAGTGCATTGAGCAGATGCGGCTCGCGCCCCGCGCCGATTGCGACGAGTCCATCGAACTCAGGCTGGTCCGCACGATAGCGGCGCAATACCTCGGGCTTCGGCAAGCCGATCGAGCGCGCCAGACGCGCGCCGAACGGCGAGTTC
>NZ_JAMFSB010000217.1 GCF_026225065.1 Paraburkholderia sp. | reverse complement strand
GATCACGCCCAGGACGAACAGGACGTCCATCATCGCCGAGCCCTTGGCGCCCAGAATGTCGTTGTGGATGGTGTCCGACAGCGCATGCGACTTCGACTCCTTGCCGATGACGGCGCCCAGAATCGTCGGGGTGAAGATGCCGATGCCGTAGACGCCCAGGTCCTGCAGGAACCACGGCACCGAGGCGAAAATCGTCGCGCGCAGATTGCGCTTGGCGAACAGCGCCATAAAGCTGCCGTGGCCATGACCGGTGGCGGCATTATCGATTTCGCGCGACAGCGCGATACTGGCCGGGTACTGCGGCGTGCGCACGAGCAGGCGCGTTGCTGCGGCTTCCGCACGGTCGACCGCGCCGCGGATATGCAGCCAGCCTGGGCTTTCGGTAATGTAGAAGCGGCCGATGGTCACCGCCAGCGCCGGGATGATCGCGGTGCCGTACATCCAGCGCCATGCATCGAGGTTCGGGACAGTCGCGAGCACCAGGAAGCCCACGGCGGTGCCGCCGAGTGCGCCCAACGCCTGAAAGCCGAACGCGGCCAGCACCAGTTTGCCGCGACTGGTACTCGGGATGCTTTCGGAGATGATCATGTGCGCAGTCGGATAATCGCAGCCGAGTGCGACACCGAGACCGAACAGACAGATCACGAGCGAGACAAAGTTGGTGCACACGACCAGCAGCACGAGGAACGCTACGAAGATGATCATCTCGACGATGAACATCCGCTTGCGCCCGAAGTAATCGGACATGCCGCCCAGACCCACGGCGCCCACCAGAATCCCCATCAGGCTCGCCGCGCTGATCAGGCCGTTCTGGGCAGCACCGATGCCGAACTCGCGCGAGATCAGCGGCAACGCCACACCGGTCATGAAGACAACGAAGCCTTCGAAGAATTTGCCGGCTGCCGCGAGTGCCCAGATGCGCCATTGCATGCCGGTCATCGGGACGGAAGGAAGGCGCGTGCCATCGGGCCACATCGGCCGCTCGTCGATGTACTGCTGAACCGACTTTACGGCGGCGCGCTGCACGCTGTCGGTGTCTGCCACATCATGCATATCACTCTCCTTGTTGTGTGTTGCTGTTGCGCTCGCGGTGGAGTGCGGTTCGACGAGCGGAGCGCTACCCTCGCACGGAATTGCGATGCCAACCTGCATGTTGCCGCGCACGGGTGTCGTGCGGATGACAGGCGCCACAGCAGGCGGGCCGCCAGGGGAAACCCCATCTCTGCGGGAGTGCTAAAGGATCAGCGTGGAATCGGCGAAGGACGAATGCTGCGGCGCAGCGGGGCGCGTGCGCCCGCAACTAAAAGGCGAACAGCGTGCTGGAAGTGGCGTCGTTAAGGGCAACGACGCGAATGTAGGGAGAACGTAATTGAATCGCTCGCCGTTTTCCGCCAGATTCGCCAGGTGAAAAACGCCAAACGTTAAATGGCATTGTCAAACGTCGTGCGCCATCCGCGTCAGCCGCGGCTGCCCCGCGAGATTTCTTCGCCCGCGCGATGCGGCAGGCGCAGCGTCACCGGAATGGAGGCGAACGAGCAGAGTCCGACCACGAGGAACGCCGGCCAGAAATCCGTCCACGCAATATGCGAATGACCGTGCAGCACGCGGGTAATCTGCAGGACGATCCCGCCGATCGTCACGCCAAGGCCGAGTGACATCTGCTGCACAACGCTGCCGAGGCTCGTTGCGCGGCCGACATCGCGGCTTGCGATCTCTGCATAGGTCAGCGAGTTCAAACTGGTGAACTGCAGTGCCGGAAAGAAGCCGCCGAGCAGCACCACAAACCAGATCAACCAGGTTGGTGTACCGGGAAAGAACACGCCGCAAATTGCAATCGCGATGCCGGAGAAAGCAGCATTGACGACCAGCACGTTGCGAAACCCATAGCGCCGCAAGACCGTCGACGCCATGGTGCGCATGAACATGCCACCGAAGGCCGAGGCACAGGTAATCAGGCCGGACTCGAATGCGCTCCTGCCGAGCCCCTCCTGCAACAGCAGCGGCAGCAGGAACGGCATTGCCCCGAGTCCGATCCGGAAAAGCGATCCGCCGGCGACGCTCGCCTGGAAGGTGGGAATGCGAAAAAACCGCAGATCGAGCAGCGGCAATTTGATTTTCAGCGCATAGGGCACGTAAATGGCGAGCAAAAACGCACCGCACACGCACATGCCAACCGCATTGCTATTCGACGTCATCTCGCCGCCAAGCAGCGAAAGCCCGAGCAGAAACAGGGCCGCGCCGCCTGCCGAAAGCACGAAGCCGATCCAGTCGAGCGGCCCCGGATGCGGTTCACGCGTGTTGACGATGTGACGGTTGGTCAGATAGATGCCGAGTATGCCGACCGGTACGTTGATGAAGAAAATCAGCCGCCAGTGCAGATACGTGGTGATAAAGCCGCCCAGCAGCGGTCCGGCCGCCGGTCCAAGCATGGCCGGCACGCTCAGATAGTTCATCGCGCGAATGAACTCGGATTTGGGCACTACGCGGAAAATGATGATGCGCCCGACCGGCACCATCATCGCGCCGCCCACGCCCTGGATGAAGCGGGCTACCGTGAAAGTGCCGAGCGAGCTGGACGCCGCGCACAGCAGCGAGCCGCCCACGAAGATACCGATGGCGGTGCGAAACACGGTGCGCGCGCCGAAGCGGTCGGCGAGCCATCCGCACACGGGGATGAACACGCCGAGGCCGAGCACGTAACTCGTCACGGCAATCTTGAGGCTGACCGGATCGCGGCCGAAGTCGCGTGCCATCGAGGGTAGGGCGGTCACGATCACATTTGCATCGACGCTTTCCATGAACATCGCGCACGCGACGATGAGCGGGGCAAGAAGCGCTTTCTGGACAAGTGTCATGAGTGCGACGGTCTGCAGAGGGACTACGAAGTCGCGATTATGGCATTGGAATGCGCACAATTGCTCTGAAGTGTTCCCTACATGAACGCGCAGCGCGCTTTTCGAACGCTTGTGCGGTGCACGAGGCGAGGCATGTGCGGACTATGCGGAAGGTGCGCAGGGTCCGCAAGCGGAGCGCGGCACAAACCGTGCTGGCAGACTGATGTTGCCCACGCGGCTCGCCTAGGTGGGCCATACCGGATCCGCGCATGCTGACGATTCTGCTGACCGCCTTTGTAACGCTTGTCGTGGTGCTGGTGATCGCCAACCTGTCGAGCGGCGAGAAGAAGATCGAACACAACATCGAGCGGCTCTACGCCAGCGACGATCCGCAATTTTTGCGCTCGATGGGCCTGCTGCTCGGGCCACCCGTCATCGGTGGCAACCGTTTCGAAGTACTCGTGAACGGAGACGCGATTTTTCCGTCGATGCTCGCTGCAATCCGCTCGGCGCAGAAATCCATCACGTTCGAAACGTTCATCTACTGGTCCGGCGAGATCGGCGAGCAGGTTGCGCAAGCGCTTGCCGAGAAAGCGCGCGCCGGTGTGGCGGTGCATGTGCTGCTCGACTGGATGGGCTCATCGAAGATGGACCGGCGCTATCTGCAGATACTGGGCGACAGCGGCGCCGAAGTGTTCCGCTATCACAAACCGCACTGGACCGGACTCGGCCGCATGAACGACCGGACCCACCGCAAGCTGCTGGTGATCGACGGACACGTCGGTTTCACCGGTGGCGTCGGTATTGCGCCCGAATGGACCGGCCATGCGCAGGATCCGCAGCACTGGCGCGATACGCACTTTCGCGTCGCCGGCCCGGTGGTTGGGCATATGCAGGCGGTCTTCATGGACAACTGGGTCAAGGCTAGCGGCAACGTGCTGCACGGACCGGAGTATTTTCCGGAGATCGAGCCCTGCGGCGACGGCGTCGCGCATATGTTCAGCAGCTCGCCGTCAGGCGGCAGCGACGACATGCAGTTGATGTATCTGATGGCGATCACTGCGGCGAGCCGTTCGATCCATCTGGCGAGTGCGTACTTCGTGCCGGACAAGCTGACTATCAACGCGCTCGTCGAGGCCGCGCGGCGCGGCGTCAGGGTGCAGGTGCTCACACCGGGTCAACGGATCGACACGCATACGGTGCGCGAAGCTTCACGCGCGTGCTGGGGCGATCTGTTGAAGGCAGGTGTCGAGATGTACGAGTACCAGCCCACCATGTTTCACTGCAAGCTGCTGGTGGTGGACGAATATCTCGTGTCGGTGGGGTCGACCAACTTCGATAGCCGCTCGTTCAAGCTGAACGATGAAGCGAATCTGAACATCTACGACCGCGACTTCGCGCAGCGTCAGGCGGCGATTTTTGCGGACGACCTGGCAAAGTCGGAGCAGGTGACGCTGGACGACTGGTTGCGCCGCCCGGTCAAGGAGAAGCTCGTCGAGCGGTTCGCGGCGCTGCTCGACGGGCAGCTTTGATTAAACCCTGACGGGCGGAATACTCGAGTGCTCGATGTACTGCGGCTCCTCGCGCCATTGCGTCGCCTGCTCGAACGCATAGCCGAGGGCCAGCAGCCGGGCTTCGCTCCATGCCGGACCGACGAACGACAAGCCGACCGGCAGGCCGCGCACGAGGCCTGCCGGCACCGTCAGATGTGGGTAGCCGGCCACGGCGGCCGGGGTGGAGAAGCCGTCGCCGCTGCTGTCACCGTTGATGAAATCGGTCAGCCATGCCGTGCCGCCGGTCGGCGCGACAATCGCATCCAACTGGTGTTCGCGGATCGCGCGGTCAATGCCCTCGTCACGTGAGCCCTTGCGGCAGGCGGCCAGCGCTTTTACGTAGACCTCGCTGTCGAGGTCGCCCAGCGCCTCTGCCTGGATCAGCAACTCTTGCCCGAAGTACGGCATCTCCGTCTCGTGGTTCGCATTGTTGAAGGCAATCACATCGGCGAGCGTATGAATTTGCGCGTGCGGGGCAAAGGTCGCGAGCCACAACGGTAGATCATGCTTGAATTCGTGCAGCAGCACGGACTGTTCTTCGGTGTCGTAGTTCACCTTTGGCAGGTTGATCGGGTCGATCACCTCGGCTCCCAGCATGGTTAGCCGGGCAATCGCGTAGTCGATCCGTTCGTCGACTTCGTCATGGCCGCTGAAGAACTCACGGGCCACGCCGATGCGCGCGCCGCGCAGCGCGTTTTTGTCGAGCGCGCCGAGATAGTCGGCAGGCGTAGGTGCGCCGAGCGTCGCAGGATCGCGCGGGTGCGGGCCGGCCAGCGCAGTGAGCAGCAGAGCGGCGTCGCTCACTGTGCGGGCGATCGGACCAGGCGTGTCCTGGGTGTGCGAGATCGGAATGATGCCGTCGCGGCTGATACGGCCCACGGTGGGCTTGAGCCCGACCACACCCATGATGGACGACGGCGAGACGATCGAGCCGTCGGTCTCGGTGCCGATCGCCATACGTGTGAGGTTCGCCGCGACAGCCGCCGCAGACCCGGAACTGGAGCCGCTCGTGGAGCGGTCCAGTGCATACGGGTTACGCGAGAGTCCACCGCGCCCGCTCCAGCCGCTGGTCGAGCGTCCTGAGCGGATGTTGGCCCATTCGCTCAGGTTGGTCTTGCCGAGGATCACGCCGCCGGCCGCGCGCAGGCGTTCGACCAGATGCGCGTCGCGGGTGGCGCGCACGCCGTCGAGCGCCAGCGAGCCGGCGGTCGTCGACATGCGGCCGCCCGTCGCGATGTTGTCCTTGATCACGACCGGCATGCCATGCAACGGGCCGCGTAGCGTTCCGGCCGCGCGCTCGGCATCGAGCGCGGCGGCCATTTGCAGCGCGTCGGGATTGAGTTCGATGATGCTGCGCAATTCGGGACCGCGGCGGTCGAGCCGGGCAATCCGGTCCAGATAGTGGCGGGTGGTCCCCACTGCGTTGGATGGGTCAGGGACGTTTTCACCCTGGCCGCGTGCAAGAGCCGGGGGTAGCGCGGACGCATTCCTTGTGGTGATTGCGGAGGCCAGCAGACCGATTGAAGCGAAGAAACTGCGTCGTCTCATAGTGAGGTTCTTGTTGAAATGTGAACGCGGAAGCCGCCACGCCTTGCTGCGCTTCCGTGCCGTTGCCATCGCCTCTGCGCAGTCGAGGCGATTCGCAATCGCGCGAGATTACCTTAACAAAATTAGATGGCGGCGAAAGTCTTCGCTGCGCATGAGGCGAAACAGTTGCTGGGAGCAAATATTGCTTTGCGTGCAGGGCCGGGGCACGATACTGCGTGTCCATACAGACCATGGAGGCACCCGATGTCGATCACGCTAACTTGCCGTAGTGTGTTGTGTTCCCTACTGGTTGTTGCCGCAACTACCGCTATCTCCGGGCCGGCGTGGAGCGCGGACCCGGCTGCGCCTACCGCTGCTGCGACTGCTGTCAATGGCATGCCGGCAGCACCTGGTGTCGAGACCGCGGCCCCAGTGCCTGCCGGCGACGATACCTTCCTGCTGACTATTTTTCTGCGGCACGATGAATCGAAACCGCTGCCGAAAATCAACGACGAACTGCGCGCGCAGGGTTTTTATAAGGCTTTTCCGCCTCCCGGGATCGAGGTGGTGTCGTGGTATGTGATGATGGGGATTGGCCAGGTCGTGACGTTGCGCGTGCCGGCGAACCGTTTGCGTGAGGTCAACCGGGCGATCGAGGAGACCGCGTGGGGTGGCTACCGCACGGAGTTTTATCCGACCTATGATTACAAGGCGGCTGCGCAGCATATGCGCGAGACGAATGGGAAGTAGCGGGTAGCTGAGGGAGTACGAGATGCAAGCCCATCCGATGCGCCTGTCCCCTGGGGACGACCTGCGCGGCGCGCTCGAAGACGCGCTGCACGGGCTCGGTGTGCAAGCGGCTTTTGTGCTGCAGGGCATCGGCAGTCTGAGCGTCGCGCAGTTGCGCTTCGCCGGCGTGGATCAGCCCACTGAGTTACGCGGCGACATGGAGATTCTCACGCTGGCCGGATCGATCTCACCGGATGGTGCGCATCTGCACATGTCCGTTTCCGATGCCCATGGACAGGTGTCGGGCGGACATGTGACGCGCGGCTGCATCGTGCGCACTACCGCGGAGATATTGCTGGCGCTGCTGCCGGAGCATCGTTTTTCACGCGAGCACGATGCGGGTTCGGGCTTTGCAGAGCTGGTTATCCGGCCGCAATCTCAGCGTGAGTCGCATGAGCCGGAGCCCTGAGCCGTGAGGCGGCGCACCTCAATTACCGAGCCGCCTGCATGAACGCGCGTACCTTGGCTTCATCAACCGGATTCCACCACACGCCCCCCACTTTCAGCGAGCTCGCGACAATCACCGCGTCGACGATAGAAAGAATCTCCGCAACATTACTCTCGGTGCAGCCGCTCCCCACCAGCAACGGCAGCTTCGTCGCCGCCCGGATCTGCCGCAGATAATCGGCGCTCGCAGCGTCGCCGGTACGCTGTCCAGTGGCGATGATGGCATCCGCATCGAAGAATTCGACGTCGCGCACCAGTTCTTCCAGAGCACGGTCTGCGACGATAGCGTGCGCACCGTGCTTGACATGTGCATCGGCGAACACGCTGATGCCGTCCGCGCGTAGACGTGCCCGGTAACGCAATGCGCTGGCGGCCGCACCTTCGATAAAGCCCTCGTTCGCAATGTACGCATTGGCCCATTGATTGACGCGCACGAACGCAGCGTGGCTCGCGGCGGCGATGGCCAGCGCAGGAATCGCCGCATTCGCCAGAACGTTGATGCCGATCGGCAGGCCGGTTTCACGCGCGATGCGATCGGCGGTCACGGCCATGAACGCCGAGGTTTCGTGACCGATGTCTTCGGGCTTCGAGAACGGCACGTCGCCGTGATTCTCGATGATCAGACCGTCGACTCCGCCGTGGCGATACGCAAGCGCATCGGCAAGCGCTCCGTCGTATAGCGCCTGACTCGATGCCCCTTGATACCGCGGCGAGCCTGGGAATGCAGGACAATGGATCACGCCAATAACCACGCCACGCGCGCGCCCAAAAATCCGTTTGATGCAGTCGGTCTGCCCGCGTCCGACGCCAGAAGAAGTGTCCATATCGATTCAACGTACCTGAGTTGGAGAGGCCAATGGTGGAACGGAAAGAAGCAGATCGCGCATCGTTGCGTGGTCGGGAAAGCTGGCTTGCGCGCCACGCCGGGTGACGACAACAGCGGCAACAGCCTGAGCCCAGCGCAACGCCAACGGCATTGCGAGGCCATGGCCGAATGCAGCGAGTAACGTGCCGCAAAACGCGTCGCCAGCGCCTACGGTATCGATCGCGGTCGCTCGCATGGCGGGCAGATGCTGCATGCCGCGCTCGTTGCACCACAACACGCCCTCCGCGCCGAGCGTGACACAAACCTCGCGAGCCCCCGCATGTTGAAGCGCCTCGGCAGCGCGCGCCGGATCGTCGTGGGCGCTGAGCGTTGATGCTTCCACGCGATTCACCACCAGCACGTCGACGTCGCCAAGCAGCGGCACGCAATCGAAACACACAGGTCCGGGATTGAGCAGCGTACAGCGCGCGCCGAGGCGTGCGGCGCGCAACATCTGCGCCGTGAACTCCGCGCTCAGGTTGCCCTGCAAGGCAATCCAGTCACCGGCGCGGGTCGCATCGACGATGCTGCGCGGCTCGGGATGATAACGGGCAGCGGCTTCATTGCGCGTAACGATGGTGTTCTCGCCACGCGCATCGACGGTGATGATGGACAGATCGGTCGGGTAGGGCACACGCATCATGTGGCTAGTGTCGATACCTTCTGCGCTCAATTGCGCGACGATGCGGTCCCCTTCAGCATCCTGACCGATCGCTGCGAACAGTTGAGTCGGCGTGCCTGCGCGTGCTACGACTACGGCCTGATTGGCGCCCTTGCCACCCAGATCGTAGAGCGTTTCGACAGCGAGCGAAGTCTCGCCCGCCACCGGCAGGTGGTCGACGCGCAGGCTCAGATCGAGCGCCGCGTTGCCGACCACACAGACGCGCGGTGCCAGGTCGTGATCGCCGATCGTCGTATGAGCCACCGGGTCATCTACGCGCATGACAGCGAAAGCCTAGTGCGCCGCAGCTGACGTAAGCCAGTCGAGGCAGTTGAGCCATAGCCGTGCACTGCCATCCCACGCAGAGAATTCCGGCGGCAGCCAATGATGCGACATGTCGCTCGTCCATGCCAGCGAACGGCCCTGACCAAAGGTTCCCGCGACCAGCAGCGGATGGCCAGTCTCCGGGACGGTGGCTATGACGGTGGCCCCCGGCTTGACCTGCACTTCGTTGTAACCGAGCAGATGCGGCCACGCGGTACCGAGCCCTTCCACCAGAGGATGCGAAGCCACCACCTGCGGCGTAAATCCTTCGGGAACCTCGACCCGATCGTCGTAGGGCAGGCAAGTCACGGGAAGCACATCCTCCACTGGCGTCCCGCGAAACCGCGCGCTGCCATTGATGCCCTGAAAGCTCAGATAACCGCCAATCATCATCAGCCCGCGGCCCGCTGCCACGTATTCGCGCAGCAGCTTGAGACGATTCGGCGTGCGCTGGCTCTTCGCCCAAGTGTCCGGATGCAGCAGCAGCGTATTGGCGCCGATGTCGGACAG
This sequence comes from Paraburkholderia sp., assembly GCF_026225065.1. Taxonomy (GTDB): domain Bacteria; phylum Pseudomonadota; class Gammaproteobacteria; order Burkholderiales; family Burkholderiaceae; genus Paraburkholderia. Next base: position 6,058 of record NZ_JAMFSB010000217.1, on the reverse strand, counting down.
AATGATCGCGTCATACGCCAGCAGGCCTTCGAGCGTGTTCGGAAATTCTTCTTGTGCTTCATGGCTCGGCATATGCGTGATCGCATAGCGGCTGTCTTTCAATGCGTCGAGAAACAGCGTCGCACCGTTGTGATACGTCACCGTCGGAAACTGATCGAATCCCTTGATGTGCGTCGACGTGCTGGTCCAGCTCTCTCCGGCCAGCAATACGGATTGGGTCATGCGAATCTCCTGTTAGGCGCGCGGTCAGCCGTGTCGGCGGCGGCATGCGCTGCGTAAAACCGGTTTACTGTTGAGTGGGCAGACACGCATCGAAAGCGGCCCACCCGGTTATCTGTCTATCTGCTTGCCTCGGGTTGCCGCGAAAAGACCTTGACCGGATTGGCGATCATCAGCGTTTCGATTTGCTGGTCCGTCACGCCGTGGCGTCGCAGACGCGGCACGAAGTGCTTGAGAATGTAGCCATAACCATGGCCGCCATAGCGCGTCAGCATGGTCTTGAGAAACACGTCCTGCGACATCAGCAAACGGTCGATAAAGCCGGCATCGATCAGTGCTCTGATTGCCCGTGCATTCTCTTCGTCCGATGGCGACTGCGCATCTTCGTCGGGATAGTAGTAGTCCATACCGATCATGTCGTATTCGAGCCAGGCGCCGCGACGCGCGAGCGCATGCTGGTATTCGCTATCCATGTGGCTCGGATTCATGTGGCACAGCACCGTGTGATTCAGGTCTGCGCCTTCCTGCTCGACGATATCGAGCACGCGGTGGCCATGCCGCACCCAGCCGGGCAGATGGATCGACAACGGCACGCGGGTCGCCGCGCTGGCGCGCGCGGCTGCCCGCAACGATTTCTCTTCATGCGCAGTGAAAGCTGCGGACACCCCGATCTCGCCGATCAGGCCAGCCACCACCTCGGGCTTCTCATCCGCGCCGCCGACCTCGAAAATCAGTTGCGCGGCCAGATCGTCGATAGAGCGCTCGCTGACGTAGCGCGGATGCGTCGGCTCCAGGTAGAAGCCCGTGGACATGACGATGTTCAGACCCGTGCGCCGCGCGACTTTCTGCAAGGCGGCCGGATCGCGGCCGAGGCCGAGGTTGGTCGGATCCACCACCGTATTGCCGCCGAGTTCGCGAAAGCGCATCAGTTCATCGATCGCGGCCTCGACATCGAACAACTGGCAGTTGTCGCGATTCATTAGCGGGTTCATCCGCAACGCACCGAGAATGCCGATATGCACCTTCTGTTCACCGATATCGCGTTCGCCGCAGCAGGTGGGCGGAACCCACTTGCCGGACGCATCCAGCAGAATGTGTTCGTGCATCAGCGTCACGCCCATCTGCGCGACGGGTAGCGGTCCGAGCACCGTCATGACGTGAGCGCTGTCCACGCCGACCGGCAGCGGTTCAACCGGGCAAAAGATCGACGTCATCACTCAACCCTTGCGGCCGCGTTGCGGTGTGAAAATGCGCGTGTTCATCCAGATGGCGAGCAACATGATGGCGCCCTGGATGATCTGCGTGTAGAACGGCGACACGTGGATCAGGATCAGGCCGTTGCCCAATACGGCGATCGTCAGCGCACCGAGCAGGGTGCCGAGAATCGTGCCGCGTCCGCCGAACAGGTTTGTGCTGCCGAGCACGACGGCGGCGATGACCGCAAGTTCGAAGCCGACACCCTGATTCGACGAGCCACTGCCCAGACGTGCGGTAGTGATGAGGCCGGCCAGCCCCGCCGCCGCTCCGCTCAGGACGTAGACCTTCAAGGTGACGATGCGCACGTTGACACCCGCGCGACGCACCCCTTCGGCGTTCGTGCCGATGCCGACCACGTACCGCCCGAAACGCATATGACGCAGTGCGAACCATCCGGCGAGCAGAATCAGGATCGAGATTGCCGCCGGCATCGGCACGCCGAGCAGATGTCCGCGCCCGAGTTGCACGAACCAGCCGTCGTTCTCGATCGGCACCGAGTAACCCTGCGTGATCAGCAGCGCGAGACCGCGCACTACGGAGAGCGTCCCGAGCGTCACGATGAAGGCTGGCATGCCGGCCCACGCGACGAAATAACCGTTGATCGCACCGATAAACGCGCCGAGCAGGATGCCTCCAATCAGCACCAGACTATCCGGCGCGCCCGCATGCAGCGCGATAGCGGCCAGCGCGCCAACCAGCGCGAGGGTCGAACCGATTGACAGGTCGATGCCGCCGGTGGTGATCACGAGCGTCATGGCCGTTGCTACGATCAGCAGCGGGGCGCTCTGACGCAGCACGTTCAGCAGGTTGCCCGTGGTGAGAAAGGTATCGGTTGCGAAACTGAAAGCAACGGCGCAGCAAACGAAAAACACCGCGATGCTGGCGACTCCGGCGTTGCCGTCAAGCCGGTTTCTGAACGAGAGCCGCGCCTTCTGCTTCTGCTGATCCTTCTCCTTGTGCATGGCGATTTCCATCATTGGTTCTCCGCAAGAGCCCGCGCCGAGCGTGCCTTGAATTTGCGTCCGACGATCAGGTCGACGATCTCTTCCAGATTCGTCTCGGCGACCTTGCGCTCCGCGATGTTCTGGCCTTCGTACATCACACTGATCCGGTCGCAAACCAGAAACATGTCCTGCAGGCGATGGCTGATGAGGATCACGCTGACGCCACGTTTGCTGATGGTCTGCACCAGTTCGAGCACGGCTTCGACTTCGGCTACCGCCAGTGCCGCGGTGGGCTCGTCCATGATCAACACCTTCGGATCGAACGACGCCGCGCGTGAAATCGCAATTGCCTGCCGTTGACCACCCGAGAGATTCTCGACATCGAGTCGCGTGTTCGGAATGCGGATGCCCAGGCCGTTGAGCATCTCGCGCGCATCGTGGTGCATCTTTGCGTGATCGAGCATCGGCACGCCGAGCAGACGCCGCATCGGTTCGCGGCCCAGAAACAGGTTGCCGGCGACATCCACGGTGTCGCACAGCGACAGGTCCTGATAGACCATTTCGATGTGATGTGCGCGGGCGTCGCCGGGATCCGCGAAACTGACCAGCTTGCCGTCGATCTCGATCGTGCCGCTATCGGGAATCACGGCGCCGGACAGCACCTTCGACACCGTCGATTTGCCCGCGCCGTTATCGCCGACGAGACCGAGCACCTCGCCGGGCGCTACTTCCAGATTCACACCGCGCAGCGACTGCACCGCGCCGTAGCTTTTGGTGATGTTCTCCATGCGTACGCGTGGAGGAGTGGCGTCGCTGTTCATGTGCGTGTCCTTTGCCGGCTTACTTGAAGATAGCGCGGTATTTGTCGACGTTCGCCTTCGTGACGATCGTGACCGGCACCGAGATATTCTTTTCGACCGGCTGCTTGTTGATCAGTTTGAGCGCGGCGCCGACAGCCGCCTTGCCTTCGCCTTCTGGGTCCTGCTGGACGACAGCGGAGACGAAGCCCGCGTCGATGCCCTTGATGGCCTGCGCGCTCAGATCCCAGCCGACGATCTTCAGATGATCCGTCGCGTTCTGCGAAAGGGCCGCGGCGACCAGACCGATCAAGGCCGGCTCGCCGGTCGCATAGACGACCTGCAGATTCGGATTACCCGAAATCAGGTTCTCTGCTGCAGTTTGCGCCTGATCCTGGACGTTTTGGCCATCCACGGTGGCGACGATCTTCGCCCCGGGTGCGGTGGCGACGCCTTCCTTGAAACCGTCGAGCCGCACGTTCTGGATGAAGGAATTCAACGCCCCGACCACGCCGATCTGCGCCTTGCCGCCGAGCGACTTATTGATCAGGTTAGCCGTAAATTTGCCGATGTCCACGCCGACTTTCTTGTTGTCGACGCCGACCTGCACCGAGTTGTCGCCGCTCACGATGGCGTCGATAGTGACCACCGGAATACCCGCTTTCTTCGCTTCGGTGATGGCCGGCTTGATGCCGTTGACGTCGATCGCCACCACCAGGATGGCGTCCACCTTCTGCTGGATGTACGTCTCGATCGCGTTGTTCTGTGCGTTCGGGTCGTTGTTCGAGTTGTAGATCTCGAGGTTGACGCCGGCCGCTTTCGCCGCGTTCTGCGCGCCTTCATCCATCTGGGTGAAGAAGAGCGCTTCCTGGTTGATCTGCACGAGGGCGATCTTCTTGCCCGCGGCACTGGCGAGGCCGCTGGCGCCGAGCGTCGAGAGCGCTAGCACGGTGACGGCCAGTCGGCGCAAAGCTATAGCTGCGTTCATCGAAATTCCTTTTCTGGTTAGTCGGAACAGCACGCGGAAAGCGGCCGCCCCGGGGAGTGGAAAAGACTTTCAAGGACGCAACCGACATCGCGCCCGCCTTCTTGTAAACCGGTTTATTAAAAGTAAGTGGCGAGTATTTCGGTGTCAATGTTTTCAATAAAGACCAAGGGAAAGTACTTAGGAGCGCCCTGGTTTGCAGGGAGGACTCGCCTGGCGGCGTGTGCCTGGTGGTCTGCGGCGCGAGGCTACCGCTTGCGAGGGGGCGCCACCGAGGCGCGTTCGATCAGGCTCACCGGCAGACGGTGGACCGGTTTGCCAGGTGTGGCGTCGGGCGAAAGGGGCGGGGCGTCGCTGTCGCCGGCCAGCATGGCGAGCAGGATGGCCACTCCGGCGCGGCCGAGTTCGCGCGCCGACTGCCGCAGGGTGGTGATCGGCGGCATCAGCAGACTGGCGAACTCCATGTCGTCGAAGCCGACGATCGACATGTCGCCCGGCACATCCAGACCGCGGTCGCGCAGCGTTTCGAGCATGCCGACCGCGAGGTAATCGCTGGAGGCGAACACGGCGGTTGGCGGGAACTCGCGCGAGGCCAGCTCCGCCGCGGCCACCTGGCCGAAGCGGCGATCATAGGAGCCGAACAGCACGAGCGAAGGGTCAAGCGGGATGCCGGCTTCGTCGAGCGCGCGCCGATAGCCTTCGTAGCGCTCGCGCACGGTGAGGAGCGGCTCCGGCCCGGTGACATGGGCGATTCTCGTATGGCCGGCGTCGATCAGATGCCGGGTGGCCAGATAGCCGCCCTCGCTATTGTCGACGAATACCCTCGGCACATCGACGCCTGGCACGTCCTCGTCGATCAGCACGATGTTGCTGCGCTCACCGATCAACTGCCTGAGCGAGCCGTCGTCGGGACGGTTGGTTGCGAAGATCAGGCCGTCGAGATGGCGGGTATCGAGCCAGCTCAGATAGAGCGCTTCACGTTCGAGACGGTTGCGCGTGATGCACAGCGAGAGGCCGAAGCCGCCTTCCGAGGCGGCTTCTTCGACGGCGTCGGCGAGCTCGGCAAAAAACGGATTGGCGACATCGGGCATGGCAAGGCCGATCGTTTCGCTGCTGCCGAGGCTCAGACGTCGCGCGAGGCTGTTCTGCCGATAGTTGAGTGCGATCACGGCGTCGTCGACGCGTTTTTTCGTTTCCGGCGGCAGCGAGAGCGTACCGTTCAGGTAGCGCGAGACAGTGGCCTTGGACACGTTGGCCAATTCGGCGACGTCGCGGATCGTTGAGACTTTTGCCAATTGAGCGGTTCCCGGAATGTTCGGCTTAGTGTACCGTGCCTCGCTTTTGCGCCGGATTCATCTGGGCAGTCTGTAGAGCGCCTGAAAGCCGCGCCCGGGTCAGGCGCGCGGCAGAGCGGCAGGCTGCTGTTACGGTTGCGCCGCGTCGGGCGGCGTTGCGTCCGGCTCTGCTGGACGAAAGCGCTCCTGCACCGCGACGAGCTGGTCGTCCGAGGTGGCTACCAGCCACAAGCGAGCGCCTTCCACCATCAGGCGGTTATGGTCCTTCAATACGCCCATCGAGGCCGCTGTCTGCCACATCACTGGCGCCACTTTGCTGGTGCGGCCCGAGGGCGTCCCCACTAGTAGCGAGTAAGGTCCAAGCGGCAACGAGACAAGCGGCAGCGCTGGCTTGACGCGTACTCGCCAGTCGATGAAGGGCATGTCGCTAAAGAGCAATGGTGCAGGCAAGCCGTGCAGCACCGTGAAGTCGTAGAGCGCCAGGTGCTCGCGCATGCCCGCGTACAGACGACGTATATCGCTCACCACCGCCGCGCGGATTTCGTCGTCGAACATGGCTTC
>NZ_JAMFSB010000216.1 GCF_026225065.1 Paraburkholderia sp. | reverse complement strand
CCTCGAGAATCTTTAGCGGGTGCTTCTTGCCACGATACCCTCAGCCATCCAACACCGCAGCACCCCTAGCCGCGTACGCCTGCAGCAGATGATGGGCGATGGCGAACGGCTTGGGCGCCGACAGCCCGCTCGCACTCGTTCCCGCGAGCATCGCCGCGACCTCTGAGCGCGAAAACCAGCGGGCGTCTTCGAGTTCCTCTGTATCGACCACGATCTCGGTATCGCTCGCCTGCGCAAAGCAGCCGATCATCAGCGATGAAGGGAACGGCCACGGCTGCGACGCGAAATAGACAACCTGTGCGCACCTCACGCGAGCCTCCTCCATGACTTCGCGCCGCACGGCGTCTTCCGCGGTTTCCCCCGGTTCGACGAAGCCAGCAAGCGCCGAATACATTCCTGGGGCGAAATGGCGCTGACGCCCGAGTAAACATCGTTCGCCGTCAATGACCAGCATGATCACGACCGGGTCCACGCGCGGGAAGTGGCGTGCGCCGCAGACATCGCAGATGCGTTGCCAGCCTGCCGCCGCGATGCGGCTCGGCGAGCCGCAGTTTGCGCAGAAGGAGTGGCGGCGCTGCCAGTCGAGCATCGACTTCGCCTGACCGAGCATTCCAAGCGTCGCAGTGCCAACGAGACCCTGCAGCGCGATGGAGCGAAGCTCGATGCGCTCGTGGAGCGTGTCACCCGACGGATCGTCGGCGCCGGGGTTGAGCGTGAAGCCGAGCGCAAAGCGTCCGCTACCGTCGCTTTCTTCCCCGAGAAACACGCTGTGAAGTGGCTCGCCGAAGGCCGCCGTTTCACTCGCGATGTACCACGGGTCATGTTGAGTGCCTCGCTTGAGCAAGGGAACGTCTCCGTCGAAGACGAGAAATCGCGTAGCCGGGTTGTTGCGCAGCGTTTCGATGAAGGCGTGGTCGTCCCGCCTTTCGGAGCGGCGCTCGAGTGTATTGTGGTTAAAGCCGATGGACGTGGAAGAGGTGGTCATCGTCAACAGGAAATATGGGCCGTATGTTCCGGAAGTATGGCACGGTGTTCCGCCTGATGGAGTGAGCCACGGTCCGGAAAGCGGCCGTTGGCTCACTGGTGCCGAGCGGATCAATCGTCGACAACTGCCGTTGACGTCGCCAGTTCGGTCCAGCTTAAGCGGCGAGCCTGTCGTTGCGCGTCGAGCGCGGCGTGAAACGCCTTCATGTCGAAGTCGCAGAGGGAATCGCTCATGGCCGGTTTGGCTAGAATTCAACTTGCGCAGATTTTACATGTTACGTGATACCGAAGTCAGGATCGCCTCGTACGGCGAAACCCGGCGGCACGTCGCTTGCGACTGCATGTAAGACCATCAACCCCCGAACCTATCCCTGCCGCCATGACCAAGCCCTCACGGTCCTCCACTGTCAAGCATTCTGTTGATCTTCCCGAGTCGCCCACGTTCGTGCCGCGCGGCTTCGTCCAGGTTCGCGGCGCGCGTGAGCACAACCTGAAGAACGTCGACGTCGACATCCCCCGCGATGCGTTGGTGGTGTTCACCGGCGTGTCGGGTTCTGGCAAGTCGTCGCTCGCGTTCGGCACGCTGTACGCGGAAGCGCAGCGGCGTTATTTCGAGTCGGTCGCGCCATACGCGCGACGGCTGATCGAGCAGGTCGGCGCGCCCGACGTCGATGCGATCGAAGGCCTGCCGCCGGCAGTCGCCTTGCAGCAGCAGCGCGGCACGCCGAGCGCGCGTTCGTCGGTTGGCAGCGTGACGACGCTGTCGAGCCTCGTCCGCATGATGTATTCGCGAACCGGCAGCTATCCGCCGAAACAGCCAATGCTATATGCGGAGGACTTCTCGCCGAACACGGTACAGGGCGCCTGCCCGACTTGCCACGGGCTTGGCCGCGTATATAGCGTGACCGAACGCTCGCTGGTCCCCGACGACTCGCTGACGATCCGCGAGCGCGCGATCGCCGCATGGCCGCCCGCATGGCACGGCCAGAATCTGCGCGACATCCTCGTCACGCTCGGTTACGACGTCGACACGCCGTGGCGCGATCTGCCGAAGAAAGATCGCGACTGGATTCTGTTCACCGACGAGCAGCCCACGGTGCCGGTCTACGCGGGCTTCACGCCGAAGGAGACGCGCGCTGCCCTCAGGCGCAAGGCTGAGCCCAGCTATCAGGGTACGTTCACCGGCGCGCGCCGGTACGTGTTGCATACCTTCGCAAATACGCAGAGTGCGTTGATGAAGAAACGCGTGTCGCAGTTCATGCTCGGCAGTGAATGCCCGTCGTGCCACGGCAAGCGTCTGAAGGCGGAAGCGCTCTCGGTGACGTTCGCCGGTATGGATATCGGCGAGCTGTCGCAGCTGCCCATTGCACGGCTGGCTGCGTTGCTAGAACCGGTCTCGCGCGGCCAGTGGCCGTCTTCGAGCACGTCCGCTGACGGTGAGGTACTCGACAAGGCCAGCCGGCGCGAAGCGACCGCGCGCCGTGTTGCGACCGGCGGACAGCCTCATCAGGCTGCCCCTGACGTGCGCCGTACGCCCAACCTGTCCGACGAGAAGCGCGTGGCCGCGCAGCGGCTCGCGATCGAACTGCTGGAACGTCTGAAAACCCTGATCGACCTCGGCCTCGGCTATCTTGCGCTGGACCGCGCGACGCCGACGCTGTCCTCGGGGGAACTGCAACGGCTGCGGCTCGCTACACAGCTGTCGTCACAGCTGTTCGGCGTTGTCTACGTGCTTGACGAGCCGTCTGCCGGACTGCATCCCGCGGATGGCGATGCGTTGCTGGAAGCATTGCAGCGCCTGAAGGATGCGGGCAATTCGCTGTTCGTGGTCGAGCACGACATTAGCGTGATGCAGCGCGCCGACTGGCTCGTCGACGTGGGCCCGGATGCCGGCGAGGCAGGCGGACGTGTGATCTACAGCGGACCACCCGCAGGCCTTGCGGATGTCGAAAGCTCGCACACACGCCGCTACCTGTTTGCGCAGGGCGAGTCAGAGGCTCAGGCGAGCGAGGCTGCGACCCGTCGGCGCCGCGAGCCCCGCGGCTGGCTGCGGCTCGAAGGCGTGACGCGCAACAATCTGCACAACCTTGCGGCGGATTTCCCATTGGGTTGCATGACCGCGGTGACGGGCATCTCAGGATCCGGCAAGTCCAGCCTGGTGAGCCAGGCGCTGACGGAACTCGTGGCGGAACATCTCGGACGCGCCGCCGACCTTGCCGAAGACGACGAAGTCGACCCGCTCTTTGCGGCCCCGCCCGTCACGACCGACGGCCGGATCACAGCCGGCATGGACAGGATCAAGCGTCTCGTGCGCGTCGACCAGAAGCCGATTGGTCGTACGCCACGCTCGAATCTCGCGACCTATTGCGGTTTGTTCGACCCTGTGCGCAAGCTGTTCGCCGGAACGCCCGCTGCACGCAAGCGTCGCTACAGCGCCGGCCGGTTCTCGTTCAACGTCGCGCAAGGACGCTGTCCGACGTGCGAGGGCGAAGGCTTCATGATGGTCGAACTGCTGTTCTTGCCGAGCGTCTATGCGCCTTGCTCGACCTGCCATGGCAGCCGCTACAACCCGCAGACGCTCGAGATCCGCTGGCGCGATCGCAACATTGCCGAGGTGCTGGCGATGACCGTGGACACCGCATGCGGCTTCTTCGTCGACGAGGCGCAGGTTATGCGCTCGCTGACCGTGCTTCGCGATATCGGCCTGGGCTATTTGCGGCTTGGACAGCCGGCCACCGAGCTGTCCGGAGGCGAAGCTCAACGCATCAAACTTGCGACCGAGCTGCAGCGTGCGCAACGCGGCGATACGCTGTACATCCTCGACGAGCCGACTACCGGTCTGCATCCCGTCGACACCGATCGTCTGATGGTGCATCTGCATGGGCTTGTCGATGCTGGCAATACCGTGGTACTGGTCGAGCACGACATGCGTGTCGCGGCGCAAAGCGACTGGATCCTCGACGTGGGTCCAGGGGCTGGAGAGGACGGTGGCCGGATCGTCGTGAGCGGCGTACCTGAGACAGTCACGCGCGCCGCGGACAGTCGTACCGCGAGCTATCTGCGGGCCGTGATATTCCGTTGACTGGCGGCCCGTCCGATACGCCGACGACGCTTTGATGGCAACAACCGACCGCAATCAGGTGGGCTAAAGGATTCCGGCGCTTCCGAGGGCCGCTCCAACCTGCTTACGCTCCTGGCGGTTGGTCTGCGCATAACGTGCGATCTCCACCCTTCTCAACCGGTGCTGACAGCAAAGCGTCAATTGGGGCACCTCTTTTTATGCGAGCAACAGCCGCAAAGGCGAGAAGCGACGCGACTACAGGTTTTTTGGACTAGTCTTAAGTCGCTACGTCGCCCCACGCCACGCCACGCGCTATCTTCCTTCCGAGACGTACGCAATAGATTGATGTGAACAGTATCCGGAGGCACTCCATGCACGAAGAGAAAATACGTGAAGCCCTGACTGCCCACTGGCACGCGTCAGCGGCCGGCGATCTCGACGCAGAACACGATATTTACGATGACGACGCGATCTGTGACTATCCCCAATCCGGCGAACGAATCCTCGGGCGAAAAAATCTGCAGGCACTGCGGGGTCATCATCCAGGAAAGCCGGCGGGCTTTAACGTCAGGCGAATTCAGGGGGAAGGCAATCTCTGGATCACGGAATACACCATCATGTATGAAGGGCGAGCGGCCTACACGGTCAGCATCATGGAGTTCCACAACGGCAAGGTTGTTCACGAGACCCAGTATTTTTCGGATCCGTTTGAAGCACCGGGTTGGCGCAGCCAATGGGTTCAGCAGATCGCGTGAGAGCGCATCGAAGCGAGACATGACGCGGCGAGCCTGAACAGTACTAATCCAGATTTCAACGAGGACGTGAGATGACTAACCAGACAGACAAGCAATCGTTACTGCGCCTGCTGGGCATCGAAAAGCCCATCATTCAGGCGCCGATGGCCGGTGTGAGCACTCCGGCGCTGGCAGCTGCCGTTTCGAACGCCGGCGGCCTTGGCTCGCTCGGTGTCGGCGCAATGAACGCAGCAGGTGCGCGCAAGGTGATCGCGGAAACCCGCGCGTTGACCGCGAAGCCATTCAACATCAACGTGTTCTGTCACAGCCCTGCGACGTCAAACGCAGCGGTGGAGCAACAATGGTTGAGCTGGCTCGCGCCGCACTTCGAGCAATACGGAGCGAAGCCACCTGCGTCGCTGTCGGAGATCTACACGAGCTTCGTCGCGGACCAGGCCATGCTGGACGTTTTCCTCGAGGACAAACCGGCGATCGTCAGTTTTCACTTTGGCTTGCCGCCTGCGGAAGTGATCGTTGCACTTAAAAACGCGGGGATCAGGCTGCTCGCGGCGGTAACGAATCTGCAGGAAGCTGCGCAGGTCGCAGCGGCGGGCGTGGACGCCATCGTCGCGCAAGGCATCGAAGCCGGCGGCCACCGCGGCGCGTTCGATCCGGATGCGCGTGACGACCGCCTGGGTACGTTTGCATTGACGCGTCTGTTGGTCAAGGAATTTCAGCTGCCGGTGATCGCCGCAGGCGGCATCATGGACGGCGCGGGGATTGCCGCTGCGCTGGCGCTGGGCGCTCAGGCGGCTCAACTCGGAACGGCTTTTGTGGCGTGCCCGGAAACATCGATCGACGATGGTTACCGGCGTGCAATGCTTGGCGAGTCGGCACGCCATACGACGTTCACGAAAGCCATCTCGGGACGCGTCGCGCGAAGCATGGTGAACCGCTTCACGGAACTGGAAGACCATGCAGACGTGCCGCAGCCACCGGCGTATCCGATTACCTACGATGCAGGAAAAGCACTTCACGCGGCAGCCAAGGCGAAGGGGGAGTTCGGCTTCGGCGCGCAGTGGGCGGGGCAGGCCGCAGCTCTCGCGAGATCGTTGCCTGCGGCGGAGTTGTTTGCCCAACTGGAGAGCGAGCTGAGAGAAAGCATCAGCCAATTACAACGGGTCGGCGGATAAGGATTGGCATCCGGCATCGCGCGTGGAGCACGAAGGCGTCTTCTGACACCGCCCGCTTAAAGCTTAAACGCCGGCCACGTCCAGCCTCATGCCAACTCGGCGTTGCTCGCGGACAGCAGTTCGAGATCGACACCATGCGTCAGATCGAGCGGCAGCAGACGCGGGGACGCGTTCTCCGCGCCGTGCAACACGATCCCGAACACGCCTTCACCACGCAATGCCAGGCGGTTCTCGACCTGAGCTGCCAGCGCCGCTCCGGTCGTGCCACCCGAGGGCGTCAGTAGCGTAAGCGTCGTGGCGCCGATCGAAAAGCTTGCGAACGAAACGCCGTGATCGGGAAATGCCGACCGCTGTATCTGAAGCGGCTCGCCCAGCAGTGCGCGATACCGGCCGACGCTGGTGTCGAGATCGCGAACGGCGATCTT
>NZ_JAMFSB010000215.1 GCF_026225065.1 Paraburkholderia sp. | reverse complement strand
GCCTCGGACGATAGTAGTCTGATATTCAGCGAAAAATTTGACTACTTCCAATTGGTATTTTTAATTTCATATCTGGGCGGTGTGCCGCGTTTCGAGCACATCGTCCGATCGGCAATTGCTGTTTCTCTTACGCGATTCGAGGACGTTGACTGGGAGCAAGCCACCGAAAGTGTATTCTTGTTCTTTGACTTGCTAACATGTCCGTACGTCTCTCAAGACGAAAAACTGCAAATTGCGAAACTTGTCCTTCGGCACAAATCTTCGCAGAACATTAACGCACGCGCCGCCGATTTGATAAGCACAGTTGGTAACAGGCCATGGTTTTTTGCTTGGGACAAGCAAGCTGACCTGGCTTTAGTCCTGAAGAAAAAAGAGTTGCGGACGCCCTACTAGAGACGTAAGCTCCGCTTGGGATTTGCAGGTCAGATTGACCGAGGCTAGAGCTACGCGCAAGCGTAGCGAACACGACGAATCGGCCGCGCAAGCGGCCCCGGAGTCGCACCCAGACCTTAAAGCCGCTCCGATGGCGCCTGGCACCATTGAGGCGGTTGGTTGACGGACACACGATGAGCCGTGCACTTCCCCCCTTCGGGGCGTTTATCGCTGGGCAGGCGCCCGAACCGACTCTCTCCCGGCGACGAACGACACAATTTTCAATGCGCCTTTGCCGGTCCCAGTGAATATGGGGCGAACCGTACTACCTCATCCCCTATCCATTCGTTAACCTGTGCGAAACGGCGTTGCAGCGGTGCGATTTCGTTCACGCCGAACACTTGGGCCGCCGTGTCAGCAGCCCCAAACCCACCCGTATTGCTTGGCACGATCCCCATAAGCTGCGGCGGGATGCGGTGCGCCGCGAGTAAGTCGTCGCGCGTCACATTCTTGATACTGAAAAACTCGTCTTTCGCCGTGACCTCAGACACGGGTATGAGCTGAATGCCGTCTTTCTTGCCGTTCGGCGCGTACATGAACAGGTTTCGGAAATTGCCCGGTCCCTTGCTGTTTTTCAACGCCTCGCGCATCTTGTCGACATCGCTTTGACTCTGCGCCGCATCGGTCATGTACAGGATGAAACCGGCGTGCGAGCCATTCTCGTAATACTTGCGACGAAAGAGCGTTGCGGACTCGTTTAACCAGGCAGAGTGCAGGGCACCGAGATATTCAGGCAACCCGTACACCTCTTGGTTAATGTCCGGTTCCATCAAGTGATGCACCGAACCCGGCTCGAACTCGTGTTCGAGCTGCTGCAAGCCGTTGAGCTGCACGAAGCGTTGCAAGTCGATTCGACGACGCACGTATTTCGCCAGCGCGCGTTTGAGCGCGAGCGTGTTGCCGAGCCTTGCTTTTCTCTGCTCGATGTACGCGTTGCCGAACGTGAGAAAATCGAGCGCCCACTTGTCGAATTCCTCGCGCGTGAGCAACTTGTGCGGAATGAACGTGGACGAAAGCACGTTGCGTTTGAAGTAGATCGCCGAGCCGTGATGCACGCCGGCGCGAAACGTCTTTGCCAGCCCAGACCATGACACGGGCGGCTCATACCAATCGCCGGCCGCCCACGCTTGCACGTAGTCAAGGATTTCGGCCCCGTCCATCACCGGCACTGGATCGTCGAACGTGAAGGCCTCGGCCCTTGCCGGCGTCGTGCTCGATGCGTGAATGCTGCGCTTGCCATTGCTCATTAAGAAAACTCCATAAAGCCGGTATTGTTTGCGGTCACACCTTCTAGTGGCTCGTTATCTAGCGCGTGCAGACACGCCCAAGCTAGATCGGCATGCCCTGTTTCTTCGCTGCGGCTCGCGCAGCAACGCGACCTGTGCGGAATGAGCGTCACCGATAGCACGTTGCGCTTGAAGTAGATCGCTGAGCCCTGATGCACGCATGTGCGGAGGGGGACGCGCGTCAACTGTAAAAGCACTTCTACCCCGCACGAAGTCGGTACCGATCGCTTTCCCGTAACGACGACAAATAATCGCCGTCACAAAACCCATTGCCGCCCCACGTTTTTGTAACTACAATAACCGTATGAAAACAACCCACGACCAAGCGAAGAGCAATGCCAACGAACAGAAACACGGCGTGTCTCTGTCCATCGCTGAAGCGATTGATTGGTCGTCCGTATGGTGCGCACCCGACGATCGCAAGGATTACGGAGAGTTGCGCGAAATTGGCTATGCCGTGATCGGTGCCCGCCTCTATTGCGTCGTGTTCACGCAGCGCGGCGAGACCTTCAGGGTTATCAGTCTGCGCAAGGCCAACAACCGGGAGATTGATCGCTATGAAAAAGCAATCCAAATTGATTCGTAACACACCAGAAGAAGAAGCCGCGATTGCACGCGGCATCGCGGACGATCCTGACACGTTCGAGCCGACCGATGAACAGTTCGCACAAATGAAGCCGCGCGGCGGCCGACCGAAGCTTGCGCACCCGAAAGTCGCGGTAACGGTTCGATACGACGCCGAGATAATCGATCGCTTCAGGGCAAGCGGCGACGGCTGGCAAACGCGCATGAATGACGCGCTGCGCGACTGGCTCAAGACGCACCGCGTATGACGCACACTCCGCGCCATACTTGGGCGAACAGGTGTAATTTAGGTGTAGTTCAGGAAAGCAGAAACAGGCAGATTCGCTAGAACCCCTGTCAAAATTGGTGCGCCCGGCTGGGATCGAACCAGCAACCCCTGCCTTCGGAGGGCAGTACTCTATCCATTGAGCTACGGGCGCATTGACACGAAAAGCGCCGTAAAACCACAAAACCGGCACCAAATCGAGACCGAGAGGATACCCGGTTTCAGCCAACCCGTCCACCGACCGCCCGGCGCACGCCACGGGCGATCCAGCCCACGACCACCACCCCAAACCACCGATAGGGGTAAACGCCCGCTGAATACCCCCCGCCAGCCCTCGCCGCCGCTGAAACCTTCCGTCTATAATCGCCAGTGGCTATAAAGAACAAGGTCGTTGGCGTCACGCTGTACCGCTCACAATACCCACGGGAGACGAGACAAGCATGAGCGAAGCACCAAATCACGAAGCCCCGATCAAGACCCCCGGGCAGCTCATTGCGGCCATCATTGCTGGTTTTGCTATTCCGGTCGTCATCATCGTCTTGCTCGCGATCTACGCGGACAACTGGACGCGCACCGGCGCCGGTACGGACAGTCTCTCCGACACCGAGGTCAGCGCCCGCATCGCGCCGCTAGCCCAGGTCGACATTCGCGACGCAAACGCGCCGCGCGTCTACAAGACCGGCGAGGAAGTCTACAAGGCGGTCTGCTCGGCCTGTCACGCCACCGGAGCGGCAGGCGCACCGAAGTTCACCAACACCGCCGACTGGGCGCCGCGCATCGCGCAAGGCTACGACACGCTCGTCCACACCGCCTTGACCGGCACGGGCGCCATGCCCGCACGCGGCGGCACCAGCCCGGACGACTATAGCGACTTCGAGATTGCGCGCGCCGTCGTCTATATGGCGAACAATTCCGGCGGCAATTTTGCCCAACCGGCGGCACCGACCGCCGCGCAAGCGGCCTCAGGTGCTGCCGCGGCGGCTGCACCGGCGTCCGGCGCCCCCGCTGACGCCGGCGCGGCAGCGGCGTCCCAGGCCGCGGCCGCGCTTGCCTCGATCGCCAGCGCCCCGGCAGCCGCGCCCAGCGATGGCGCGCAAAGCGCGGACGCCTCGCAGGCCGGCAAGACGCTCTACACGCAGGTTTGCCAGGCGTGTCACGCTGCTGGCGTGCTGAATGCCCCGAAGTTCGGCGACAAAACCGCATGGGCGCCGCGTCTCAAGGACCCAATGGACACGGTCTACAACTACGCGCTGCACGGTAAGGGTGCGATGCCGCCTAAAGGCGGATCGAACGCGTCCGACGCCGACGTGAAGGCCGCCGTCGACTACATGGTCAGCGCGGCGAAGTAAGCGGTAACGCGCCCCGCCTGGGCGTCGGCTAAACGGCAACGCCCAAAGAAAAATCCCTGCACCGTGGCAACACGAGCAGGGATTTTTTACGTTCAAGCGCCGACTAGCAGCGCATCAGCGGATGTCACAGAGGCAAAAACCACCCCTCAAGGCTTCTGCAACAACGCCTTCAAACTAGCCAACCTATCCTTCGGCGTCATCGGCGCTTCCTCCGCCGTCGGCGGCGGCGCCTCGTCCAGCCCCATCTCAGGAATAAATCGCGACGGCTCGCACACCACCGTCTCCCGCGCGCGCTTTCTCTTCTTGCACCAGGTCAGATGCAAGCTGCGCTGCGCCCGCGTAATCGCCACGTACATCAGCCGGCGCTCTTCCTCGATGCGCGCATCGTCGATCGGCGCGTCGTCCGAGCCGCCGCGGTGCGGCATGATCCCTTCCTCGACGCCCACCAGAAACACGTGCGGATACTCGAGCCCCTTCGACGCATGCACCGTCGAAAGCCGTACCGCGTCCGGATCTTCCTCTTTGCCTTCGAGCATCGACATCAGCGCCACCGTCTGGATCAGACCCAGCAGGTTCTTGCCGGTATCCGCGAGACCGTCCGCGTTGTCGTAGCCGGTGGCCTCGGACCCCGCCGCAGGTTCCGGCTTGGTGCCCTTGCGCTTCAACCACTCCACGAACTCCAGCACGTTCTGCCATTTCGACTGCGCCTGGCGCTCGTCGAATGCGTCGTACAGATAGGCCTCGTAGTGGATCGCGTCCATCAGGTCGTTGAGCACCTCGGTGGCCGGATCTTTTTCCGCGCGGTCGGTGAGGCGCTGCATGAAATCGCAGAAGGTGCGCAGCGGCTCGACCTGGCGCACCGACAGCCGCGCCTCGATCCCGCCCATATACACCGCCTCGAACAGCGACACCTTCGCCTGACCCGCGAACGAACCGAGCGCCTCGAGCGTCGTGTTGCCCACGCCGCGCCGTGGTGTGGTGATGGCGCGGATGAAAGCGGGATCGTCGTCCGCATTGGCGATCAGGCGCAGATACGCGCAGATATCCTTGATCTCGGCCTTGTCGAAGAACGACTGGCCGCCCGACAGCACGTACGGAATCCGCTCACGCCGCAGCACCTGTTCGAAGATCCGCGCCTGGAAATTGCCGCGATACAGGATTGCGTAGTCGCGGAACTGCGTGCGCCGCTCGAACTTGTGCGCGGACAACCGGAACACCACGGATTCCGCTTCATGCTCCTCGTCGTTGCAACCCGTCACGGTGATCGTGTCGCCCATGCCGTGTTCGGACCACAGCTTCTTCTCGAACAGCTTTGGGTTGTTCGCGATGACGTTGTTGGCGGCCGTCAGAATCCGCACCGTCGACCGGTAGTTCTGCTCAAGCTTCACCAGATGCAGTTTCGGAAAGTCCTTGCCGAGCTGCGCCAGGTTTTCCAGCGTCGCGCCGCGCCAGCCGTAGATCGCCTGGTCGTCGTCGCCCACCGCCGTGAATGCAGCGCGCGGGCCGGCCAGCTGCTTTAGCAGCTCGTACTGGCACGCATTGGTGTCCTGATATTCGTCGATCAGCAGATAGCGCAGCTTGTTCTGCCACCGGTCGCGCACCGTTTCGTTCTTCGCGAAGAGTTCGGCGGGCAGGCGGATCAGATCGTCGAAATCTACCGCCTGATAAGCGTGCAGCGTGGCGACGTAGTTGCGGTAGACAATCGCCGCCTGGTGCTCGTCCTCGTTCGCCGCAATCGCCACCGCCTCGTCCGGCATGATCAGGCCGTTTTTCCATAGCGAGATGATCGACTGGATCTTGCGGATGAAACCCTTATCCGTCGAGCCGACCTGTTCCTGGATCATGCCGAAGCAGTCGTCCGAATCCATGATCGAGAACTGCGGCTTCAGGCCGACGTGCTCGGCCTCCTGACGCAGAATCTGCACGCCGAGTGAGTGGAAGGTACACACCGTCAACTGATTGACGGGCACCTTTCGGCCTTCCTTGCCGGGCGTGGTCAGCGTCTTGCCTTCGAGCAGCTTGCCAACGCGCTCGCGCATTTCCGCCGCCGCCTTGTTCGTGAAGGTGACGGCCGCGATATGGCGCGGCTCGAAGCCTTTGACTTCGATCAGATGCGCAATTTTCTGCGTAATCACGCGCGTCTTGCCACTGCCTGCGCCGGCAAGCACAAGACAGGGACCATCGAGGTAGCGCACCGCTTCGTTTTGAGCGGGATTCAGGCCTGCGGACATCGTGTTTTGGCGGGGGGTGTTGCGGGTTGAAGGTGCGGGCTGGGATGCTAACACGAAGCCGGCGACGGCTCGGACATGCCACAATTACAGGCCGCGCGTCGTCGCCGCGGTGGCAAAGCGGCGCGCCTTCTTGCAGGAAACTCACATGTCTGCACCGCTGAAAACAGGATTGATGGGTTACGGTTTTGCTGGCGCCACCTTCCACGCGCCGGTGATCGAGCACTGCGGCCGGGCCACGGTCGCCGCGATTGCGACGAGCAAACCCGAGCCGGCTCGCGCTGACTATCCGCGCGCCAACGTCGTGCCCGATCTCGATGCGCTGCTCGCGCTCGAGGACATCCAATGCGTGGTGATTGCCACGCCCAACGATACCCACTTCGACCTCGCCAAACGCACGCTGGAAGCCGGCAAGCATGTGGTGGTCGACAAACCGGTCACGCTGACGGCCACGGAGGCGCTCACGCTCGCCAACCTGGCGCTGGCGCGCGGCCTCACCTTTGCGCCGTTCCACAACCGCCGCTGGGACGGCGATTTCCTCACCGTTCGCGACCTGCTCGCCAGCGGTGAGTTGGGCCGCATCACCCACTACGAATCGCACTTCGACCGCTTCCGTCCGGATGTGCGGCCGCGCTGGCGCGAGGAAGCGTCGCGCGGCGGCGGCCTGCTGTTCGATATCGGGCCGCATCTGATCGATCAGGCGCTCACGCTGTTCGGCACGCCCGCTACCGTGTCGGCCACCGTCAAGACGCATCGCGACGGCGGCGGCGCGGCTGACTACGTTCATCTGCAACTCGGCTACGCGGATCTCGAAGTCGTGCTGCACGCGACCACCCTCGCTGCGCTCGCGCCGCCGCGCTTCGCCATCGACGGCACACGCGGCAGCTACGTCAAACGTGAACTGGACACCCAGGAAGATCAGTTGAGAGCGGGCTTGCGTCCCGGCGACGCTGGTTTTGCTGGCGGCAACGCAGCGGGTCTGCTGCGCGTACTGGACGCGAGCAATCAGGAAGCCGAACGCGCCCTGCCGACCCGCGACGGCGACTACGTCGGCTTCTATCGTTCGCTCGCGGCCGCCATCCTCGATGGCGAGCGCTTCCCGGTTAGCCCGCAGGATGCCGTCGACGTCATGACGATCATCGAACTGGCCGCGCGCAGCGAAGAGGAAGGCCGCCGCCTGCCCTTCGAGCAAATCCGCTGAGATCGCCGCGCAAGTCATGGCTTACATGCAGACAACCGCTGCTAACAGTTCCGAAAGGGACGCTCCGTTACAATATGTTTCTGAATTCAGGTCATCGTGCGGCAGCGGGAAGCCGTTGCTTCACGATATCGATCTAGTTCATCGATCACAAAGACAAGGAGTGAAGGTATGCAACGTTTCACCCGTGCGCTGGCAAGTTTGGCACTCGTTTCCTCGCTGGCCGCCTGTGTGGTCCCGCAACAGGCACCGCCACCGGGACCTAACCCGCACGAAATCGCCGTTCAGCGCCTGAATCAGGTTTACGGCCGTGCCGACAACCTGAGCCATCGCATCGACAATCATGTCAATCAAGGCTACTACCCGCCCCCGCAAGGCGGCGCATTGCATCACCGCCTCGACGTGATCCGTCAGGAAGCGCATGACATGTCTGCCCAGCATGGTGGCGGTCTGTCGGGTGAAGAACAGCGCGTACTGAACCAGGAACTCGACGGCGCAGCACACGCAATCGGCGAATAAGCCTGATTGGCCGTTTCGGCCAGCAATTGGGGGCGGCGAGCTGTTGGCGCCGCCCCTTGTTACGGGCGCTGACGTTCCAGCGCGCTTCGCGCATCTACTTCGCGACTCGTCTCTGCAAAGAAGCGAATACGGTCAGGTACTCTGGTCGACCCGTTGCGGCCGCCGCTATTTTCAGGGCGTCGAGCGTCACCAGTTCCTCACTGATACGACCCGCACCCGGATAATGCAGCGGCAAACTCATCGGATTCAAGAATCGCGTTTGCCAGTGCGATTCTGTCGCCAGCAGCAGTGAGACGAGGCGCTCGATCACGAAAGCCTTGATCGGCGTGGCGCCGCTCGTGTGATCAATGCAATCATTCAGCCGCTGTCCGAGCGGATGAATATTCTGCTCGGCGAGATCGAAAATGATCTCGGCCTTGCGGAACCAATGGCGCCAGAATCGGGGTTTAGCCAGAAAGTAATTGCAGAATATCGTGTTGCGAGAATCCATCACGAGGGTCTCCAGGTTACTTCCCGGCGCGAGCAAACCCACACTTTCGACAAATACAGGCCAGGCATCGTCGTGCCCTTGCGCCCCTTGTCTGAAGATGTTCGCAAATAGCGCTCCGGCGTCGTAGAAAGGCGAAAATGCAACGATGTCAGTCGCTGCATCGGTGCATGCCAGAAATTGATGGACATCGCCGGCAGTCAGTCCTGTTTTGGCCTTGAACTTCGGCGAGAGAAAGCCGTAAAACGCGTCATCATCCATCTCGTGATTGACGATGAAATTCCTGATCGGCCAGTACTCGCACCAGTCCGGGCGCTGGTTGACGTTATCGAGCGGAATAAATCCGCTATCGAGCGCGCGGCGGGTCTCTTCTGAATAGAAAATCTGATGGATGAAGGCCTTTTGCATCTTTCTGAGCTCTGGGTTCGAAACGGGTGTTTTTATGATGTGGCACGTGTGCGGTGCGCCTCACGCGCGATGCCGGGCGAGCGGTCGATAGAAGGAGCGGCAGTATAGGTGGCTGTTCCAGACAACAGACATGAGGTAATTCCGAAAACGGAACGGTGAGAAATGCGCTGACCAGGAACTGAGCGCGTCTTCGGCGGTGCGTTTTTTTTGTTCAGCGCAGGCCCGACGGGCCGCCCCGATGCCCTTCCCCGTCCCCATTTGACAAGCCTCCAGGCCTCGCGTACATTCGCCGCACGCGTCGGGAGAGAGCGTTGGCCGCCATGTTTTCGCGGGCCGCGCCGCCGAAGGGGCACACCCACAAACTCTCAGGCAAAAGGACCGGCTGCGTCGAAGAACCCGTCTGATTCCGGCATCGTCCGGGCTTCATCAGGCACCGGTTTTTCGCACTCTGGAGAGCGGCAGTAGCCACCGGCATCGACCATCATCGAGCCAGGCAGGCTGCCCACCGAAGGGGCGCGCGTTTCACCGTGGTGGCTTGCAAGCACTTGCAAACCCGCGCGGCAGCGCAATCTCTCAGGTATCGAGGACAGAGGGGTCATGCATGGCATCGCTCGCAGGCTTTTGGCCGCGAGGGATCAAGCCGCATGGCCTTTTTGTTATCCGTCGAGATTGCCTGAGGCCCTGATGACCGAACTCAAACACACCCCGCTTAACGCCACCCATCGCGCGCTGAAAGCCCGCATGGTCGATTTCGGCGGCTGGGACATGCCCGTCAACTACGGCTCGCAAATCGACGAACACCACGCGGTGCGTACCGACGCCGGCATGTTCGACGTGTCGCACATGTGTGTGGTCGATTTCACCGGTGAGCGTGTCCGTGCGTTTTTCGAACACGCGATTGCCAACAACGTCGGAAAGCTGCAAGCGCCGGGCAAAGCGCTCTATACCTGCCTGCTGAACCCGAACGGCGGCGTGATCGACGACCTGATCGTCTATTTCTTCTCCGAGACGCACTTCCGCCTGGTGGTCAACGCCGCCACCGCCGAGAAGGACATCGCCTGGTTCGGCAAGCTCAACGACGAAGGCGGCTATGGCTTGACCATCACGCCGCGCCGCGATCTGTCGATCGTCGCTGTGCAGGGTCCGAACGCCCGTGAAAAGGTCTGGCAAGTCGCGCCGTCCACCCGCACCTCCACGGAACTCCTCAAGCCCTTCAACGCCTCGATCGTCGAGAACACGCCGTTCGGCGAATTGATGATCGCCCGCACGGGGTACACCGGCGAAGACGGCTTTGAAATCGTGCTGCCGTCCACTTCCGTCTGCGAATTGTGGGACGCATTGGTGCGTCAAGGCGTGCGCCCGGCCGGTCTCGGTGCGCGCGACACGCTGCGCCTCGAAGCCGGCATGAACCTGTATGGCCAGGACATGGACGACAATGTCTCGCCGCTGGACGCCGGTCTCGCCTGGACCGTGGATCTGAATTCGCCGCGCGAGTTCGTCGGCAAGGCGAAACTCGAAGCCGACGGTTGCCAGTGCGCTTTCGTCGGATTGATCCTGCAAAAGGAAAACGGCAAGGCGGGCGGCGTGCTGCGCGCCCATCAGAAGGTCGTCACGCCGCACGGCGAGGGTGAAATCACCAGCGGCACGTTCTCGCCGACCATGCAGGAATCCATCGCCTTCGCACGCGTGCCGAAGGACGTGAAACCCGGCGATATTGTCCACGTGCAAATCCGTGACAAAGCGCTTCCCGCAAGCGTGGTAAAACTGCCGTTCGTGCGCAACGGCAAAGTTCTTGCTGCTTAAGCTTTCGTTGCGCGCGCTTCTCCCCCTTTTTAAGTTTTTACCGAACACACCGCATAGGAGCATCCGATGAGCATCCCGGCCGATCTGAAATACACCGAATCGCACGAATGGGTCCGCACCGAAGCAGACGGCACGCTGACGGTCGGCATCACCGACCACGCGCAAGAAGCGCTCGGCGACATCGTCTTCTTCGAAGTCCAGGAACTGGGCAAAACTGTGACCGCAGGCGACACCGTCGCGGTCATCGAATCCGTGAAAGCCGCTTCCGATATCTACGCGCCGGTTTCGGGCGAAATCATCGAAGCGAACACGGCTGTAGCCGACACACCGGACGCCGTCAACAGCACGCCGTATGACAGCTGGCTGTTCAAGATCAAGCCGGCAGCAGATGCAACGCATGACCGCCTGATCGACGCCGACGCCTATACGAAGTCCATCGGCGCCTAAGCATTCAAAACTCGTTTTAAACCGTCAGGTGCGACGTCCGACGAACGCGGACGGCCGCACCGCCAGGAACACTTCATGAAGCTCGAACACCCGGATCGTCTGATGAACCGCACTCCTCTCTCGCTCGCCGCGCTCGAAGTGCATGACGCCTTCGCTGAACGGCATATCGGCCCGGATTCGGCCGACAGCCAGGCGATGCTCGAAGCCCTCGGCTTCGCGTCGCGCGCCGCGCTGATCGACGCCGTGATTCCGAAGACGATCCGCCGCACCGAAACGCTGCCGCTCGGCCCCTTCGCGCAACCGAAGAGCGAAGCCGAAGCGCTCGCCGCGCTGCGTGAACTGGCCGACAAGAACCAGGTGTTCCGCTCGTATATCGGGCAGGGCTACTACAACGCGCACACCCCCACGGTGATCCTGCGCAACGTGCTCGAAAATCCGGCGTGGTACACGGCTTACACGCCGTATCAGCCGGAAATCTCGCAAGGCCGTCTCGAAGCGCTGCTGAACTTCCAGCAAATGATCATCGATCTGACGGGCCTCGCCATTTCCAACGCATCGCTGCTCGACGAGGCGACCGCCGCCGCCGAAGCGATGACGCTGCTGCAACGCGTGGGCAAGCCAAAGTCGAACGTGTTCTACGTCGCCGACGACGTGCTGCCGCAGACCATCGAAGTGGTGAAGACTCGCGCCACACCGGTTGGCATTGAAGTGAAGGTTGGCCCGGCTGCGGACGCCGCCAATGCCAACGCGTTTGGAGTGCTGCTGCAATATCCGGGTGTGAACGGCGATGTGCGCGACTACCGCGCGTTGGCTGAAGCGGTCCACGCCGCGGGCGGCTATGTCGTCGCCGCCGCTGATCTGCTCGCCCTCACCCTGCTCACGCCGCCGGGCGAATGGGGCGCGGACGTGGCCGTCGGCAACACGCAGCGTTTCGGCGTGCCGGTCGGCTTCGGTGGTCCGCACGCGGCCTACCTCGCCGTGCGCGACGAATTCAAACGGCAAATGCCGGGGCGTCTGGTTGGCGTCACGGTCGACGCACAAGGCAAGCCCGCGCTGCGTCTCGCGCTGCAAACGCGCGAACAACACATCCGCCGCGAAAAGGCGACCTCGAACGTGTGTACCGCGCAAGCGTTGCTCGCGATCATGGCCAGCATGTACGCGGTGTATCACGGCCCGCAAGGTCTGAAGACGATTGCCCAGCGCGTGAACCGCGTCACGGCGCTGCTGGCCGCTGGCGCGAAAAAGCTCGGCTATACGCTCGTCAACGAAAACTTCTTCGACACGCTGACGTTCGAAACCGGTGCCCGCACGCAAGCGCTGCATGACGCGGCGGTCGCCAAGCGCATCAACCTGCGCCGCGTCAGCGATACGCGCGTCGGCATCTCGCTCGACGAAACGACTAAGCGCAGCGATCTCGCCGATCTGCTGGCCGTGTTCGCGCAAGCAGCGTTCGTGAGCGAAGTGCCGCAAATCGATGCGCTCGACGCCGAACTGCCAGCGGAAAGCACCGTGCCGGTTGCGCTCGAACGCACCAGCGCGTACCTCACGCACCATGTGTTCAACCGTCACCATTCCGAAACGGAAATGCTGCGCTACCTGCGCAGCCTCTCCGACAAGGACCTGGCGCTCGACCGCTCGATGATCCCGCTCGGCTCCTGCACGATGAAGCTGAACGCGACCTCGGAAATGCTGCCAGTGACGTGGCCTGAGTTTGGTCAGATTCACCCGTTCGCGCCGGCTGAACAAACCGTCGGCTACCGCGAAATGATCGATCAGCTCGAGCAGATGCTCGTGGCGGCAACCGGTTACGCAGCTGTCTCGCTGCAACCGAACGCCGGCTCGCAAGGCGAGTACGCGGGTCTGCTCATCATCCACGCTTATCATGCGTCGCGCGGCGAAGGTCATCGCAACGTCTGCCTGATTCCCGCTTCGGCGCACGGCACGAACCCGGCGTCGGCACAGATGGCCGGCATGCAGGTCGTGGTGGTCGCGTGCGATGCACAAGGCAACGTCGATATTGAAGATCTGAGGGCGAAGGCCGCGCAACACGCGGACAAGCTGGCTGCGATCATGATCACGTATCCGTCGACGCACGGCGTGTTCGAAGCGAATGTGCGCGAAATCTGCGAGATCGTGCATGCGCACGGCGGCCAGGTCTACGTGGACGGCGCCAACATGAACGCGATGGTCGGCCTCACGGCGCCGGGTCAGTTCGGCGGCGATGTCTCGCACCTGAACCTGCACAAGACGTTCTGCATTCCGCACGGCGGTGGCGGCCCGGGCGTCGGTCCTGTGGCGGTGGGCGCACACCTCGCGAAGTTCCTGCCGAATCAGGTTTCGTCCGGCTATGAGCGCGCGGCCGATGGCATTGGTGCAGTTTCCGCAGCGCCGTACGGCTCCGCTTCGATCCTGCCGATCTCGTGGATGTATATCGCGATGATGGGCGCGAAGAACCTCACCGCCGCCACCGAAACCGCGATCCTCAACGCCAACTACGTCGCCAACAAGCTCGCGCCGCACTATCCGGTGCTGTACTCGGGCCCGGGCGGACTGGTCGCGCACGAGTGCATTCTCGATCTGCGTCCGATCAAGGACTCGAGCGGCATCACCGTTGACGACGTCGCCAAGCGCCTCGCCGACTACGGCTTCCACGCGCCGACCATGAGCTTCCCGGTGCCGGGCACGCTGATGGTCGAGCCGACCGAATCGGAATCGAAGGAAGAACTCGACCGCTTCATCGAAGCGATGATTGCGATCCGCGAGGAAATCCGCGCCGTCGAGGACGGTCGCTCGGACCGTGAAGACAATCCGCTCAAGCACGCACCGCATACGGCGGCCGTGGTGATTGCGGACGACTGGAAGCATGCGTACGCGCGTGAAACGGCCGCGTATCCGCTGCCGTCACTGATTGCGAGGAAGTACTGGCCGCCGGTTGGCCGTGCAGACAACGTGTATGGCGACCGCAACCTGTTCTGCTCCTGCGTGCCGATCGCGGATTACGAGTAACCGCGTCGCATCCGCTGCCTTGAACCGCGCGCCACCTGACGGTGACGCGCGGTCCTGTCGTTCGTGCCCGGGAACGGCTAACATCACACACCAATCAGCCCAACGAAGGAGTGTCGCATGGTGCGAAAGGTGCTAATGATGGAAAGCCGGAGCGATTCACGGCGCATGCCGTCCTGGCAGGCCGCGGGCACGCCGCTCGCGACGCTGCTGCTGGTGTGCGGCGCCGTCATGCTGCCGGTGCGGCACGCCCGCGCAGCGATGAATTTTTGTGCGGCGCCAGCGCTGCAAACCAGCGAACGCACGAACGCCGATCCCGGCGTCAAGGCCCTGGTCGCCAATGTGGGAGCGCATCTGAATGATCCGGCGCATGCGGTGGCGACGTTGCATACCGAAGGCACCTTACCGCACGAAGGGATCTACGATCAGAGCATCGAAGCCGAGAAGGATCTCGATCTGTTGCGCGATGCCGCACTCGCCTGGCGCGCCACCAGTGACGACCGCTATCTGAAACTGGTCGACCGTCTGCTGTACGCCTGGGTCACGACCTATCAGCCGAGCTTCAACCCGATCGACGAAACGCATTTTGAAAGCCTGATCCTCGCCTACGACATGACCGCAAGCGCGCTGCCGGTGAAAACGCGCAACGCGTCGATGGCGTTTCTGACGAAGCTTGGAAACGGTTACATCGCGCAGATCGACGCGCAACCGCGTCCGTTGACCGGCACGTATCGCAACAACTGGCAGAGTCACCGCGTCAAGCTGATTGCCATGGCCGCCTTCACGCTCGACAACCGCAAGATGATCAACGCGGCGCAGCGTCTGTTTGTCGAACACATTGGCGACAACATCGAGCCGGATGGTTCGACGATCGATTTCAAGGAACGCGATGCGCTGCACTACGTGACTTACGATCTGCAGCCGCTCGTGACCGCAGCACTGGCGGCACGCCGCCACAACCGCAACTGGCTGCCGGAGCCGGCGACCAACGACGCGACGCTGGCCGCCGCGCTGAACTGGTTGACGCCCTACGCGTTGGGCACGAAGACGCATGAAGAATTTGTGCATTCGGACGTCCCGTTCGATGCGAAGCGTCGCGAAGCCGGCTTGCCCGGCTATTCGGGTGATTGGGATCCGAAGAACGCGGCGGAACTGTTTCATCTGGCGGCGCGCCTCGATGGCCGCTATGCGCCGATCGCGTTGCGGCTCGCGCCGACACCGCCCGCGTGGCTGGCCGTGTGCCTGCCGCTGCCGGCACGTTAAACCCGTTTTTATTTGCAGGAGCAGTAATGGCAGTCAGTGTGTTCGACCTTTTCAAAATCGGCATTGGTCCGTCCAGCTCGCATACAGTCGGGCCGATGCGCGCGGCGCTGATGTTCGTCCAGGGGCTCGAACGCGATGGACTGCTTGCGGCCACGGCTTCGGTGAAGGTGGATTTGTATGGTTCGCTCGGCGCGACCGGCAAGGGTCACGGCACCGATCGCGGCGTGATGCTCGGTTTGATGGGCGACGCGCCGGACACCGTCAATCCCGATACGATCGCGGAGCGTCTCGAAGCAGTGCGCACCTCGCGCTCTTTGCCGTTGCTTGGCACGCACCCCGTGCCGTTCGTGCAGAAGGATCACATTTCGTTCTACCGGCAGGCGCTTGCCGAGCATCCGAACGGATTGAAGCTGCACGCGTACGATGGGCAAGGTGAGACGTTACGTGAGGCGACTTACCTTTCCGTCGGCGGTGGTTTTGTAGTCACTGCGGGTGCGCCGAATACCAAGGTGCTGAGTGCCGTCGATCAGTTGCCGCACCCGTTTCGCAGCGGCAATGAGTTGCTCGCGCTATGCAAGGCGACCGGTAAAAGCATCGCGCAACTGATGTGGGAAAACGAGCGCGTGTGGCACACCGAGGAAGAAACGCGCACGGGCCTGATGAAGATCTGGGACGTGATGCAGTCGTGTGTGGCGCGCGGTTGCGGCATCGGCAATCCGGATGCGGACGGTAATCTCCCCGGGCCGTTCCAGGTGAAGCGGCGTGCGCCGCAGTTGTATCGCTCCTTGTCCGGCAATCCTGAACTGGCGTTGCGCGATCCGCTGTCGATGGTGGACTGGATCAATCTGTACGCGATTGCCGTCAATGAAGAGAATGCGGCCGGTGGGCGTGTCGTCACGGCACCGACTAACGGTGCGGCCGGCATCATCCCGGCGGTGCTGCATTACTACACGCGGTTCATGCCCGGCTCGAACCAGCAGGGCGTGATCGACTTTCTGATGACGGCAGCGGCGATCGGAATTCTGTATAAGCTGAATGCATCGATTTCCGGTGCCGAAGTGGGTTGCCAGGGTGAAGTGGGCGTGGCCTGCTCGATGGCCGCGGGCGCACTTGCGGCGGTGATGGGTGGCACACCTGAGCAGGTCGAGAACGCCGCGGAAATCGGCATGGAACATAACCTCGGACTGACCTGCGATCCGGTCGGCGGCATGGTACAGATTCCGTGTATCGAACGTAATGCGATGGCGTCGGTGAAGGCGGTCAACGCGGCGCGGATGGCATTGCGCGGTGATGGCAGCCATTATGTTTCGCTGGACTCGGTCATCAAGACGATGCGCGAAACCGGCGCGGATATGAAGACCAAGTACAAGGAAACTTCACGCGGCGGGTTAGCGGTGAATATTGTCGAGTGCTGATTTGTGGCGGCCTCGTTAGGACACACGAGACCGGCAATTGCTTGAGCTCTTCAAGCAGGTCGTACCCAACGCGTCCCTTACAACGCGCCGCCGTTGCCATGCCGCGGCGTTGCCTTGCAGCTTGCGCTACTAGCCCGATCGGCTGGCCGACATTGCCCTTTCCGGTGACACCGGCCACCGACTCGGCGTAAGCTGTCGAGGCCCGTCGGCCCCACGTGGCCGACCAGCCGACCGACGAGATCCGACTGGAGGCTTCACCGCAATGCCGCTGACGAATGTTCCCGCTTCCGCCACCACCACGGGTGCGCGCCTTGTAGTCGATGCCCTGCTGACGCACGGTGTCGAACGTGTTTTCTGTGTGCCCGGCGAGAGCTTTCTCGCCGTGCTCGACTCGCTGCACGACGAGACTGAAAGTATCCAGACCGTCGTCTGCCGGCACGAAGCGGCCGCGGCGAATATGGCCGAAGCGGTCGGCAAGCTGACCGGCCGTCCCGGCGTGGCAATCGTCACGCGCGGGCCCGGCGCGACGCACGCATCGATCGGCGTGCACACCGCCTTCCAGGATTCGACGCCGATGATCCTGCT
Source organism: Paraburkholderia sp. (assembly GCF_026225065.1). Classification (GTDB taxonomy): domain Bacteria; phylum Pseudomonadota; class Gammaproteobacteria; order Burkholderiales; family Burkholderiaceae; genus Paraburkholderia. The sequence continues at coordinate 19,075 of NZ_JAMFSB010000215.1, read as the reverse complement.
GATCGGCCAATGCGCACGCGAACATCTCGACCGCGAGGCTTTCCAGGAAATCGACTATCGACGCATGTTCGGCCAGATGGCGAAGTGGGTCGCGCAGATCGATGATCCGCGTCGCATTCCGGAATACCTGAGTCACGCGTTCCATACTGCGACCTCGGGACGACCGGGGCCGGTCGTGCTGTCGTTGCCGGAAGATGTATTGAGCGATGCATGTGCGATGGTGCCAGGCGCGCCTGCCTATCACCGTGTGGCGGCATCGCCGTCTGCGGCGCAGATCGATCAGCTTCGCCAGAGGCTCGAAGGCGCACAGCGGCCAATCGTAATTGCCGGCGGTAGCGGCTGGACATCCGCGGCGAGTGCTGATCTGCAGCGCTTCGTCGAGAACTGGCAGTTGCCGGTTGGCCTCGCGTTCCGCTTTCAGGACACGCTCGATAACGAGCACCCCAATTACGCAGGCGATGTGGGCCTTGGCATCAATCCGACGCTTGCGAAGCGGATCGGAGACGCCGATCTCCTGCTGGTGTTCGGCCCGCGCCTGGGCGAAGCGACGACGGGCGGCTACACACTGCTCGATATTCCAAAGACCAGGCAGACTTTGGTTCATGTGCATCAGGGGGCGGAGGAATTGGGTCGCGTGTATTCGGCTGATTTGCCGATCGTGTCCGGGATGCCTGAGCTCGCATCACTTCTCGCGGCCTTGCAGCCTCCTTCCGGAAAGCCGTCGTGGGCGGGAGCAGCAGAAGAAGCGCATCGCTCCTACCTCGAGTGGCGCACGCCGCGCCCGATTCCTGGCAACGTGCAGATGGGCGAGGTGATTCAGCAACTGCGCGCGCGCTTGCCCGAGGATGCCATCGTGACCAACGGTGCGGGTAACTACGCCACATGGTTGCATCGACATTTCTCGTACCGGCATTTTCGTTCGCAGCTCGCGCCAACCAGCGGCGCGATGGGCTACGGCGTGCCGGCGGCGATTGCGGCGAAGTCGCTCTATCCGCAGCGCACGGTTGTGGCACTGGCAGGCGACGGCTGCTTCATGATGTCCGCTCAGGAACTGGCGACGGCGATGCAATACGACCTGCACGTGCTGTTCATTGTCGTGAACAACAGCCACTTTGGCACGATCCGCATGCACCAGGAGCGGCACTATCCGAACCGTGTGCACGGCACGGGCCTCACCAATCCGGATTTCGCGGCGTTCGCGCGATCGTTCGGCGCACATGGCGAGACAGTGGAACGTACCGAGGATTTCCTGCCGGCGCTCGAGCGTTCGCTGGCGGCAAAACGCGCAGCGGTGATCGAGATTCGCATGCCGCAGGAAGCGAGCACACCTGGCGCAACCTTGGAACAGATTCGGGAGCAGGGGCGCAAGCTAAGAGGTGAAGGGGAATAGTTGACGCACGGACGGCCTTGTCGGCGGAGCGGGGCCGCTCGACGCGCTCGCGACGACTGGCCGCTAGGCGGAGATCACAGCTAACGCGCCGAGCTCCTTCATCAAAGCCGGTTTGCGCGCCTCGATCACATCCGCCTGAATCTGATAGATCACCGACTTGATCACTTCTGTTTGGTTCATCGCCGTATCCTCAGTCAGCGTCTTGATGTCTTCGGCGATGCGCGGCGTCACCTTCATGGAAAGGCGCCTGCGCGCGGCTCCGCGCTGCTCCTTGAAGCGCGCCACGGCCGAACGATGCGCCTTCATCAAGCGCTCCCGGGGGTACTCGCCGGAGGCAAAGCGATGCAGGTACAAGATCATTAGAACCTTGCGAAACTCGGTTGAGCTCGCGCTATCGATTGTGTACGCGGCAAGGTCAAGCATATCGAGATAAATGGCGGGCAACTGGGCCTCGATGGCCTTCACTTCCTTCTGACGGGTTTCGCGAATAGCCGGCGTGGACTGCGCCGGGATTGCGACCACTTGATCGCACAGGTCGCAGACCGAGACGAGGATGTCCTTCACCTCGCCTTTGCCGTCACTGAACGGCACATTGCGCCGTGCAAAGGTCGAACTCACGAGCTGCTGGCAGCTGTGACAGATCGCCTTGCTCTTCTCCCCTTCTTCATACAGTTTTGTGTTCATGGTTCTGCTCACTGGTGAACGCTTATAAACATGGTGTCTGGATCGCTGACGAAGTAAAACTTCACGTACCAGCCACCTGACGCGATGACATGAACATCGATCGACGCGAACCTGTGATGCGGCGACGATACGTACTCTGTGTCATCGCTCTTGACGATGACGCGTTCCACGAACTGCGGCGTCACTTCCCCCATGGCAAGGAGATTTTTGACATCGACGTTGCGACGCGACTCATGCTGAAACCTGCCGGACCTAAGCGCGGCAACGACCGCCTGCTTAACCTCGCAATATTTAACTGGTATCGTCAAAAGCACCCCCGAATTATACGACGTTTATCGTATGAAATGTCAATGTGACCAATTTCATACACCATCGCAATTGTTGAGGACTTTTGATCGACCGACGAGTCATCCGAATGGCCAACCGTGGAGAGACGAACCGGCGAAACAACTGCATGAACGAGGCGCCGGCGCAGGGGGCAGTTATGCCCGACGGCGGAGCGCGCAGCGCGACGCTGGAGCGGACGAGTGCTGTGTCACTGACGGATGTGTTGCGAGGGCAGGTCTCGTGCGCGGACCACTCTGGCTTCAGGCCAGTGGTAGACCCCTACGGGCTAGCGGTGTGAAGCCCGCTTTCTTTGCTTACTTTCTTTGCGGCGACGACCCGAAGGTAGTCCCTGTGGGACAAAGAAAGTAAGTGCCGCCCCGCACAGGGGCAACGCAAGCAAACCACTAAGAATGCAAGGAAAGGCCAAAGCAAAAAAAGAAAGCCCCACGAGTCAGAAGACCCGCAGGGCATAAACAACCAAGCCAACCATCGAACGCTTGCAGAGCAACTAGAAAACTAAACCACCCTCAAGCGCCGCAAGGCAAAAAAAACTTACTTTCCGCCCACGCTCTGCAAAGTCGTCCACTTCCCATCAACAACCTTATACAGCGTGATCCCACCATTCTTAAGATCACCCTTACCGTCATATTCAAGATGAGCCGCAGTCACAGCCGGCATATCCGTCTTGGCGAGGAACGGCAAATACTTAGCCGGATCGGTAGAGTTAGCCTTCTTCATAGCAGCGAACATAGCCTTAGCACCGTCATAGGCATACGGCGAGTACGTCTGCACATCCTCATTGAAGCGCTTCTTATACCTGGCGATATAGTCAGCACCACCAGGCATCTGATCAAGCGGCAACCCAGCGAGCGAAGCAACCGTCCCATTAGCCGCATCACCAGCGAGCGACAGGAACGTCGGCGTATGAACCATCTCGCCGCCCATGAGTGGAGCCTTGACACCAAGCTCCCTCATCTGCTTGACCATCGGCGCAGCTTGCGAATCCGCACCACCGTAATAGATCAGATCCGGATTAACCGACTTCAACTTGGTCAAAATCGACTTGAAGTCAACAGCCTTGTCATTCGTGAACTCACGATCAACGATCGCGCCACCTGACGCCTTGGCTGCCTTCTCGAACTGGTCAGCCAGACCCTGCCCATAAGCCGTGCGGTCGTCCACGATCGCAATCTTCTTCATGCCAAGATTCTTCACCGCGAACGTCCCGGCAACCGAACCTTGCTGCGTATCGGACGTCATCATCCGGAACGTCGTCTTGAAGCCTTGTTGCGTGTACTCAGGCGCCGTCGCCATCGCGATTTCGGGAATGCCCGCATTCGCGTAGATGCGCGAAGCCGGGATCGTCGTGCCCGAGTTGAAGTGGCCGAGCATGCCCTTGATGCCGTCGTCCACCAGCTTCTGCGCAACGGTCGTGCCGGTGCGCGGGTCGGCCTGGTCATCCGCCGAGTCGAGCACGAAGTGCACCGGCTTGCCACCGATCACCGGCTTGCTTGCGTTTTCTTCTTCCACAGCCAGCGTGATGCCGTTCTGGAAGTCCGCACCGTAGTGAGCCTGTGCGCCCGTCATCGGGCCGGCAAAACCGACCTTCACGTCTTCGACCTGCTGTGCGTGTGCCGTCCCCGCCAGCGACATGGCTGCGACGAGCGCAGCGCCTGCCAGCTGTTTCATCTTGTGTTGCATAGCTTCTCCTTGGTACCAGGTGTGAGTGGAGCGGTTTCGGGGTCACCGTACCGCTTCCGTTTAATTGAATCGACCGTTAAAGGTTCGCTCAACCGATCGTCATCAAATTCGCATTGCCGCCTGCCGCTGCGGTGTTCACGCTGACCGAACGTTCCGTCAGCAGACGTTCGAGCGCGTAGTCCTCTTCGCCGCTTTCCAGCGCGCGTGCCGCTACGCCCTGCACCGAAACAATCGGACCCGCTCGCTTGGCCACTTCCTTCACCAGCGCGAGCAGCTCGTCGCTGTCGCCTTCGAACAGCACGGCGTCGAACGGCGTATCGGCGCTCTTCTTTACGCTTGCATACGGCTTGAGGGCCGCAGGCAGCACCGATACCAGTTGCTCGCCCGCAGCGCCGTCGAACAGCGCGCGGTTGCCAGTGGCAAGCGCGGCAGCAAACTGCACGCGTGCACCGCTCGCCGTCGATGCCACGCACAACACCGTGCCGCGCGCGCCGAGCGTGTAGGTGTTGCGCTCGCCGGTCGGACCGGGCAGCACCGCCGTGGCCCCCGCCAAACCCTGCGACAGGTAGCCGTCGCAACGCGCCGCCAGCGACGCCTGGCGCTCGTTGATCAGCCAGTCACGCAGCGCTGTCAGCGCCGAGGACGGATTGTCGCTGTTTTCCATCGCCTGCGGGGCGTCGGCGATCAGCGCCTGCGCCAGCGTTTTCGGCAAACCCGGCGGACGCGTCGCCAGCAGACGCTGCAGATAAAGCGCGCCGCCGGCCTTCGGACCCGTGCCCGACAGCCCTTCGCCGCCGAACGGCTGCACGCCGACCACCGCGCCCACTACATTGCGGTTCACGTAGATGTTGCCCACATGCGCGCGGCTGATCACATGTGCGATCGTTTCGTCGATACGCGTGTGGATGCCAAGCGTCAGGCCGTAACCGGTTGCGCGGATCTGTTCGAGCAGCTTGTCGAGCGCGCTGCGGCGATATCGCACCACATGCAGCACTGGGCCGAACACTTCGCGCTTCAGTTCGTCGATGCTGTCGAGTTCGATCAGCGTAGGCGGCACGAAGGTACCTTGTGCGCCGCCTTCCGGCATCGGCAGTTGCACGACCTTGCGGCCCTTCTCGCGCATCGCCGCAACGTGCGCGTCGATACCGCGCTTCGCTTCCACGTCGATCACTGGACCGACATCGATCGACAGACGATCCGGGTTGCCCACCGCGAGCTCGCGCATCGCGCCGGTCAGCATTTCCAGCGTGCGATCGGCGACATCATCCTGCAGACAAAGAACGCGCAGCGCGGAACAGCGTTGACCGGCCGAGTCGAACGCCGAGTTCAGCACGTCCGCCACCACCTGCTCGGCGAGCGCCGACGAATCGACGATCATCGCGTTCTGTCCGCCCGTTTCCGCGATCAGCGGAATCGGCTTGCCCTCTGCATCCAGACGGTTTGAAAGCGTCCTGTTGATCAGGCGTGCCACCTCGGTCGAACCGGTAAACATCACCGCGCGCGTGCGGGCATCGGCTACCAGCGCTGCGCCCACGGTCTCGCCGTCACCCGGCAGCAGTTGCACCGCGCCTGCCGGCACACCGGCTTCGCGCAGAATACGCACAGCTTGCGCCGCAATCAGCGGAGTCTGCTCAGCCGGCTTCGCCAGCACCGTATTGCCAGCCGCCAATGCAGCCGCAACCTGACCCATGAAAATCGCCAGCGGGAAATTCCACGGGCTAATGCAAACTACCGGACCGAGCGGACGATGCGTGTCGTTCGAGAACTCGGTACGGATTTGCGCCGAGTAGTAACGCAGGAAGTCGATCGCTTCGCGGATTTCGGCGACAGCGTTTGGCAGCGACTTGCCCGCTTCGCGCACCACCAGACCCATCAGCGTATGCATCTGCGCTTCGAGCAGATCGGCCGCACGTGCGAGGCAGTCGGCGCGTGCTTCGACCGGCGTCGCTTGCCAGATCGGCGCAGTGGCTACGGCATTCGACAGCGCCGCACTCACATGTTCCGAAGTGGCTTCGACAACCGTGCCGACGAGATCGCGATGATCGGCCGGATTGCGCACATCGCGCGCGGTGCCCGCGGCGATTTCGTTGTCTTCGAGCATGGGTGTCGCGCGCCAAGGATGATGCGCGCTCGCCAGCAATGCCGAAGATAAGGACGCCAGACGATGTTCATTCGACAGATCCAGCCCCATCGAATTGACGCGCTCCGCACCATACAGATTGCGCGGCAGCGGGATCTTCGCGTGCGGCGCGCCGAGCGGCACGACCTTCGACGCTTCATCAACCGGATCGGCCACCAGATCCTTGATCGCGATGTTTTCGTCAGCGATGCGGTTCACGAAAGAGGTATTCGCGCCGTTTTCCAGCAGGCGTCGCACCAGATACGCGAGCAGCGTTTCATGCGTGCCGACCGGTGCGTACACGCGGCACGGACGGTTCAGCTTGTCGCGGCCCGTGACTTCTTCGTAGAGCGGCTCGCCCATGCCGTGCAGGCACTGGAACTCGTATTGGCCGGGATAGTAGTTCTGGCCCGCGAGGTGATAGATGGCCGAGAGTGTATGCGCGTTGTGCGTGGCGAATTGCGGATACACCGCGTCCGGCGCACCGAGTAGCTTCTTCGCACAGCCCACGTACGAGACGTCTGTGTAGATCTTGCGCGTGTAGACCGGATAGCCTTCAAGGCCGTCCACTTGGGCACGCTTGATTTCGCTATCCCAGTAAGCGCCCTTCACGAGGCGCACCATGATGCGGTGACGGCTGCGACGTGCCAGATCGATGATGTAGTCGATCACGAACGGGCAGCGCTTCTGATACGCCTGCACCACGAAACCAATGCCGTTCCAGCCCGCCAGTTCAGGATCGAAGCACAGCGCTTCAAGCAGATCCAGCGAGATTTCGAGGCGGTCGGCCTCTTCCGCGTCGATGTTCAGGCCAATGTCGTAGCGACGCGCGAGGATCGCGAGCGAGCGCACGCGCGGCAGCAGTTCGCTCATCGTGCGTTCGTACTGCGAGCGCGCATAGCGCGGGTGCAGCGCCGAGAGCTTGATCGAAATGCCTGGGCCTTCGTAGATGCCGCGGCCGCCGGCCGCCTTGCCGATGGCGTGGATTGCCTGCTCGTACGACGCGTAGTAACGCTGCGCGTCGGCTTCGGTGGTGGCCGCTTCGCCAAGCATGTCGTACGAATAGCGGAATCCGCGCGCTTCGAATTTGCGGCTGTTCGCGAGCGCCTCGGAGATGTTCTCGCCGGTGACGAACTGCTCGCCCATCAGGCGCATCGCCATATCGACGCCCTTGCGGATCAGCGGCTCGCCGCCCTTGCCGATCAGACGCGTCAACGCCGACGACAGGCCCGTTTCGCTATTGGTCGTCACCAGCTTGCCGGTGATCATCAGCCCCCACGTGGCAGCGTTGACGAACAGCGACGGTGCCTGGCCGACGTGCGATTTCCAGTCACCCTTGCTGATCTTGTCGCGAATCAGCGCGTCGCGCGTAGCGCGATCGGGAATCCGCAGCAGCGCTTCGGCGAGGCACATCAGCGCCACACCTTCCTGGCTCGACAGCGAAAACTCGTGAATCAGCCCTTCGACGCCGCCACCCTTGCTCTTGCCGCGCAGCGTTTCAACCAGCTTGCTCGCCATCGCCTGCACATCGTTGGCGAGATTGGCCGGCAGGCGCGCCTGGCCGAGCAGGAACGGCACGCATTCCGGCTCAGGACGACGGTAAGCCGCGGTGATCGCCGCGCGCAGCACCGATTGCGGTTGCACGTTCTGCGCGAAATCCAGAAACGGGTGCGACGCCCCGTCCTCTTCGGATTCAACGCTCGCGCCATCGGCCAGATCGGCCGAGCCGTGCGCGCCGGACAGTTCGGCGGGCAATTGACCGTGTTCGATACGTTCGAGGTACGCGAAGATGGCCTGCTTGATCAGCCAGTGTGGAGTGCGTTCGAGACGCGTAGCGGCATCTTTCAGCCGGGTACGCAGGAGATCGTCGACCTTGACGCCGAGGGTGGTGCTAGCCATGTTTCCTTCGTATGCCAGCCAAGCCGCGCCGGCCAAAGACTAAAAAAGTTGGCCGAATCGTACGCCTCCCAATAAAAAGGTGCAACCACACGGACGGCATGGTTGCACCATTGTCAAAACCTTGTACGACCGGGGTTTGCGGCGGTTGGGTCACCCGCGAGCGATCCCGGGCAGGATCGGTATTTTCCCCTATGAAATTCTTTTCTGGCGACCCTTATCGAAACGCAGAATTACGCCGTTATACAGAACATGATGCGCGCTAGCGCACGTAACGGGGTTACGGGGTGTTCGAAATGGAAAAGTGGCTGGTACTGGCAGCAATCTGGAGCATGTGCGCAACGTGCGCATATTTGTTCGTCCGCGGCGCGACGTACTCCGACACGCGCGAAGCAGAGGATGAGCTTGCAGTGATCGACAGCGCGCGCCGCGCCATCGGGAAATAAGCCTCTCCCTTACGCGTTCGGCGCGAACTGGCTGCAGGAGTCGTCTGGCGAGACCAACTGGTCGTGCAGACGGCAGAGCCGGCTCGTGGCTACGCTCGCCCCAAACCCCGAACTGAATACCACGAGGCCCGGGATGCTCTGCTCAAGTGTGTGTCGATCGTCAGCGCGGTACCGGCAACCGGCACAACTCGGCCGGCGCGCACGCAGTGCGCGCGCGGCAGTCTCGATACGCTCCTCCGCGGGACTCGTCACGAGCCCTGCCCCAAGCTATTCCAATACGATGCGAACACGTGCGCGGACAGCGCGTAGCCGATGGCGACATTGACGATGACGCCAGCCGTGAAGGCGAGGAACGGCTTGATGCCGGTGGCCGTCAGCAGGCGCAACCGTGTGGTCAGCCCGATGCTCAGGAAGCAGAAAATGAACGCCCAGGTGCGCAGCGCGGTAATCGGCGCAACGAACTCCGGTGTCACCACCTTGCGGTAATCTGCCAGCGAATAGTGGCTCGCGATCCACGTCACGAGCGCCGACGCAATCACAAAGCCGATCACGAATTTCGGAAAGCGCGCCCAGATCTCGCCCGGGTTTGCCTTCGACTTGACGCCACTCTCCTGGCTCTCCCAACGGGTCGAGGCGACGAACGCCAGCACGAACGCCCAGATGCCGATCCAGATGTCGCGCCCCACCACCTTCATGAGCGTGAACGCCTGCACCGAGGCTTCGGGCGCGCCGGCGATGGCGCCGCCAGCCTGTTTGGCCAGGTCGCCGTAGGCCTGGGCGGCGGCGATGCCGGCCGCGTCGGCGAATTCCGAGGTGCCGATCCACGCGCCGCCGACCGCCGTCGAAAGTCCGAGCGAGCGTGATGCGAACGGCAGCACGAAGATCATCACGATGGCCCACAGGATCACCAGCGTGATCGCCACCGAAGCCTGTTCGCGCTTGGCGCGCACAGCGCCCGCAATCGCGATGGCCGCCGAGACGCCGCAGACCGCACCGCCCACGCCCAGCACCGCGGCAAAGCGGCGGTCGAGGCCGAAGGCCTTGGCGACGAAGAAGATCACGAAGAACGTCACTAGCGAGACGATGCTGGCCTGCCCGACCGCAACCGGACCGGCCCACACGAGCAACGTCAACGGCAGTGTCGCGCCGAGCAGCACGATGCCCACCTTGATATAAAACTCGACGCGCAACCCGGCCAGGAACCATTCGGGCAACCCGAACACATTCGAGATCACCAGGCCGAGCACGAGCGCAACCAGCGGCGGTTCGAGGTTGTACCGGGAAGCGCTGGCCCATGCGCCGAGCGTGAAAATCAGTATCGACGCAATGAACAGGATCAGGAACGACGGCAGAAAATGCGCAAGCCGCTGCTTTAAAGCGGCGAGGCTGACGCCAAACAGCACGGCGAACACGACAAACAGCGCGGCATAGTTCGGCAGGTGTTTGAGCAGGTCTTGCGCCGCCAGAGCCGGATCCGTCCATTTGACCGGGGCGACCGCGAGCCATTTGATGCTGCTGCCCGAGGCAAAGAACCCCCACGCGACGACGATCACCAGCAGGCCGATCCACACGGCCCACCAGTCCTCGGTCGCGAACAGACCACCGCCATGTTTGACGTCGGTGTCACGGTTGGAATCGGATCTGGCCGGTGTTGCTGCGCCCGCCGATAGACTGTGATTGGTATCGCTCATCGCAAAGCCCCGAAGGTTGAGGTGCGTCGGCGCGGGAGAAATTGGGATTGTTGTTAAAACTGCGCCGATTCTGGCGAAATATAGTTGAGCGGCCTTCGGAAATGAAACGACCTTTCGCTCTATGAATATGACTGAAAGGGATTTGCACGCCGGACGGGGCCAGTGGGCCCGACGACGGCCTCAGATATCGAGCGGATCGACCTCGAGATTCCAGCGCAATACGCCCTTCAAGGTGCGCAAAACCGGCTGCCAAGCGCGCAGCGTGGCTTGCAGCGCGCCGCGCGAGGCACTTTCGATCAGCAGTTGCGCGCGGTGCACATGCATGACCTTGACGATGGTCAGCGGCACGGCGTCGTAGACCGTCACCCGTTCGGCGGACGGCATTTCCGCCAGCGCCGCAGCGGCTTGCTGGAGAAAAACGAGCGCCGCTTCGAGCGTGCGGCCTTCGGCGCGCAGCAGGGCCTGATAGACGAACGGCGGCAGATGGGCGTCGCGCCGTTCGGCCAACGTCGAGTTGGCGAAGCCGACGTAGTCGTGCCGTCCCAGCGCGTGATACAGCGCGTGCCGCGGATAGCGCGTCTGCACCAGCACCTCGCCGGGTAGTCCTGCTCGACCGGCGCGGCCGCTCACCTGCATCAGTTGGGCAAACAGGCGCTCACTTGCGCGGAAGTCGTGCGAGAACAGCGCGGTGTCGGCATTGAGCACGCCCACCAGCGAGACGCGTTGAAAATCGTGCCCCTTGGCTATCATCTGCGTGCCCACCAGGATGTCGACCTCGCCCGCATGCACGTCGGAGAAGAGCGCTTGCGCACTGCCTTTGCGCCGCGTGCTGTCAGCGTCGATGCGCAGCACGCGCGCACCCGGGACTGCGCTCGCCAAGGTCTCTTCGACGCGCTGCGTTCCGCGCCCGAGCGGCGCGATGTCCACGTTGCCGCAGTCCGGACAAGAGCGCGGAATGCGCGCTTCCCAGCCGCAGTGATGGCAACGCAACGCACGCTCCGGCTTGTGCAGCACCACGTAGGCGCTGCAGCGCGGACAGCCGGCCACCCAGCCACAGGCGTCGCAGGCCAGTTGCGGTGCGTAGCCTCGGCGGTTGAGAAAGACGAGGCTCTGTTCGCCGCGCTCGAGGCGCGCTTTCAGCGCCGCGACCAGCGGCCCAGACAGGCCTTCTACTGACGCGCGGCCACGTCGCCGTTCTTCTTCGAGATCGACCAGCTTGACGGTGGGCAACACCGCCTCGGCGACCGCCCGCCGCGACAGCGTGAGCCGCGTGTAGCGTCCCTGGTCGGCCTGCCACCAGCTTTCCAGCGAGGGCGTCGCGGAGCCGAGTACCACCGGCAAGTCCAGTTGCTTGGCGCGCCAGATGGCCAGATCGCGCGCCGAATAGCGCAAGCCTTCCTGCTGCTTGTAGGCCGGGTCGTGCTCCTCGTCGACGACGATGATCGCCAGCTTGGGCAGCGAGGCGAGCACCGCGAGCCGCGTGCCGAGCACGATCCGGGCACGGCCGCTGTGTGCCGCGAACCAGTTGCGCGCCCGTTCACCCTCGGCCAGACCGCTGTGCAACGTGACGATCGAGCTGCCCTCAAGCGCCGCAAAACGGGCGCGGAATGCTGCTTCGAATTGCGGCGTGAGATTGATTTCGGGCACGAGGACGAGCGCCTGGGCGTCGGGCCGCGCCGCCAGAATCGCGGCAAGCGCGCGCAGATACACCTCTGTCTTGCCGCTGCCGGTCACACCGTGCAGCAGGAACGGTGCGAAGCCATTGGCGTCGCGAATTGCTTCGACGGCTGCGGCTTGCTCATCGGTCAGGGTGGGTAGCGTAGGCGGTGCGGCTCGTTGCGCAGCGCTGCCCGGCGGCGGCGCAATCAAAGCCAGTGCCGCCGCTTCGGTCACTTCCCGCTCTAGCCAGCCTTCGGCTCGCCACGCATCGAGCGTCGCTACGGCCTTCGGATGGATCGCGCGGGCGTCGGCCACGAGTAGCGCTCCCGCCTCGGCGTCAACGAGCGCCTGCGCCAGTTTTCGCAACACAGTCGCACGCGCGGGTAACGCATCGGGCAGCGCTGCCCGGCCGGCCGGCAGCAAGCGGTACAACTCGTGGGGCGCGAGCAGGCGCGCCCAGCGCGACGGGTCGCGCAACGCCTGCGGCAAAGCCGGCAGCGCGACTTCGCCCAAGCCCCGCTGATAGTAGTCCGCGGCAAAGGCGGCAAGCGCCAGCCATTCGGCCGACAAGGGCGGACAGGCATCGCATAAGCTGTCCAGGGCGCGCAGTTTGTCGACCGGTACGTCGCTGTGAGTGGTCACTTCACAGACTAGCCCGACCACCTGGCGCCTGCCGAATGGCACACTGACGAGCGTGCCCGGCAGCGGCGGCTCGGCGGCATCGCAGCGATAGTCGAACAGGGTCGGCAACGGATGATCGAGCGCGACGCGGACGAAAACGGGACTCACGTGGAATTCAGGATCGCAATTGGGTCGGCGCAGGCGGTTCGAACATCGGACCGATGCCCGGTGACGAGGCAGTGAACCGGGTGAAGTTAAAGTAAAACATCACTTCCGGCGCTAAGTTTTGGAATCTACTGAACAATTGGTGTTGGCCCGGGTGTCCTGTGGATAACTTTGTTGAGAACTCGCTCTGGAAGGACCAAAAACCGCGCCAGTACTGCGTTGTGTGGGGTACCGCACATTTCTCCCTGATCCGACGAAACCCTTGCCAGTCAAGGCCTAGATCGAATGCGCACGCAACTTGCAAGCGAATTGCCGTGACCAAACCCTCTACCGCGCCGCAGCGTGATGAATGTGTATAAGTCAAGTCTTGACAAGTACGGAAGCGCCGCCTGACGGCCCAGTTGACACTATTTTTCCCTTAGTCCGAGAGCCCACGTCGCCGCACTGCAACAAAAGTGTCACGCGTTTGGCGTGGTTCCGGCTGCTGCGGCAGCGCGAATCGTGCGACTGTGGCGATGGACTTCGTCGACCAGCTCGGCGACATTTTCCGGCGGCGTGAACTGCGAAATGCCGTGTCCGAGGTTGAAGACGTGGCCGGGGTGATTGCCGAAGCTGTCGAGCACCGCACGCGCTTCGATGCGAATCGCCGAGGGCGGCGCGAACAGCACCGACGGGTCGATATTGCCCTGCAGAGCCACTCGATCGCCGACCCGCTCGCGGGCCTTGGCGAGATTCACGGTCCAGTCGAGGCCGACCGCATCGACGCCGGTGGCCGCAATCTCGTCGAGCCACAAGCCGCCGCCCTTCGTGAAGGTGATCACGGGCACTCTCTCGCCGTCGTGATCGCGTTTGAGCTGGCTCACGACCTGTTCGATGTAGTGCAACGAGAAGCGCTGATAGATGCCGTCAGCCAGTGCCCCGCCCCAGGTGTCGAAAATCATCACGGCTTGCGCGCCAGCTTCGATCTGTGCGTTCAGGTAAGCGGCAACAGACTTCGCGTTCACCTCCAGAATCCGGTGCATCAGGTCCGGGCGGGCGTACAGCATGGACTTCACCGTGCGGAAGTCCGCCGAACCGCTGCCTTCGACCATGTAGCAGGCGAGCGTCCACGGGCTGCCGGAAAAGCCGATCAGCGGCACGCGCTGGCGACCTTGCGCATCCGTCAGCGCCTTGCGGATTTCGCTCACCGCGTCTGTCACGTAGCGCAGCGTGGCGCCGATATCCGGCACGGCAAGGCGCGCGACGTCAGCTTCAGTGCGCACCGGATGTGCAAAGCTAGGACCTTCGCCGGCCACGAACTCCAGCCCGAGGCCCATGGCGTCGGGCACCGTGAGAATGTCGGAGAACAGGATGGCTGCGTCGAGCGGATAGCGTTCGAGTGGCTGCAGCGTCACTTCAGTCGCGTAGGCAGGACTCTTCGCGAGACCAAGAAAACTGCCTGCGCGAGCGCGCGTCGCGTTGTATTCCGGCAGGTACCGGCCCGCCTGACGCATGAGCCAGATTGGCGTGTAGTCGGTCGGCTGGCGCAGCAGCGCGCGCAGGAAGGTGTCGTTGAGAAGGTTATGGGCCACGTTGCGTGCGACTGAAGGCAAAGGGGCATTTTACCGGACGCAGCGGGGACGATCCTGCATCTTCATTGATCGGGGCAATAACGGTTCGCCAGGGCGTTTTCCCATGGCTGTCCGGCTAATGTTCAAGGGCGGATGGGCAGGCTATGATCAGCGGCCTTACCTGACAATGACGGGACTCGAGGAGATCCGATGAGAAAGGCAGCATGGATTCTGGCCTTGGCGCTGCTGGCCGGGACGCCCGGGATGGGCGGGGTCGCAAACGCGCAAGGTGTGCCGGGCTCTACCGCCACGGCTGGCGGCAACGGTGCGTCCACAGCGCCGTCGCGGCTCGACGAAATTCTCGCGCGCGGCACACTGCGCGCCTGCACGACTGGCGACTACCGGCCGTACTCCTTCTACAAAGGCGATGGGCAGTTCGAAGGAATCGACATCGACATGACCGAATCGCTCGCGAAATCGCTGGGCGTGAAGGTCGAATACATCAAGACGTCGTGGTCCAACCTGATGAACGACTTTGTGGCGAAGTGCGATATCGCCGTAGGCGGCGTCTCGCCATCGCTTGAGCGGCAAAAGCGCGCGTTTTTCACCAAACCGTATATGGTCGACGGCAAGACGCCGATCGTGCGCTGCGACGACGTGAAGAAGTATCAGACCGTCGCCGAGATCGACCAGCCCGCGACCCGCGTCATCGTCAACCCCGGTGGAACGAACGAGCGCTTCGCGAGGCAGTCTTTCCCCCACGCCAACCTTACCGTGTATCCGGACAATGTGACGATCTTCAAACAGATCCTCGGCGGCAAGGCGGATGTGATGGTGACTGACGCTTCAGAGACGCTCCTACAGCAGAAACTTAACCCCGGCCTGTGCTCGGTTCATCCCGATAAGCCATTTCAATACGGCGAGAAGGCCTGGTTGCTGCCGCGCGGTGACGTGGTGTTCCAGCAATATGTCGACCAATGGTTGCATCTGGCGCAAGCTAGCGGCGAATACCAGGCGATCGCCGACAAGTGGTTGAAGTAAACCGGCCCCGTAAGCGGCGCGCACCGACACAATCCTGTAACCGCGCATCTTCAGGTAAGTCGATAGTAAATTACGCGATTGACGGCTTCGGCCGCGCGGCCAGACTCGCGCAGTGAGTCGGCCGGATTTGAGTGTGCGCCGCAGCGTTACGCGTACTTTCATCATACAGCCGCGGTGTTTAATAGAGCCGTATCGGCCATCTGGCCGCTATCCGGCGGGCATGGCGCGACACCGGCCATGGTTTCATGCGGTGAAGTCTGAATCAGTTACGCTGCGCGGACCGCTGCAGAAGCATCAAACGAACCCGAGTAATGACGGTCGAAGGCATCGGTAATATTTACGTTTTAAACGGCTTTCAATGGCAATAAGTCCTGCGAAGCCTTATCTGGCGGGCGTTACAACCTGAAACACTTTGTTACCGTCATACCGGACTTATTCGCCCACAATGCTTTTCAACGGTTTCAACACGGATGTGGCTGGGTGCGTGGTGTGAGCGGATACGATGCACTTGCCGGTCGGCGCTATGCCGAAGCCCTGTAAAGGGGCATCCTTGCTGGGGCCGTGGTCGACGCATAGAGCGTCCACCCAGTCGGTTCCTCCAATGGTCTCCTCGCGCTAACCCCGTAGCGTGTGGTTTTTAGCGGGCTCCAGGCCCGCTTTTTTTTTCTTTAGCCAAACGTTTGCGCGTCGTTCTGGTGAGCTCTCACCGAGCTGTTGCCAGTCAGGTTTCGCGAACGGTTGCGCCTCCCGCTCAAACACGGCGGCTCCACGACAATACGTGGCGCCGCCGTTGTGGTTTCAGGCGGTCCTGTCTTCCTTGACCTTTAACTCTTCGATCATCCGTTCGCGCATCACGAACTTCTGCACCTTGCCGGTGACCGTCATCGGCAGATCATCAACGAAGCGGATGTATTTCGGCACCTTGTAGTGGGCAATCTGACCGCGGCAGAACTCCTGCACTTCCTCGGCGCTCGCCTGTTCCCCGGCGCGCAACACGATCCACGCGCACACCTCCTCCCCGTACTTTGCGTCCGGCACCCCAAACACCTGGACGCTCTGGATCTTCGGATGGCGAAACAGAAACTCTTCGATCTCGCGTGGATAGATGTTCTCGCCGCCGCGAATCAGCATGTCCTTGAGGCGGCCGACGATATTGCAGTAGCCGTCGGCGTCGAGCGTCGCCAGATCGCCTGTGTGCATCCAGCCGTCGACGATGCTTTCGCGGGTCTTCGTCTCATCGCCCCAGTAGCCCTGCATCACGGAGTATCCCTTCGTACATAGCTCACCGGTTTCGCCGATTGGGACGATGTTGCCCAGCGGGTCAATGATTTTGACTTCGAGATGGGACTGGATGCGCCCCACCGTCGAGGTCCGCTTGTCCAGCGGGTCAATCGTCGAACTCTGGAACGACACTGGACTGGTTTCCGTCATGCCGTAGGCGATCGTGATTTCCGCCAGGTGCATCTTCGACACGACCTTTTTCATGGTCTCGATCGGGCATGGCGAGCCGGCCATGATGCCGGTACGCAACCGCGTGAGATCAAAACGCGCGAACTCCGGATGATCCAGTTCTGCGATGAACATGGTGGGAACACCATGCAACGCCGTGCATCTTTCTTCGGCGACAGCGGTGAGTGTCGCGACCGGATCGAAGGCTTCCCCGGGAAAGACCATGTTCGCGCCGACCGATACGCAGGCCAGCACCGCCAGCACCATGCCGAAGCAGTGATAGAGCGGCACGGGAATGCAAAGGCCGTCCTCCTCCGAGAGCTCCATCGCCATCGCGATATAGCGCGCGTTGTTGACGACGTTGCGGTGCGTGAGCGTGGCGCCCTTCGGGTTACCGGTCGTGCCGCTGGTGAACTGGATGTTGATCGGATCGTCGGCGGACAAGGTCGCGCCGATTGCATCCAGCCTTGTGGTGTCAAGCGTGGCGCGGCCCTGCTCGATCACGTCGGAGAAACTCAGCATGCCCGACGCGCCCTTGTCGCACATGCGGATCACGACACGCAGCTCCGGCAGGCGCGCCGCATGCAGATCGCCGGGAGTGTGCGTGGCAAGTTCAGGCGCCAGTTCCTGCAGCATCTGCAGATACATCGACGACTTGAAACGTTCGGCCGCGATGATGGCCTTGCATCCCACCTTGTTTAGCGCGTACTCGAGTTCGGCCAACCGGTATGCGGGATTGATATTGACCAACACGGCGCCGATGCGCGCCGTCGCGAACTGCGTGAGCAACCACTCGACCCGGTTCGGTGACCAGATGCCGACACGGTCGCCTTTGCTGATACCCACTGCGAGCAGACCCGCCGCGAGCGCATCGACCTCTTGCGCGAAAACCGCCCACGTCCAGCGGATGCCTTGCTCGCGGAACACCACGGCAGGCCGGCTGGCGAAGCGGCGTGCCGTGTCGCGCAGGAATCGTCCGACCGTCGCATCGCTTAGCGGGATATCGGTCGAACCGCGGACGTAGGAAAGCCCGTCCTTCGGTTTGATGAGTGCGGCTCGACCTGACGCTTGGGTTGCCATGGCGTTGTCTCCGTGAACGGATGCTCGCTCTGTTAAGCGCCCCATCAGGGTCGCCGCCGCGCGCGGCCCCGAGAGGGTCGGGAAATCTTCCGACGGCCTGGCGGTGTTTCTGCGATTTCTGCGAAGAGTTGCTGCCGATTGTGCCACCGGGCTATGCCCCAACGGCATCAAGTGTTACCCGCAGGCGAGGTCGTGAGTCATCGGCCTGATCTCGTTTCCCTTGCCGTAAACGTCACGCGTGGTCGAAAAAAAAGCAGCCTTTCGGCTGCTTTTTCCTTAACGCGCTTGCGGCTCGCTTAATTCTGACCGCGCAACTTGCGCAGACGCTGGATCGCAGCGAGCTGTGCCGTCGCATACGCAAGTTCCGCCTGAGCGGTAGCGTATTCGAGGTTCGAGCCTGTGTTTTGCAGCGCTTCTTCTGCGCGCTTGCGTGCATCTTCGGCCTTGGCTTCGTCGAGATCCTTGCCGCGGATGGCCGTGTCGGCCAGAACCGTCACCGCACCCGGCTGAATCTCAAGAATGCCGCCGGCGACGAACACAAATTCTTCTTCGCCGTTTTCAGCTTCGATGCGCACCGCACCCGGACGAATCCGCGTGATAAGCGGCGTGTGTCCCGGCAGAATGCCGAGCTCGCCCGCTTCGCCAGGCAGCGCCACGAATTTCGCCTGGCCCGAGAAGATTTCCTCTTCCGCGCTGACGACGTCTACTTTAATGGTTGCCATATCGACTCCTGTGCCGACCAAAGTTAGCGCCTTGGCGCTTACTCCCGTCCCATGCAAGGCGGGTTGAGCGTATTACGAGGCACCGGTTTCGCAAAAGCCACCCAAAAAGGTAGCACCTGCGTACAAGCCGACGCCCGCTTCGTTACACCCGACCGTTACTGGATCTTCTTGGCCTTTTCAAAGGCTTCGTCGATCGTGCCGACCATGTAGAACGCCTGCTCCGGCAGATGATCGCACTCACCGCCCACGATCATCTTGAAGCCGCGGATCGTTTCCTTGAGCGGCACGTACTTGCCCGGCGAGCCCGTGAACACTTCAGCGACGTGGAACGGCTGCGACAGGAAACGCTGGATCTTACGAGCGCGCGCCACGGCGAGCTTGTCTTCCGGCGCGAGTTCGTCCATGCCCAGAATCGCGATAATGTCACGCAGTTCCTTGTAGCGCTGCAGCGTTTGCTGCACGCCGCGCGTGATGGCGTAGTGCTCTTCGCCGATCACGTTCGGGTCGATCTGACGCGAGGTCGAATCGAGCGGG
>NZ_JAMFSB010000214.1 GCF_026225065.1 Paraburkholderia sp. | reverse complement strand
CATCGAGCGAACCGTAAGTCACGTGCTCCCCTTCGCAATGCACGGCGAGCGCCTGCGGCTGCCGTGCGGCGCTCGCCACAAAGCGCGCCGGCACTGACTCGAAAGCTTTTTGCGTGGGCGTGGCCGGAATTTCGCGCACCAGTTCGAAACTGGCAAGCGGCGCGGCGACGTTTCGCGCGATCTGCTCGAGCAGCTCAACGTAGTGATCGAGCATCTGTTCGATTACCGAAGCATCGAACAGATCTTCGGCATAGGTCAGGGCCACTTCGAGGCCGTGCGTACGGTCACGCGCAGCGAGCACCAGATCGAAACGTGCGGTCTGCGTACCGACTTCATGATTGGACACCTCGAGGCCAGGCAGATGCGGCATATCGCGATTCGCGCCGAGGTAGTTGAACATCGCCTGAAAAAGCGGTGTGTGGCCCAGACTGCGTTGGGGCTGCAGGGCATCGACCACTTTCGTGAACGGCAGGTCGGCGCAGTCGTGTGCTTCGAGCACGCGTTCACGCACCTGTGCCAGCAGATCCACGAAGGTCGCGAGGCCCGCGAGCTCGGCGCGCACCACCAGCGTGTTGACGAAAAAGCCGATTGCACGCACCACTTCGTGCCGGTCGCGCCCGGCGACCGGCACGCCGACCCGAATGTCGCGCTGACCGCTATAACGGGCGAGCAACAGGTCGAAGGCCGCGAGCAGCACCATGAACAGCGTGGCGTCGTGCGCCTCGCCAAGCTGCCCGAGCGCCGTGCGCAGCGTGGCCGGTAGCACCCGCACTACGCTCGCGCCAGCGCCGCTGCGCAAGCCGGATCGCGAACGCACGTGCGGTAGTTCCAGAACCGGATGCTCGGTGCCGAGACGGTTGCGCCAGTAGTCGAGTTGTCGTTCGAGCGCGGCCTCGTCGAACCATTCGCGCTGCCATTGCGCGTAGTCGCCATACTGGACCTGCGGCGCAAGCACAGACGCACATGCTGTGTCAGGCGCGCCCATCACCGTCGCGCCGGGAGCCGCAACGCAAGCACGGTAAGCCGCCGCAAACTCGGCCACAAACACCTCGATCGACAACCCATCCGCGACAATGTGATGCACGGAGATGTGCAACAGATGGTCATCTGCCGCGCGCCGGATCAGCGCCACGCGCAGCAGCGGACCGCGCTCGAGATCGAACGGCAGCGCGGACCGGCCGGCCAGCAGCGCTGCGAGTGCCGCGTCAGTATCGCGAGCGCCGCCGAGGTCGAATTCATCCCAGCCATACTGTGTCGGCCCGGCGCTCTGGAACGGCACGCCGTCGACCTCGTCGAAGCGCTGCCGTAAGCTCTCATGCGCATCGACCACCTGATCAAGCGCCGCGCGCAGCGCCGGCACATCGAGGCGGCCGCGCAAGCGCACCGCGCCGGTGACGTTGTACGCGGCGCTCGCGGGATCAAGGCGCCACAGGAACCATAAGCGCTCCTGCGCATGCGACAACGCAAAGCGCCGTTCGCTGCCGGGAAACGGGACGATCGGCAAGCGCAATGGGTCGATGCCGCGCTGTTTCACACGGACGCGGAACGCTGCACGTTTCTCGGGCGATAACGCGACATAGGCCGTCGAAATCGACAGCAGGTCCTTCGACACTTCGCTCGCAGTTTCACTCATGGATGGTCTTGATTCGAGAGGGGTTCGGCGGCCAGCGGAGCCAGGCGCGCTGTGGCCGAAGATCGTTCAGGCGGTCATCGCAACCAGCACGCGGCGCTTGCCGGCGAACGGCGCGCGGCCATGCGACATCAGCAGGTTGTCGAGGATCAGCGTGTCGGCGGCTTGCCAGTCGAACGAGAGCATGGTGTCGCGGTACACCGCGCGGATTTCGCCGAGCATCCCGGCGTCGATCGACGTGCCGTCACCGAAGAAGGTGTTACGCGGCAGACGGTCGTCATCGACGACTTCGAGCAACGCTTCCTGTACCGCGGCCGGTAGATTCGAAACATGAAACAGGTGCGCCTGGTTGAACCACACGGTCTCGCCCGTCACCGGATGACGCAGCTCCGACTGGCAAATCTGGCGCGTACGCAGTGCTTCGCCGTCGTCGAGCCATTCGTAGTCGATCCGGTTGGCGCGGCAATACTGCTCCACCTCGTCACGCTCTTGCGTGCCGAACACCTGCTGCCACGGCAGATCGAGACCGTTTCCGTAGTTGCGCACATACATCACCTGCTTGTCGGCGAACCGGCGGCGCAATGCGGGGTCGAGCCGTTCGTAGACGCGGCGGCTGTCGGCGATCGGTGTCGCGCCACCCTGCTGCGCGACGATGTCGCAGTAGAACCAGATCGACGCCGGCCAGCTGAGCGTGTAGGACTGCTCGTTATGTTGATCGATCCATTGATCGGCCGGATATTCCGTCGAGGAGTAGACGCCTTTTTCGATCTTGCTGCGCGGCGTCGAGCCGAATTCGTAGGTCAACGTCGGTTGGCCGAAGCTTGTGACGAGACGATCGAAGCCCGACGCGCCGAGTGCATTGAAACCGCGCAGCAAGACACCGCCATAGATTGACCGCGCACGCGCTACGCGAGTCTGCAGCTGCGGCAGAAATGCCTCAACACTCGTTGCGTCATTTGGGCTCAACACCAGCACACGGGTGCCGTTTCGCTCAATCACCTGTTCGTTGATTGCCGCGTCGATACCGCTGATCAATGTGTCCATGCTTCGCCTTTCGTCGCGGCCGGCTTAGGCGTGGCCGGCTTAGGTGCCGCCGGCTCAGCCGCAGTCGGCTGCGCAAGCGCACCCGCAAGAGATGTGGCCACGCACGCCATCACGGAATCAGGCGTGCCGTCGAGATAGAAGTGCCCGCCTTCGAAACGATGCAGCGTGCACGTACCGCGAGTTTCGTCACGCCAGGCTGCGACGTCTTCAGCGCACGCGGTGGCGCGATCATCACAGCCGGTGAAAACGCCGACTGGGCAAGCAAGCGGCTCGCGCACGGTGGCGTCGCCACACGTTGCAAGCGGCGCGTAGGTGCCACACAGATGAAAGTCAGCCCGCAACACCGGCAGCACAAAATCGATAAAGTCGCGATCGTCGAGCAACGCAGCAGGCGTGCCGCCGAGCTCGCGCAACCTCGCGACCATAGCCTCATGTGTGCAGTTGAGCCAATGCGTCTCCCGGTTGCGCCGCGACGGTGCGACCGATGCCGAAGCGCCAAACCAGACCGGCTCGAGTCCATGACGCGCGCGGAGCGCGTGAATCAGTTCGAAGCCGACGAGCGCGCCCATGCTGTGACCGAACACCGCGAACGGCACGTCGTCATCTAGCTGGTCGGTGACTTCGTCGAGCAGCATGTCGATCAGCGCCAGCCACTCGGTATGGGCGGGCAGTCTGCAACGTGAACCGTGCCCCGGCAACTCCAGCAGCACCACCTGCACGCCGCGCGGCAGGCGCTGCGCCCAGCGGCGATACAGCATCGCGCTCCCACCCGCATGCGCGAGACAAACCAGGCGCACGGGCGGTAACACTGCAGGCACCGCGACGAATCCGCTCATCGGTCAGATCGCCGAACCCGCGCGCGCCGCTGCGTCTTTCGCCGCGTCCTCTGCCATTGCCTGGCGCAAGCTGAGCGGACGCATGTCGGTCCACACCTCGTCGACCCACGCAAGGCACTCCTCCCGCT
>NZ_JAMFSB010000213.1 GCF_026225065.1 Paraburkholderia sp. | reverse complement strand
CGTCCGTTCATGGTCTGGCTCCAGGCTGGCTGTGATGCGCAGCATGCGCCACAGCAGCCAGCCCGGAGCAGGAAACCGGACATTTCTAATGAGCCAGAACCGGACATTTCTAAAAAGCTCTGACAACAAAAAGTTCGATAATTTATCTTATGTAAAATCAAGTTTTCATCTGTAGCTAACCGCGCCAACTGCCATGATTCCCCTGAGTCCTCTGATCGGCTCACCGGCTTAAAGCTGAACACCCCGCGTTAGCGCGCCATCGACAACAAGGTTTGTCCCGCTGACAAAGCTCGCGGCCGGGCTCGCTACGAAGGCCACCGCGTTGGCGATCTCCTGAGGATTTGCCATGCGTCCGGTCGGGTTCAACGCGAGCGCCTTGGCGTAGAGCACCGGGTCGTTGTGCTCGATCCAGTCCCATACACCGCCCTCGAAGTACACATTGCCGGGAGACACCGTATTGGCGCGGATGCCCTTGGACGCCAGTTGATGGGCCAGACCTTGCACGTAGTGAACCAGCGCGGCCTTGAAAGTACCGTAGGGTCCGGCAGCGAAGTCTATTTCCCGCCCGGAAACGCTAGAGATTGCGACGATGGATCCAGCCTTGCTCGACTCGAGAAACGGTAGTGCCGCGTCGACAAGATTCACCGTGCCGAGCAGGTCTGTTTCGAATTCCTTGCGCCACGAGTTGATATCGTTGTCGATCGCCAGCGCACTCACGTTCGCGACTACGATATCGAGTCCCTCCCACTGAGCCCCGACGCTTGCGACCCACGCCTTCAAGGCAACGCCATCGGCCACGTCGATTGACGCACCCAGCGCCCGTCCCCCGCTGAGTCCTTTCAGTTCCGTCGCTGCCGCTTCGACAGCCGCGACATTCCGCGCGCAAATCGCGACATCAGCACCCTCCTTCGCAAGCGTCCGTGCGATCGCGAGGCCGATGCCCTTGGTGCCGCCGGTGACGATCGCTTTCAAACCCTTGAGTTGCAAATCCATGGTCGGTAGTCCTGAAAAATGGCAGGTTTTCGTGGTCAGCGCTTCGGAAGGTATTTCTTCGCCACCTTGCAGATATAGGTGAACTTGGGGTTGACCATCTGCGTGCAGCGGGCTTCGGCGATCTGCCCCAGCAACATGTAAGCTTCCGACGCCGGGATCCGGTATTCCTCCTCGAGCCAGTAGATCATTTCCTCAAAGGCGATTCGCAAGGCGTCGTCAAGTGGACGGGCGCAACCAACCGTGCAGATGTGCGTCGGCGTTTCGATGCGCGGCCACGTCATGTGTCTGGGCGCCGGCAAGAGATCCACCTTCAGCGTCAGATGGCCGCGAATCTCGATAGCGCCCATGCCGTTGCATTCTGCATCTCCCTGCAAGGCGTGTACGTCGCCGAAATAGAGGTACGCGCCTTCATGGAATACCGGGAACATGATGCGGTTGCCATTGGTGACCTCCTGGACGTCCAGGTTGCCGCCATGCACGCCGTTGTCGATCGTGAGCGTGCCCCCGGCGACCGGCGCCACCCCGATCACACCGACCATCGGGTGGGCGTCAAGCTTGAGGGTATCGCTCCAGTGCACGATGCCGTTTTCCACCACGACGTTGCGGTTCTGGATGCCGAATTCTTTTTTGCGCACCCAGTCGGGAAAGATGCCGATGCCTGGCCAGAGCGCCGTATAACCGAGTCCGTGCACGCCGACGTCAAGCACGTCGATCACCACCATGTCGCCGGGCTTGGCACCCTTCAGCCGCACCGGGCCGGTCGCCGGATTGACAAAAGGCAGCGTCACCTTCGTTTCATCGAGCTTCTCGTGCACATGCGTGATCAGATGGCCGCCGATGTTCAGCTCCGTCTCCACCTCGAAGGTTTCACCGGGCACTACTTCGGCGATGAAGCTGTCGGTCGCGGCGAGCGCGTACTTCAATTGTTGCTTGCTGATGACCTGACGATTCGTGGACGCAATGTTCATGGTTTTATCGGATTGGGTGGAGTGAGCAAGATCAGTCGAACTTGTTCCAGGGCATCAGGAAGCGCTCCAGTCGTCCGACGAGAAACGAAAGGAACAACGCGAGGGCAATCGTCACCACCACGCCTGCGAATACCTTGGGAATGATGTAGAGGCTCCCCGCCTTGAAGATGGCATGCCCGAGCCCGTCGGACGACGACATGAACTCGCCGAGGATCGCGCCGATCAGCGCAAAGCCGACAGTCAGTTTCAGGCCCGCGAAGATGTCGCGCAGTGACGCAGGGATAACCAGCTTGGTGAAGACCTGTCGCTTGGCGGCTCCGAGCGTGCGCATCAGGTTGACCTGATCGTCGTCGACACCGGTTGCTCCCTTGTAGGCGATGACCAGCGCCACCACCACGACCGATAGCGTGGACATCGCAAGCTTCGAGGCGAGTCCGGTGCCGAACCAGATGATCACGAGCGGCGCGAGCGCGACCACGGGTATGGAGCCCAGCGCGACGATGAACGGATACATCACTTTCGACACGAAGCGCGAATACCAGAGCAGCAGCCCGAGCAACGTCCCAATGACGTTGCCCAGCAAGAACCCCAGCAATGTCTCCATGCCGGTCACGCTCGCATCGTGAACCAGGCTGCCGTCCTCCTGCATTTTCACGAGAAAATCCCAGATCTGAGCAGGCGAACCGAAGAGAAATGCGTTGAGCGCCTGCTTCGATGTCGCGTATTGCCATAGACCGAGAAGCACGGCGAGCAAACCAAACTGGCACGCGAAGACCGCCAGCCTGCCTCGCACATGTTTCCAGACGCGGCGCCGCCTGGCGGACGCCGGTTTGCGTGCCGGTGAATCCAGTGGTGACGCATTGCCTGTTTCTTCGAACATCCGGACCTTCCTCTTCAGTTGCCGTGTCAGGATCGCGCCATGCGCACATCGAGCTCGGACCAGATCTCACGTACCAGCGCAGCAAATCCCGGCGCGTCGCGCATCGCCATCATGTCGCTGCGATCGCCCTGCAGGCGGATATCGTGGATCGCCTTGATACGCGACGGCCGATGCGTAAGCACTATTACGCGGTCCGATAACGATACGGCCTCCTCCACATCGTGCGTGATGAGCAGTACAGAACGCCCGTCGCTTCGAACGAGCTTGGCCATGTCGCTTTCGAGCACGACTTTCGTCTGAAAATCGAGCGCGGCGAAAGGCTCGTCGAGCAGGATCACGTCAGGGCCCGTGACCAGCGTTCGCGCGAGCGCCACGCGCTGGCGCATACCGCCGGACAGTGCGCTCGGGTAGTAGTCGTGGAACGGCCCGAGACCCACCTTGTAGAGCATCGCGTGGGCTTTCTTTTCACGCTCGGCGCGCGGCATGCCGGTCAGTTCGAGTCCGAGCGTGACGTTTGCAAGCGCCGTTCGCCACGACATCAGCATGTCCTTCTGCAGCATGTAGCCGATGCCCTTCGGGACATCGGCGAGCGGCTTGCCGTGCCAGAGCACGTCGCCGCGCGTCGGCCGCACGAGTCCGCTCATCAGGTTCAGCAGTGTGGTCTTGCCGCACCCCGATGGTCCTACCAGACTCACGATCTCCCCCGCTTTCAGACTGAACGAGATGTCGCCGATGACCGGGCTCGCGCCGTCATCGCCATAGGTCTTGCCGATGTTGCGGGCAGTCAGCGGCACACCGGCGGCTCCCTTCGTGCCGGTTGCGCCGTATGCATCACCCTCTCGCATGACGGCGTTGCTCACTTGGACGCGACCGCCGTGCCGCTACCTGCCGCGGCTACCTTTGCCGCCTTGTCGGCGTACCGGTTATCGATCACATCGCCAAAGGCCACTGACGCCTGCACGTTGCCGAGGTACTTCTGCATTGCCATCAGGTTGGCCCACTGCTTCTGGTCAACAGGGATCGTCTGCGCCGGGATCTTGTATTGCAATTCCATGTCGATGGCGCGGTCGACCACGTCGCCCGGGACATCGGGAAATTCAGCGCGCGCCACCTGCTTGGCGTAGTCAGGCTTCGCGTAGGTCAGACGCGCCGACTCTTCGAGCGCATCGACAAGTGCCTGGACCACGTCGGGATGGGCCTTCACGTACTCGGGCAGGACCATCACGCCGGTGTTACAGAACGGACCCATGTAGCTCGAGAAGTCGAACACGACCTTCGCGCCCTGCGCGATCGCCGCCGCAACGTTCGGCTGATACGCGACCGCCACGTCGGCACGGCCCGCAAGCATTGCGCCGATCTCGGTGCCCGGATTCACTTCGATGATCTTCGCGTCGGTGCCGAGCTTCAGCCCGTTATCCTGCATGAGCTTCTTGGTGACGCTGTAGTTGGTGTTCGGATCGGGCGAGGTCACGAACGTCAGTCCCTTGAAATCCTTGGGACTTGTAATCGGCGCGGCAACGGTCTTCGACACGCCGAAGTAGTGCGCGCGCTGCACCAGTGTGCCGATTACCAAGCCGGGACCGCCGCGCTCCCGCGACATCTCGACCATCGTGGGGTCGCCCACCGCGAACTGCGCGGTCTTGCCGAGTACGGCGGCAAAGGCCTGTGTATCGCCGCCGGCGGCCGTCACGTGCAGTGTCAGCCCGTGCTTCTCGAAGATCTTCGCGTGCTGTCCGACGTAGAGATCGATGTACCCCAGGTTATGGACGGCCTCGACGAACTCGATCGGTTGCGCCGGTGCGGCCAGCGCCGCATCGCTCAGGCCGCCCGCAGACGCGAGCAGTAACGCGATACAAGCACTGGATCTGGAGGCGCATATAAGGGTCGTCATGTTGGTCGAACTCCGCGCAGTTTCATGTGAATGAAAGGCCATCCGTCGCCAGGCGCCTGCCCGGTGTGCCTCTCGTTGGGACTATCATATGAACTCAATAAACGCTCCATTTGCTCTGAAGCGAACGAAGTCTTGCCGTATAGCGCACACGTAGACGACCGATGACGGGCGAACATGCGCGAATGCCCATCCTCTCAAGATGAGCCGCGCCCTCGCCTAAGCGCCCTCCTCACCCATCCCAACTGGTGTTACCGCCCGCTTATGTCTATGCTTCCTTAACCCCTTGCCCACTCGCAGCGCCAACGACGCTTCCGCGCCACACGAAGCCGTCCAGAACCCAGCAAGGGGGAAACCTAAAACGGAGAAAATTCAATGACAGTATCGATCTCGCGGCGCGCCATTCTGCTGTTCGCCGCTCTCGCGCTCTCGGGCGCGATGTCGCTCGCGCAAGCGGCGCCGGTCTCATTTACCGTACCGCTCACGGGCGACCAGCAGGTGCCTCCGGTGCAAACCCCGGGCAGCGGCACCGCTAACCTCACGTACGATTCCAGCACTCACGTCGTGACGTGGAACATCACGTTTAGCGGTTTGACGAGTCCTGCCACCATGGCGCATTTTCACGGCCCGGCTCCCGCCGGTAAAAACGGCGGCGTGAAGGTATGGATCTCGCAGAAAGGCAATATGTCCGTGACGAGCCCGCTCAGCGGTCAGGCAACGCTGTCCGCGGACGATGCCCAGATGTTCGAAGCCGGCAATATGTACATCAACATCCACACCAAGACCAACCCGGGTGGTGAGATCCGCGGCCAGGTCATGCCGCCGAAGGGCAACTGACGCACCGCGCTTTAGCCATCGCAGCAGACTTGGTCAGAGATAGGCCGCAAGCACCACCACTACGGCAGCGCCAATCGCAAGCGGCAGCAGCGCCAGCACCGCTGGCCTCTGCCGCGGCGCGGCAATATTCGAAGGCAGCGCCTTATAGCCTGTCAGCATCGGGCGCAGCAAGTTGTGCCGCTTCACCACCGCGTAGAGCGCGATCACCAGCACATGCAGTACGACTGCCGCCAGCAGCAGATCCCACACCACCCCGTGCAGCGTGGAAATCGCACTGGCGATCCAGGCGGGCACCCATTCGCTCAACGGACCCTCGTCCGCCACCTCGTTGTACACGTACAGCCCGCTTAACGTCTCAAGCAAGAGAAGGACGAGCAGCAACAAGACCATCCATCCGCCCGCCGCGTTATGACCCACCTGCTCGTCCGGCTCGCGGCGAAACAGGTGCGACAGATGCCGCAACGCGGCCGCTGGTGACGCCACAAAACTTCTGAAGCGCGCCGTATCGCTGCCGAAGCAGCCCCACAGCAATCTGAACAGCAGCAACGCCAGTAGCGCTTCGCCGGCCCGCACATGCCAATCGATCAGGTTCAGCTTTAACGTCGCATAAGCGGCCGCGACCAGCGCCACCATCAACCAGTGAAACAGGCGCGTCGGCGCATCCCACACGAGCACGCGGCGACGACCCGGTTGTCCCGGCGGCGAAACGGGTTCGTCAGCGT
This sequence comes from Paraburkholderia sp., assembly GCF_026225065.1. Classification (GTDB taxonomy): domain Bacteria; phylum Pseudomonadota; class Gammaproteobacteria; order Burkholderiales; family Burkholderiaceae; genus Paraburkholderia. The sequence goes on along the minus strand of NZ_JAMFSB010000213.1, from coordinate 8,685 downwards.
CCATGAAGTTGCGCCTCCTCAGTGAAGCGGCCAGCAGCGATAGCGATCCGGATGCAACAGCAAGCTAGAAGAGATACAGCCCCGCGACAAACACCACGCCCGAGAACAGCAGCGCCGTCACGCAATATCCCATGATGTCGCGCACACCAAGGCCGGCAATCGCCAGCGCGGGAAGTGCCCAGAACGGTTGCGCCATATTGGTCCAGGCCTCGCCATAGGCGATCGCCATTGCCGATTTGCCAAGGTCCGCATGCAGTGCTTGCGCGGCAGGCATGACGAAAGGCCCCTGCACCACCCAATGGCCGCCGCCGCTCGGCACGGCAAAATTGATCACCGCCGAACTGAGGAACGCAAGCAGCGGGAACGTGTGCACGTTGGCGATCTCGACAAACCATGTGGTGATAATGCCGGCCAGTCCCGAATGATCCATCAGCGCCTGAATCCCGGCGTAAAACGGAAACTGGATCATGATCGCGGAAGCCCCCTTCGCTGCCGCGCCCACAGCGCGCGCATACGCCATCGGCGTCTTGTGCAGCACCATGCCGGCGGCGAGGAACACCAGGTTCACGGTATCGATGTCAAGCGTAAACCCCTTCTGCACCGTACGCACCACCAGATACACCGCGCATATCAGCGCAACCAGTAGCGCCAGTAAACGGCTTTCCTCGAGCCGTTCGGCGAGCGTCGCGTCAGGCGGGAGCTTACGCTCGACGGATGGCGGGTCCTCGAGCAAGGCCGGGTCCACTGCCACGACATCCTCGGGTTTGGGCATCATCAAGCGTGCAAGGATCGGCAGCAGCAGGATCAGACCAAACGTGATGAAGGCGTTATAGCCGGTGAAAATCGTGTGCGAGACGGGAATCAGTCCAATGGTCTTTTCCATCGGATTACCCTTCGTGGCCGCAACAAGCGGCACTGACCCGGACAGCCCGCCGTGCCACGTGAGGAAGCCCATATACGCGGACGCCACCAGCAAACGATAGTCGGTGCCCTTCACGCGCCGCGCCACTTCGCGCGCCAGCATCGCGCCGAGCACGAGGCCGAAGCCCCAGTTGATGGCACATGCAATCGCGCCGCAAAACGCCACCAGCATGACGCCTTGAGCAGGCGTGCGGGCCGAACTTGCCAAAGCGATCAACAACCGTTTCACCGGCCCTGAACTGGCGAGCGCATGACCGGTCACCAGAATCATTGCCATCTGCATCGAGAACGCCAGCAGGTTCCAGAAACCGCCGCCCCACATCGTCACCAGTTCCGCCGGCGCTTTCGGCGTCAAACTGAAGGCCAGCACGAACGTTGCGATCGTCAGGAAAATCGCAAAGATCAGCGGGTCAGGCAATACGCGATGCACCACCTGAGTAAAAAAGCGCGAGATACGCTGAATCAACTGTCTACTCCTCGTCACCAATGATATTTTTAGCGGGCGGTTTAAATCTTGCGCCGGATTGCGTTGGCCGCGTCCTTTCCGCCTACTTCCCGGCCGGGATTCTTGCATGAAATGAGGGGTTTTGCTGCGACGCAGGCACGCGTCCTGCGTCGCCACGTATCTACATAGGAGATTGCCTGATTATGGAATATCGTCAACTTGGCCGTTCCGGCCTCAAGGTGTCGACCGTCACGCTCGGCACGATGACAATGGGTGGCAAAGGGAAATTTGCGAGTGTCGGTGAAGTGGGCCTCGAGGAGGCGCGCCGGCAGATCGATATGTGCCTCGAAGCCGGCGTCAACCTGATCGACACGGCGGATGTCTATTCGAATGGCGCGTCGGAAGAGATTGTTGGCGCGGCGCTCGGCGGCAAGCGCAAAGGCGGCGTGCTGATCGCCACCAAGGCGCGCTTTCCGATGGGCGATGGCCCGAACGATCGCGGCCTGTCGCGGCATCATCTGATCGAAGCGTGCGAGGCGAGCCTGCGGCGTCTCAAGACAGATGTGATCGACCTCTACCAGGTGCACGAGTGGGACGGCCTCACGCCGCTCGAGGAAACGCTCGAAGCGCTCGATATGCTGGTGCGGCACGGCAAGGTCCGCTATGTCGGCTGCTCGAACTACTCGGGCTGGCATCTGATGAAGGCGCTGCACGTGAGCGAACGGGACCGTCTGCCGCGCTTCGTGAGCCAGCAGATCCACTACACGCTCGAGGCACGCGAAGCGGAATACGAACTTGCACCGCTTTCGCTCGATCAGGGGCTCGGCATTCTGGTGTGGAGTCCGCTGGCCGGCGGTCTGTTGTCGGGCAAGCATCGTCGCGACACGACGCCGGAAGGCACGCGCCAGCTCGCGGGCTGGACCGAACCGCCGATCCGCGATCAGGACCGCCTCTGGAACATCGTCGACGCGCTAGTCGAGACTGCCGGCGAGCTCAATATCTCCGCCGCGCAGGTCGCGCTGGCGTGGACACTGGGACGCCCGGCGGTCGCTTCGGTGATCATTGGTGGGCGCAACGAGAAGCAACTGCGGGATAACCTCGGTGCGGCCGAGGTCAAGCTGAGCGACGCGCAGCGCGAGCGGCTCGACCAGGTTAGCGCCCCTCCTCTGCTCTACCCCTACTGGCATCAGTTGCAGACCGCGAGCGACCGCCTTGGCGCGGCCGATCTGTCGCTGCTGGGGCCGCATCTGAAGAAGAAGGCGTAGGCACACTGCCGCCGGAGCCACACGTAAAGCAAAAGCCGGCCGTCAGCTCTCGTTGACGACCGGCTTTTTATACTGCCTTGTTTGCGCTATCCGCGCACCCTGCTCAGAACTTGTGGCGCAGACCGACGCTGACCAGTTCCTGGGTGTTGGTGCCGCCGTAGCCGTACGAGCCCACGGAAGCCTGTGCGGCCACGATACCCGTACCGGCGGTGTCAAGCGTATCGCCGCTGGCGTGCTGCCATGCGCCCACCAGATACACATCGGTGCGCTTCGACAGGTTGTAGTCCGCGCCCACCGAAACCTGGTGGTACGTGGCAGCCGTTTCGCCGCTCGACTTCGTATAGCTGTAGCCCACGCCCACCAGGAGCGCCGGCGTAGCCTGATAGTTCAGGAAGCCCTGTCCGGTGTTGAACTTCTCCGTCGAGGCGAACGCCGATTGTCCATCTGCCTTGTACTGCGAGTTGCTGTAGGCGCCGCCGAATGTGAACGGACCGGCCACATACTGCACTGCGACGCGCCCAATATTGATGGACTTGGCGCTCTGCAGGCCAAGGTTGATCAGCGAGCCATCGAAGGTGCCGTCAGAGGTGCTGGACCAGCCCGACCCGGTGGCTGTCGAGGCGCGCACGAGACCATCCGTCGTCTCGTTGTCGGCAACGAAGTAACCCGCGGCCACCGAGAGCGGACCGTTAGCATACGTCGCTGCTGCCGACCAGGTCTGTCCCGAACCCGTCTGCCCAGCCACGCCGCCAAGCGCATACATGCCTTCGACCTGGAAGCCCGCGAACACCGGTGACACGTACTTGATGGCGTTATTGGTACGCGAGCTGTTGTCGTAGTTGTCGACGTCACCTGCCGTAGCGAACGCGCTGCCGAAATAGTTGTCTTCCGTGATGCCCTGCACCATATCGACGAGCGGATCGTACTGGCGACCCAGCGTGAACGTGCCGTACTGGTCTGCGCTCAAACCGACAAATGCCTGACGGCCAAACAGGCGGCCGCCCTGTGCGAGGCCGCCCGTGCTCGGGTTAAAGCCGTTTTCCAACTGGAAGATGGCCTTCAGACCGCCGCCCAGGTCTTCCGTGCCCTTCAGGCCCCAGCGGGTGCCGGACAGGTCGCCATTGCTGGCGTTGCCAACCGACCATTGGTTCTGGCCAGCTGCATTCGCGTTATGGACGAAAGTAACGGCGGTATCGATCGTGCCATAAAGCGTTACGCTGCTTTGTGCATGGGCCACACCAGCAGCGCCCAGCAGTGCGAGAGAGAGCGTGGACAGCGTAATTCTTTTCATCATTTCTCCGTGCAGATGAACGATTGGTTATTGCGAAAAGGACAATAACGCGCCGGACTCTTCCGGGACACTGAAAAAAATTTCTGTCGTAAAAAGTCTACAAGGCGTGAAATCCTTATCCCATAAGGTTTTTCCGGACTATTGCTGGAGGAGAAATACTCATTTGATGCAAAGGAGGGTATTGATTCATAGTTAACAGAAATGCAATAGACTTTCTGTTAATTGGCTTATTCCTTCATTTCCAGACAAGAAAGCAAGCTGAAATGTTCAGGTGATTTAAAAATATCGCCTCAATTAGCCGCTTAATCCATTTTTCAGAACGCATTTGCCAGGTTTTTTACGAATCCATTTTCAGGCTTTAAAACTCACTCCGCCGCATTCTGCGAACGCCGGTAATGAATATGCGCCGGGACCTGCAGCGAATCGGGATGCGCATTGCCTTCTAGCATCGAAAACACGCAGCGCAAGCTGTGCTCGGCGAGTTGCCGGCTGTCCTGCACGATGGCGTCGATGGCGAGCGGCAGGCAGTCGAGGAGCGGATGGTCGTCGAACGACATCAGCCGGCCCGGTGCCTGCGCCAGCTTATGCGCCTCGCTCATGAACGACAGCACGCCCTCGAGCAGGGTAATCGAGCCGGCGAACAGCGCCTGCGGATAGCGCCCGTGGGTCGCGAACCAGGCCTGCATCAGCGCACGGCCGGATTCGCGCTGGAAGTCGCGCTGGTGGACCCAGTCGGGCTGCTCGGCGAAGCCATGCGCCGCCAGCGCCTGACGGTAACCGGCGAGCCGGTCGCAGCTCGCCGACAGTTCCGCCTGGCCGCCGAAGTACACCACTTCGCTCGCACCCTGCTTCAGCGCGTCGCCGACCAGCGTCGCGACGATTTCGGTCGCATCGGTCACGACATACGGAATTTCGCTCTGCTCGACCCGGCGATCGGCGAACACGAGCGGAAGGCGCTTCACCCACTTCTGGTAGCGCTCCGGATCGGCGGTACACGGCACGACCACGAGCCCGTCCACCTGATGCGAAACCAGGTGCGTAATCCCTTCGGTCTCGCGCACCGGATCTTCGTCGCTGGTCACCACCACCAGTTGATAGCTGTACTGCTCGCGGCAGCGCCATTCCATCGCCTGAGCCAGCGCAGAGTGCACGGAGTTGGTGAGGTCGGGGATCACGAGGCCAATCGTGTTGCTGCGGCGCGAGCGTAGCGCGCGCGCCGACTTCGACGGCGTGAAATTTTGCTCTTTGGCGACCTGAAGCACGCGCTCGACGGTAGCCGCGGAGATGCGATAGCGCTCGGCATAGCCGTTGAGCACCATGCTCGCGGTTGTGCGGGACACGTTCGCCAGACGGGCGATGTCGTCAATGGTCAGACGCTCGAACTGGGACACGCGGGCTTCCTCGCGGCAGGGTGTTGACGACGTTGATATCCGTGCCGGATGGTACTACGGGGACGCGCCGGTGAAAACGTACTCCCTGATCTGGACAGTCGAGAGGTTAACGCTGGGACAACTGTGCAATCTGCTGCGAGATCGATTGCACAGCTAACTGCTTCGCTGCTCGAGACGCTGGTCGAGGCGCTGTTTGAGCCGCTGCGGCACCAGTACCGGCAAACGCAACAGAAAGCCGCAGAAGAGCCGCAGGTGCATCCACGACAGCAGCAGGTTGTCGCGCAGATAGTTGAAGTGCGATACGCCACCTTCGTCGGCGCGGAAATAGCGCACCGGTGCTTCGATCCTGATGGGCCGAACGCCCTCCCAGCACAGACGCACCGCTGCTTCCGGATCGAAGTCGAAGCGCCGCATCCATACATGGCGGCTCATCACCTCACGCAACGGCTCGACCGGGTACACGCGAAAACCGAAGAGCGAATCGCCGATTCCCGACCACAAGGTTTCGAGGTTGGCGCAGCCATTGGACAGACGCCGCCAATATACGCGCAACCTGGGCGCGTTCGAATCGAACTTCGGCAAGCCCAGCACCATGGCGCCGGGCTGCGCCTGCGAGGTGGCCATGAAGCGCGCAATCAGATCGGCCGGGTGCTGGCCATCGGAGTCCATCGTGAGGACATGCGTGAAACCGAGGCTGGAGGCTTGCGCAAGTCCGATCAGCACGGCCGCCCCTTTGCCCTGATTGTGCGGCAGCACGATCACGCGCAAGCCCTCGTCGTGTTCGGCCATCGCCTGCAAGCGTTGGGCACTGTTGTCCGTGCTGCCGTCGACGATCACCCACACAGGGTTCCAGTTCTCGCGCGCGCTGCGCACGGTCTCATAGACCTTTTCGCCGGGGTTGTAGCTCGGAATCATGACCACGTGGGTCGACGATGGGCGGGGTGTGCGCATGGGAAACCGCAGGTTGGGCGCGACTAGCGGATGCGATGGGCCGCCACGTACGCAGCGAGCGAGCCGAGCGACGCGAAGATTTTCTCGTTGTCCGGGTTGTCCGAACGCAGTTCGAAGCCGTACTTCTTCGAAATCAGCAGCGCGATTTCGAGGATATCGATCGAGTCGAGTCCGAACCCTTCGCCGTATAGCAGGGTGTCGGCCGTCACCGTGTCGAGTTGCACGTCTTCGAGATTCAGTTCGCCGACGATCATCGCGGCCAGCTCTTCTTCCAGTTTATTCATTGCGTTTGTATGCCGGAGATCAATGCCAATGGAAGGGGCGTGGAACAGCCAGTATCGGGTCCCTGCGCCGCTCCTCCTGGCTGGCGCATGGGTAGGCCCTCTAGCCCCATCGCAGCGGCGATCTGCCCGCTGTTTTCGAGTTTGTAAAGTCTGGGGCGATTCTAGACGAAGCCATCCCAGGTCGTATACGGGCAAAGGGTTACACGACGTTTTGATCCGGCGTGCGTCTTATGTAAGGCCGTGAAAGTCAAAACCCGCCGCGGACCTCGCCGGGGACGGACGGTACGCTAGAATTGCGCCCGCTGCGCGCGCGGGTCGGGGTCACACAAACAGTTACAAAAGCGGGTGCGAACCCCGTGCGCGCGGACGGGTCTTTAACAGGTCCCTAGCGGGAACAAAAAATGCGTGATGACCGGTATGCCGATGACAAGCGGCAGACCATTCATGTGATGAAAGAACCGGCCAGACGTCGTGCAAGGCAGCGGGCGAACTGGCGTTAAAAATATCCCACCTATGCAGCAAATTGTCCTTATTCCTGACTGGTATCGCGGGGCGAGCGCGCCGACGGCTCGTCAAGGGAGGTCGTCGTGGCTCAGCTAAAGCGTATCGTGAGCGGCGCAGCGACGGTTGGTGTAATCGCGGCATGCGAGCTGGGCACGCACTACGCGGCTAGCACGCCCGGTGCGCAGGGCTTTGGTCTTGCCGTCGTGCTCGCGCCGCTTCTGTTGCTGACGTTGGCCGCCGCGGCCCGCTCGGCGCAGCGCGCCTGGTTGCTGCCGGGCTGGGTCTGCGGCTGCGTGGCGTTGTGGTTTGCGCGCGCGCCACTCGTGCGTCACTTCGAATGGGGCGCCTATTTCGAGCACCTTGCCGTCACCCTTATCATGGCGTTCGCATTTGGGCGCACGCTCGCGGCCGGGCAACGCCCCCTGTGCAGCCAGTTTGCTGCGCTGGTGCACGGCAAACTGACGCCGGCCATTGCTCATTACACGCGCCGGATCACGGTTGCGTGGACCGCGTTCTTCCTGAGCATCGCGGCCCTCTCGACACTGCTGTTTGTCGCGGCACCGGTGGTGGTGTGGTCAACCTTCGCCAACTACATGACGCTGCCGTTGGTGGCCGCCATGTTCGTAGCGGAACATGCATGGCGGCGCGTCGCGTTGCCGAACGTGCAGCGCCCGAGCATGGTCGCCACGGCGCGCGCCTACCGGCATACGATGCACGGCCGGGCCGGACGTGCGCAATGAATCCGGTTCAACCTCCGCGCAGCCCTGAATGGGCGTAGCGCGGAGCCACGGTAACTGCCCTGACTGACGTTATGCCGAGCTTTCCTTTGTTGTTCCACTCATCGTCTGCAGAGACGATTGCCTGGCGCGACGGCGCGCCGGTCTCCGTACGCGAGTTTCTCGCCGACGTAGCGAACCTCGCGAAGACACTGCCGGCCGGTGGCCATGTGTTCAACATGTGTACGGACCGCTATCGTTTCGCGGTCGGCCTGTGCGCGACCCTGGTGGCGGGCAAGATCAGTCTGCTGCCTTCCGCGCATACGCCGGAAGCGGTGCGCCAGCTGGCGTCGTTTGCGCCGGATACGTTTTGCCTGCACGATGCCGCCGACTGCGCCGTCGAATTGCCGCGCTTTCGGTTTCCTTTGCTGGGTGCTGCTGCGCAGTCCTGTGAGTCTTGCGGCGAGGATTTTTCTGCTGATGTTGCGCACTCCGCTGCCCTCTTCCCCACTGCTGCAGAAACCGTCGTGCCGCAGATCGACGCGACCCGTGTCATGGCTTATCTGTTCACCTCAGGTTCGACCGGTGTGCCGGTCCCGCATGGCAAAACATGGGGTAGCCTGGTGCAGTGCCTGCGCACTTCGGCGGCCCGTCTTGGCCTGTTCGGGATGGGTGCCTGCACGCTGGTCGGCACGGTGCCGCCGCAGCACATGTACGGGTTCGAAACCACCGTACTGCTGGCGTTGATCGGCGGCTTCGCGTTCAGTAACCGCCAGCCGTTCTATCCGGGCGATGTCGCCGCTGAGCTTGCAGGTGTTCCGCAGCCGCGGGTGCTGGTCACTTCGCCGGTTCACCTGCGTGCTCTCGTGATGTCCGAGCAGGCGATGCCACCAGTCTCGCTGATGTTGTCTGCGACT
>NZ_JAMFSB010000212.1 GCF_026225065.1 Paraburkholderia sp. | reverse complement strand
GCCACCGCTAGCCTGTAGGTGTCCACCACTGACGTCACGTCGGAGTGGTCCGCGCACGAAATCTGCCCTCGCACCACACCCGTTAGTGACAAAGCAGTCATCCGCTCCAGCGTCGCGCTACGCTCTCCGCCGCCGGGCATAACGCCTTCTGAAAAGTGCGTAGCTATTCTAAATATATCGGATCGTCATTCCGCCATTTTTAATGATGGACCATGAAAACTAGATAGGCATTCTAACTGTACCGCGCCGCCTTTTCTTCGCAATATAGGGCAACCTGCACGCGCAAACCACGCCTTCCCATGCAGACCGATCCGCGGCACACGAAGTGCGGAGTGGGGTGGATGAATGCTTTGTCACTGACGGGAGTGGTGCGAGTGCACGTTTCGTGCGCGGACCTCTCTGGTTTCGTGTCAGTGATGGACACCTACGAGCTAGCGGTGTGAAGCCCGTTTTCTTTTCTTACTTTCTTTGCGGCGGCGACCCGAAGGTAGTTCCTGTGGGACAAAGAAAGTAAGTGCCGCCCCCGCACAGGGGCAAAGCTAATAGACCGATAAGAATGCAAGGAAAGGCCAAAGCAGCAAGAACAACGACAAGCGCCGCGCAGGCAAAAACAACTACTCCTCGAGAGCAACTGCGACAACCCGAACCCGTTCCCTCTGCACAGCCTCTTTGATAAGCTCAGACCGATCCCCAAACCCCTTAGCGATAGCCCCAGCATCAACACCCCGCGCAGCAACAAGAGCAACTCTAAGCCGCTCAGCCTGAGGATAAGCCCGGGCCTCAAACCCAAGCCGCCCGCGGGCATCCGATTCACATGCCTGCAAAGCCTCAGCAAACCGCCCAGGTTTCCGAATCGCATCACACCGCTCGAGCAGCCGCACAACCCCAGCGGCACCCGTCTCCATCACACGATGAATATTCCCATGCTCCCGAGCAACCAGAAGAGCCAGATCCCGACACTCATTCGGCACCCTCAACCGCTCACACAACGGCTTGAGCAAATCGACACTCCGCCCTTCATGCCCAATATGCCGCGGCAAAACATCCTCAGGCGTGGTCGCCTTCCCCAGATCATGCGTCAACGCAGCAAACCGCACCGCCAACGCATACCCCTGCGCCGCAGCGTGATCCACCACCATCATCACATGCACCCCCGTATCCACCTCGGGGTGGTAGTCCGCCCGCTGCGGCACGCCATACAACGCGTCGATCTCCGGCAATATCCGCGCAAGCGCCCCGCATTCGCGCAACACCTCAAACATCCGCGACGGCCGTCTCTCCATCAAACCGCGTGACACCTCCTGCCACACCCGCTCGGCCACCAACGCGTCCACCTCGCCCGCTTCCACCATCTTGCGCATCAGTGCCATCGTTTCCGGCGCCACCGTGAAATCGGTGAAACGCGCCGCAAATCGCGCCACCCGCAAAATCCGCACGGGGTCTTCCAGAAATGCATCGCTCACATGACGAAAGACACGCGCCCGCAAATCAGTCTGGCCGTTGAACGGGTCGATCACCGGTCCGGTCAGCACGCCGTCCGGGCGCACTTCGCGCGCCATCGCGTTGATCGTCAGGTCGCGCCGCGCCAGATCCTCTTCGAGTGTCACGTCCGGTGCATAGAAAAACTGGAAGCCGTGGTAGCCGGCCGCCGTCTTGCGCTCAGTTCGCGCAAGCGCGTATTCCTCGTGCGTCTGCGGATGCAGGAACACCGGGAAGTCCTTGCCGACCGGACGGTAGCCCTGCGACACCATCTGCTCCGGCGTCGCGCCCACCACCACATAATCGCGGTCCTGGACCGGCACGCCCAGCAACTCGTCGCGAATCGCACCGCCTACTGCGTAGATATTCATTCGGGTATTTCGTAGACAGAGATCACGTGGGTCTCGCGCTGCGCATCGTCAATCCATGCGCGCACCGCAGGCTGTTCCGTCACGCGCCGTGCGTAGGCCGCCGCGGTGTCGGACAGCACAGGCTGCCATGTGTTGAAGCGCATCACGACCGGCGCGTACATTGCATCCGCAATGCCGAACTCGCCAAATAGAAACGGGCCGCCATGACGCTCGATACATCCGCTCCAGATCGCGTCGATGCGCGCGATATCGGCCAGCGCGCCTGGTGTCGCGCCCTTGCCCGCAAACGACGCGCGAATGTTCATCCACATGTTCGAACGCATATCGCCAAAACCCGAATGCATCTCGGCGCTGATGCTGCGCGCCTCGGCACGCTGCGCCGGATCGCGCGGCCACATCGCGTGCTGCGGGAAGCGTTCGGCCAGCGTCTCGGCAATCGCCAGCGAGTCCCACACCGACGCACCATCGTCGCCAATCAGACAAGGCATTCTGCCCGACGGCGAATGCGCAAGGATCGCGGCCCGCGTGCCGGCTTCATACATCTCGACACACAACTCCTCGAACGGAATGCCGAAGTGCTTCATCAGCACCCACGGACGCATCGACCACGAGGAATAGTTCTTGTCACCGATCAGAAGTTTCATGCTTCAGGTAAAGGAATAAAGAAACGTTTTAACGTCCCGCACTCGCGCGGAATGTATTGAAGCGTGAGCGCAAGGACGCGTCCGTCAGATACACGGGCGCAATCGTCTCGATGGCGGCCGGCTCGATCCCCAGTTCCGGCGCGAGCGGGCCGCTCAGCACGCTCGGCAGCTTCATCGAATCGAGATTGTCGCGTGAGATCAGCGGCTTGCCCGGTGCGATTTCAAAGCTCAATGCCTGCAGCCGCGCCAGCGCGTTCGGCAGCCGGATGATCCGCGCATGACGGCCGATCACATCGCCGCAATACTGCACCAGTTGTTCCAGCGTATAGACGCTCGGGCCACCCAATTCGTAGGTCCGCCCGCTAGCGGCATCGAGGTCGAGCACGTTGACGATCGCCTTCGCGACGTCGCCGACAAACACCGGCTGGAATTGCGCATCCGGCGACGCCAGCGGAATCACGGGAAACACGCGCTGCAGGAACGCGAACTGATTCAGAAACGTATCCTCCGGACCGAACACCACAGAGGGCCGGAAAATCGTCGTCGCCAGCTTCGACGCGTGCACGGCCTTTTCGCCGTCACCCTTGGAGCGCAGGTACATGCTCGGCCCGTTCGGGTCGGCGCCTAGCGCGCTGACATGAATCAGCCGGTGCGCGCCCTTGCCTTCGCAGGCGGCCACGATTCGGGTCGGCAGCTCGACGTGCATCCTGGCGAACTCGGGGCCGTACGGTGTGCCGCGTCCGCCGTGCAATGTGCCGACCAGGTTGATCACCGCATCGGCGCCTTCCAGAAAACGAGCAAGCTGCACCGGATCGAACACATCGGTTTCGATTACGTCAACGGGCAACAGAGTGAGGTGACGCGCGTTATAGCGTCGACGGGTGGCAATGCGCACGTCTTTGCCGAGCTCGACGAGCGCGTTGACGAGATGGCTGCCGATAAAACCGGAGCCGCCGATGATCGCAATGGCTTGATGTCGCATTTCCGACTCCCTGGTGGAAGCCGCGGCAACGGCTGGAGTGAGGCGCCGCCGCGGAGCGTGCAGCGGCGCGACGCTTACGGCGCGATATAACCCAAACGCGCCTTCAGCGATTGCGGACGGCCTTCGAACAGTGCCGCGTAATAGACCGTATTGGACAGCACATTCTTGACGTAGTCGCGGGTCTCGGTGAACGGAATCGTCTCCGCGAAGATCGCGCCTTCGACCGGATGCGATAGCCCTTCCCGCCACGCCTTCGGACGACCCGGCCCGGCGTTGTAGCCGGCGGTGGCGAGCACGGCGGAAGCGTCAAACTGATTGTAGATCATCGAAAGATAGTTGGTACCGAGCAGGATGTTCGTGTCGATATCGTTCATCTGTTCACGCGAGATCGGACCGAGACCGATCTTCTTCGCCACCAGTTGCGCGGTGCCCGGCATCAACTGCATCAGGCCGCTCGCACCAACCTCGGAGCGTGCATTCATGATGAAGCGCGATTCCTGACGGATCAGACCATACGCCCACTCGACATCGAGACCATTCGACTGCGAATCGCGCTCGACGATATCGCGGAACGGCGACAGGTAACGCAGCGAGAAATCGTGTTCGGTCTTGGTGCGATCCGCGGTGTTGACAGTGCGGTCATACAGCTCGATGCGGCGCGCGTATTCCGCAACGGCAAGCAGTTGCCGGTCGGACATGGTGCGCAGCGGCCAGTTCCATTCGCGGTTGCCTTCGAGGCGCAGATTGAGCTGGTAGAAGCGCTGCGCAAGCGCGAGGCCCGGCGTATTCGCCGCTTGCTGCACTTCGCCGTCGGTCACCGCGGTCTTCGGCGGCACTGTGATCTTCTGGCCCAGTTCTTCCAGTGCGAGTTGCCCGTAGAAGTTATAGCCCGACGAGATCGTTGCGAATTCCTGGTTGGCCTGGTCTGTCTGACCCGCCTCCTTCAGCGCACGGGCATGCCAGTACACCCACGACGGCTGGCTGCGCAGCGCAGCGGGCATCTGTTCGATCGACCAGCGCACCATCGTCCAGTCGCCCGACAGCAGCGCGCTGCGGGTGCGCCACTCGTACGCCGGATTCGACAGGAGCGGCGCGTTGGCCGACAACCGGTACCAGTCCACCGCCGTCGACATCTGCTTGGCGGCAGCCTCATAGGCAATCGTGCCCCAGCCGATCGCACGCTCCGGCGAACTCAGCGACGGCGCCACCGACGCGAAGGTCGCCGCGGCCATGGCCGGGTCGTTACGCGCCATCCGCGTGATGGCCAGCAAGGCCAGTTGATGCGATTGCGGATCAGACCCGACGCCGCGCGCCAGCAGCAGCGGCGGCGCACTCGACGCCTGGTCGAACAGCGCAGGATCGGGGCGCTGGTTGCCAAGCGCGTCGACCAGTTTGTTGCCGGTGTTGGGGTAGTTCTGTTCGTAAGCGAGGCGGATCTGCTGCCAGACGTCGTCGGCACTGAACTGCTGGTTCGTGGCGAGCGCCGTCACCAGGTCAACGCAGCCGTCGCCGTACCACTTCGGGTCGACGAGCAGCGCGCGCGCCGCGTCCGCCACGTTCTCACCGCGCGCCGCGCGCGACTCGAGCGCGTAGCACTTGACCTGCGTGTCGTCGTTCAGCACGAAGCGCGCGTATTGCTGATCGAAATTATTCCAGTCGTGACGCGAACCGAGCACCACCAGATAGTCGTTGCGCAGACGGTCGGCAATCGCCTGGCCGTCGTACTTCTGCAGGAACGACAGCACCTCGGTGTCCGGCGCATTGAGACTCGGATGCCCGCTCGAATCGAACAGTTGCGGCTTGAGCTGGAAGTACTCCACATAGCCCGGCGCCGGATAGTCCGGAATCATTGCCGCCAGTTGCGCCGCGCGCGCAGCATCGTTATTGCGCGCCGCTTCGCGCAGCTGCACGAAAATCTGGTCGTCGTTGGAGAGTTGCGAAACCGGTACAGGCTTGACCGCGGAGGCAGTGCTGCACGCGACGAGTGCCGCCGCGGCCAGCGCAAGACCGACCGCGCGATATACTCGAAAGAGGCGTTTTGACATCGTTGTTTCTGGAGCGCGAATTGAGCCCAAGCATAGCACGCAACCCCCTGCCCGAATCGAAAAACGCGCTCCGTAAAATGTTGCTGAAAACACGGCTGGATGCGGCCCTCGAGCCTTCTGCCCAGGAGGCGTTGAGCCGCCGCATGCTCGACACATTGAAACGCCATGAACCCGCTTGTGTCGGCTTTTATTGGCCGCTGCCGGGCGAGTTCGACGCACGTGCGGCGATCGCCATCTGGCTCGCGCTCGGCGCGCACCGTCAAGCGAGCCTGCCCGTCGTCACGAACCGCGGCGAGGCGCTGCAGTTCCGGGCATGGGCGCCGGACACGCCGATGAAAGTGGGTCATCACCGGATCCCCGAGCCCGCCACCGAGGTCGTCGTCACGCCCGATCTGCTGTTCGTGCCGTGCGTCGGCTTTGACATCGAAGGCTACCGGCTCGGCTACGGCGGCGGCTACTACGATCGCACGCTGGCGGCATGGCCCGGCGCAACGCGGCCGGTCACGGTCGGCATAGCCTGCGAAGCCTGCCGCACGGACGCGCTGCAGCACGAGGCCCACGACATCCCGCTGGACCTGATCATCACCGAAGCGGCCTGCTATCCGCAGCAGCAGCCCAACCCGGCTCCGTGAAAGTTAGCAAACCGCCTAAAGCTTAAAGCCGGTTAAAGATCGCTAAAACCGACCGACGCTGACCGAACCTCACAGCGAAGCCGCCGCCCGCGCCGCCGTGTCGTAAAGGCCGGAGGCGTTGCGCATCAACTGCGCGGCCTCGCCGATCTGCTCATTGGTCAAACCGCTCTCCCTGAGCGTGGCGATCAGGCAGCTTTCGCGCACCTCGCGGTACTTCATGCAGAGGGCGCGCCCGGATTCGGTCGCCGAGAAGAACACTTCCTTGCCGGTCTTTTCGCTTTTTACATACCCTCTAGCTACCAGCTTCTTCAATGCGTAGGTGGCAACATGGGTATCTTCGATGTTCAGCACGAAGCAGATGTCAGCGAGTTTCTTGCGCCGCTCGCGATGGCTCACGTGATGCAGCAGCGACACCTCGATGGCGGTCATATCCTTTTCTCCCGCCGCCGACATGCAGCGCACCATCCAGCGGTTGAACGCGTTGCTCGCCATGATGAGCCCGTACTCCAGCTCGGACAACTCCGCGCTCGATTCAGACACGAGGTGTTCCGAGGAGACGATTTTGGTCGGTTGACGCGACATGACGGGTGCTCTCGATACATAAAAGGAAGTGCTCGAAGTGTACGACGAGCGCCTCTTCATGGGTGCCTGGCACAAACGCTTATTGATAAATTGTCGACATCTTATTGATAATGTAGTCTAGTTGTCATGGTTGGTGCTTCTGGTGCCGTTATCCAGTCATGGGCGGTGCGCTTTCACCGTTCCTACCGATTCCAATGTTGCAAGGCTTCCGCTCCAACCCGAATGAATCCGCAATGACGCAACCACGAATCTTCCAGTTCGGCGACGCCGCGCTAGTCTGCGAGGCCCACGCTCCCGCGACGCTCGATTGCCAGCAGCGCGTCTGGGCGGTGGCCGAGGCCGCACGCGGCTGGCCGCACGTGCTCGAGGTGGTGCCTGGCATGAACAATCTGACCATCATGTTCGATCCGCTGGAAGCAGACCGCGCCGCGCTCACCAGGATGCTGGAAACGGCTTGGGACACCCCGGGTGAGGCGCCTTCCGCCGGCCGCGAGGTCGAAATTCCGGTGCAGTACGGCGGCGAATTCGGCCCTGACCTGCAGGCGGTGGCGAGCCACACCGGGCTGTCGGCCAAAGAGGTGGTCGAGCGTCATACCGCTGGCAAATACGTGGTGTTCTTCCTCGGCTTCCAGCCCGGCTTCGCCTATATGGGCGGTCTCGAGAAAGCGCTGCACACGCCGCGCCGCTCGTCGCCGCGGGTTGAGGTGCCGGCGGGATCCGTGGGAATCGGCGGCGAGCAGACCGGCATCTATCCGGCTACATCGCCTGGCGGCTGGCAACTGATCGGCCGCACCTCCGTGCCCTTGTTCGATCCGGCGCGCTCGCCGCCTACCCTGCTGCAACCGGGCGACCGGGTGCGCTTCACCGTGGCGGGGATCGCAGCATGATCGACGTGATTCGCGCTGGTCTTCTGACCACGGTTCAGGATCTTGGACGGCATGGCTACCGGCATCTCGGCGTGGCCATGGGCGGCGCGCTCGACCGGCTCGCACTCGAGGTGGGCAACCGCCTCGTCGGCAACCGGCCCGACGCTGCGGGGCTCGAGGTCACCTTTGGACCGACCGTGCTACGCTTTCCGCGTGCCACCCGGGTCGCGATCACCGGGACTGAATTCGGCGCCACGCTCGACGGCAAGCCCGTCTATTCATGGTGGAGCCTGCCGGTGCAAGCCGGTCAGGAGCTGACGTTGCAGGCGGCTAAGCGTGGCATGCGCGGCTACGTCTGCATCGCCGGCGGTATCGACGTGCTGCCGATGCTCGGCTCGCGCAGCACCGACCTCGCTGGTCATTTCGGCGGCCTCGGTGGCCGCGCGCTACGCGACGGCGACCGACTGCCAGTCGGCGTGCCATCGTCACGCGCAGGCGCGAGCTTTAGCCCGCAAGCCCCCGAATTCGGTGTAAAGGCGCCCACCTGGTGCAAGTTCGTACTGGTCCATGAACCTTTGCGACGCGGCCGGCATCCATCTGGTGTGGCGTGGGCAGCACCGATTCGCGTGCTGCATGGACCCGAGTACGATCACTTTCCTGCCAGCGCTCACGAGGCGTTCTGGTCGGACGAATGGCTCGTGACGCCCAATAGCAATCGCATGGGCTACCGGCTTTCCGGCACCGAACTCAAGCGCACGCACAAAGCCGATCTGCTGTCGCATGCCGTGATGCCGGGGACGATCCAGGTGCCGCCGAACGGCCAGCCAATCGTGTTACTGAGCGATGCGCAGACCACCGGCGGTTACCCGAAGATCGGCGCGGTCATTCAGGCCGATCTGTGGAAGCTCGCGCAGGTGCGCCTGAACAGCGCGATCCGTTTCATCCCGACGACGCCTCAAGAGGCGCGTCACGCTTTACTCGAAGAACGGGCGTATCTGCGGCAGATCGATGCCGCGATCGCGATGCATGAGGACCGCTGCGCACGCCAGCCGGCGCTGGCAGTGTCGTAAGACCAAGTAGAGGAAATTATGGAAATCGATTTGAATGCCGATCTCGGCGAGGGCTGCGGCTCCGATGAGGCGCTGCTCGACCTCGTCAGTTCGGCCAATATTGCGTGCGGTTGGCACGCGGGCGGCGCCAATGCGATGCATGACTGCGTTCGGTGGGCCGTCAAGAAAGGCGTGTCGATTGGCGCGCATCCGAGCTTCAACGATCCGGAGAACTTCGGCCGCAAGGAGATGGACCTGCCCGCCAACGAGATTTATGCGGGCGTGCTGTACCAGCTCGGCGCGCTCTCGGCGATCGCTCAGGCTGAAGGCGGAAGGATCGCGCACGTCAAACCGCACGGCGCACTCTACAACCAGGCCGCGCGCGACCCGAAGATCGCCGATGCAATCGCCTCGGCTGTGCACGATTTCGATCCGTCCGTGGCGGTGTTCGCGCTTGCCAATAGCGGCCTCGTGACCGCCGCTCGTGAAGCAGGCCTCGTCGCCATCGAAGAAGTGTTCGCCGACCGCGGCTATCGCGCCGATGGCTCGCTCGTGCCGCGCAAGGAACCGGGCGCGCTGCTCGACGACGAAGAGGAAGTGCTCGAACGCACCCTCGCGATGGTGCGCGAGCAACGCGTGCAGGCCGTGGATGGCCATTGGGTGCCGCTCAATGTGCAGACCATCTGTCTGCACGGCGACGGTCCGCACGCCTTGGCGTTTGCACGCCGCATCCGCGGCGCGCTCGAAAGCGCCGGCATCGAAGTTCACGCGGCCAACGCCGTACGCGCCTGAGTCGCAGCGGCTCACGCGAGGGCCACTAAAGAGCACGTAACGCCCCGCCTCGCGCGGGGCGTTTGCCAGGTGCAGTACCCAAAGCAGTAAATGACAGCAGCAAGTGACGCCGCCAGCCAGAGCGGCGCACAGCAAGACGGCGCAGGGGATATGCAAGCGCCTCCCCACGTTAGCCGCGATCAGCGGCAAGGTTAGCAACCCCGTTTGGAGATCCTGATGCAGACAGCAGTCAACTTATGGCCGCTTATTGGCGTGGCCGTGATCATTGTCGGTTTTGTGTTGCGCTTTAATCCGATGCTGATCGTGGCCGTCGCCGCTATCGTCACCGCGCTGGCCGCGCACTTTCCACCCGAGAAAATCCTTGCCGCCATCGGCACGGGCTTTATCAAGACCCGCAATATCCCCGTGATCCTGCTGTTGCCGCTGGCGGTGATCGGCCTGCTCGAACGGCACGGCCTGCGCGAACGGGCGCAAACGTGGATCGCGGGCATCCGCGCGGCCACTGCCGGACGCCTGCTGATCGTCTATCTGCTGGTGCGCGAACTGACGGCGGCCGTCGGCCTGACTGGCCTCGGCGGTCATCCGCAGATGGTGCGTCCGCTGATCGCGCCGATGACCGAGGGCGCCGCCGAAACCCGCTACGGCAAGCTCACCGACGCGGTGCGCTACCGCCTGCGCGCGTTCGCGGCCGCCACCGACAACGTCGGCCTGTTTTTCGGCGAAGACGTTTTCGTTGCATTCGGTGCGATCGTGTTGATGACCACCTTCCTGCGTGAGGCCGGTATCGAAGTCGCGCCGATGCACGTCGCGGTGTGGGGCATCCCCACCGCCATCTGCGCGTTCCTGATTCACGGCTTCCGGCTGTATCTGCTCGATCGCAGCCTTGAGCGTGAACTGGGCGGCAACGCCGCATCGAACGCCGCTGCGCAAACTCCGTCTGCGAAAGGAGACGAGGCATGACGCTCACCATCAACTATCTGTTCTGGCTGGTAGGGATCGTGCTGCTGATCGTCGGCGGCATGATCCTCACCGACAAGGAACACCCGCGCCGTCTTAGCAGCGGTGGTTTCTGGATTCTGTACGCTCTGATTTTTCTGATTGGCGACCTGATACCGCCTTCGATCGTCGGCGTGCTGGTGATCGTGATGGCGCTGGTCGCCGGGTTCGGCGGCGTGACGGCGGCCAGACCCAAGGTGCTGTCGCCCGAGGCCCGTCAGGCCAGTGCCGCGCGCCTGGGCAACAAGCTGTTTATTCCCGCACTGACGATTCCGGTCGTCACGGTCGTGATCACCCTGGCGGCAAGCTATCTGATCTTCGACGGCAAGCCCCTTATCGACCCGAAGAACGTCACGCTGATCGGCTTCGGCCTCGGTTGCGTAATCGCCCTCGCGGTAGCGTGCGTGATGACGCGCGACACGGTCGGCCAGTCGATGAAGGAAACACGCCGCCTCGTCGATGCGCTCTCGTGGGCCGCGGTCTTGCCGCAGATGCTGGGCATGCTCGGCCTCGTGTTCTCCGACGCGGGCGTCGGCAAGGCCGTCGCACACGTGACGACCGCCTATATCAACCTGGACTACCGGTTTGTCGCGGTGGCCGTGTACTGCATCGGCATGGCGGTATTCACGATGGTGATGGGCAACGGCTTCGCCGCGTTCCCGGTGATGACCGGCGGAGTGGGCGTGCCGATTCTGGTCGGCGTGTTCCACGGCAACCCGGCGGTGATGGTGGCGATCGGCATGTTCTCGGGCTACTGCGGCACGCTGATGACGCCGATGGCCGCGAACTTCAACATGGTGCCGGTCGCGCTGCTCGAACTGCCGGACAAGAACGCGGTGATCAAGGTGCAGGTGCCCACGGCATTGTCGCTGCTGGTGGTGAATATCCTGCTGCTGAACTACATGATGTTTCTGTAGGACTCGCCCCGCCCGCGGCAAACACGCCCGCGGCGAAGTGACCTCGCAAGCGACCTGACGCGGCTATTTTGCGATAGCAAGATGCCGCGCGAACCCACGCCGCCGCGCCTTATGGCGGCAAATTAGGATGCGTCTGATCGAACCGGAAAGGCTTGAGACATAAGCTGGTCGATGTTCTCCCATCAACCGGCCGGCGCGCGCAACACGCGAGCGCCGACGCTCTCAGGCAGGTTCTCATGGAACAGCATCTTCATCGCGGTGACGCTCGCCCCGAAGCGGCCGCACCAACCTACATCGACGCGCTGCTTGCAACCGCACTCGCAGCCCATCAGGCAGGCGAGCTCGATCAGGCTGCGCCGCTCTACCGGGAAGCGCTGACAATCAATCCGGTGCACGCCGAAGCGCTGCATTACTTCGGCGTCCTGCATCATCAACGGCGCGACCACGCAGCGGCGGCCGCGCTGCTGGATCAGGCGCTTGAAATCGAGCCTGCTAACACCGCGTGCTGGAGCAACCGCGGTCTCGTCGCTGCTGCGCTTGGCCAGCCGGACGAAGCGCAACGGTGCTACTGGCGGGCGCTGCAACTGCAGCCGGGCTTCGCCGACGCACGTAACAACCTCGGTGTCACGCTGCAGGCGCAAGGCGAGCTCGAAGGAGCCGTGCGACAGTATCGACAAGCCGTGGCGCTTAATCCATCGCTGGTGGACGCTCACTTGAATCTCGGCACGGCGCTCACCAAACTCGAGCACTATGACGAGGCGCTCGCGTGCTACGACCAGGCACTCACGCTCGATCCGCATTCGGCCGACGCTCACTTCAATGCCGGCAACGCACTCACCGCGAAAGGCGACAGCACGGCAGCGATTGCGCGCTTTCGCCGCGCGATCGAATTGAATCCGGGCTTCGCGCAAGCACACGTTAATCTGGGCAGCGCGACCGGCAAGCTGGGAAACTACGCCGAAGCCGAGCAGCAGTACCGCTATGCCGTGGCGCTCAAACCGAACCCGACCAACCTGGTGTGTCTGGGCGGCTCACTCGGTGCGCAGGGACGCCTTGACGAAGAGGAAGTGTTTTATCGCCGGGCACTCGAAATCGATCCCAGCTACGTCGACGCTCATCAAAATCTCGCGTGGCTGCTGCTCAAACGTGGCGACTACGTAGAGGGTTGGGCGGAGTACGCGAAACGTTGGCGCTCGCAGGACTATGCGGCGATCGCGGTGGATGGCGTGCCGGAATGGCAAGGTGAACCGCTCGACGGCCGCAGCGTGCTGCTGGTCGGCGACCAGGGCTTCGGCGATCAGTTGCAGTTTTTGCGCTTCGCGCGCGTGCTTGAAGAGCTTGGCGCCACGGTCGATGTCTGCGTGCGTGAACCGCTCGTGCCGCTTGCTGAGCGTGTGCCGGGAGTCCATCGCGCGTGGAGCGGCAAGGCCGAAGGGCGCTACGACTTCTGGGCGCCGCTGATGAGTGTGCCGTCGTGCGTCGGCACTGAGGTAGCGACAATTCCTGCAGAAGTGCCGTACGTCTTCGTCGATGAGGCGAAGATCGAAGCCTGGCGTGAGCGTGTGCAGGCGGTGGCTGGCTCGCGACGCAAGATCGGTCTGGTGTGGGCCGGCAGTCCGACGTTCGGCAACGATCGCTATCGGTCGATGCGTCTCGAAGATCTCGCGCCGCTCAGTGAACTGAAGGATATTGCGTGGTTCTCGTTGCAGAAGGGACCTGCTGAGGCGCAACTCGTCAGCGCAACGGAAGCATTCCAGCCGCACAATTTCGCCGCTGAGCTACGCGACTTCACGGAAACCGCCGCGCTGATCATGAACCTGGATCAGGTGATCGCGGTCGATACCGGCGTCGCGCATCTAACGGGCGCATTGGGCAAACAGGTGTGGGTATTGCTACCGGCGAACTCGGACTGGCGCTGGCTGCAAAACCGCAGCGACTCACCGTGGTATCCAGATGCACGCTTGTTCAGGCAAGCCGTGCTGGGAGATTGGACACCCGTGGTGGCGAGTATGGTTGAGGCGTTGCGTCAAGAACAACCGTAGTCATAGCAGCGCCGGAGAGCGCCCGAAACACGCCCCCTTCACCCCGGTTCCACCACAAACCCGTGCTGCCGCAACAACTGCAGCACGCCCTTCGGTCCTCCCAGATGCAACGCGCCGATCGCCACGAACACCGGCTTGTTCGGCCCGGCAATCAACAACATCCGCGCAACGAAGCGCCGGTTCCGCTCGTACACAATCTTGTTGTCGATCGAATCGGACACGCGCTTGTCGCGCGCCAGCACTTCCGACTTGGCCGCCTGCCACGCGGCAATCGCGTCCGCATCGCCCACTTGCCAGAGCCTATGTAACGTTTGCACATCGGCGAGGTTTCCGGCCGGCGTCTGCACCAGGTCCTGCGCCAGCATCTCGCGCTGCTGCGCGGACGACAGGCTCGTGAACGAGCGCATCTGCTCCCCGAGCGTCTCGAGGCCGACAATCTTGCCGCGCGTGCGCAGATAGACGTTCTGCAACTGCGCCTCGGTACCGTATTCGGTCTGCAGCCCCGCACTCAGGGAATCGTAGGTTTCGACCAGCAGCGAAGCGAGCCACGGGCGCATTCTCTTGATCTCATCGAGCGCCGCCGGATTGCCGCGCAAGCGGACTTCGAGCTTGTGCCATAGCGCTTGCGGCAAATACTTCGGCAGGCACGCGCTGCGGCACACGCCGTATTTCGACACGTCGTCCTGCGACACCAGCAGGTCGTCCGGCGACAGTTCCAGCGCCAGCGTCGGGGAAGCGGCCAGCGCGGCCAGAATCGGCGGCCGGAACGGCTTGCCCGGCGGGTAGTCGGCCGGATCGCCCACATGCAGCGTGCCGAGCAAATAGATGGTGGTCGAGCCGCGTGTGGCGACGTAGAACGGCATGCGCGCCGGTTGCGCGCGCACCGCGCCGCCGGTCGTCGTACGGGATGCAGGTGGAGCATTGAAACCGGGCAGGCTCGCACGCGGCTGACCCGGCGAAGCAGGGGCCGCGGGGACCGGCAGGTTCGGCCGCCCGTTTTGCGCCGGGGAAGTCGCAGCCGCGCCCGCAGCAGATGCCGTGGCGGCCGGCCACGCAGAAACGAGTGAGACGCCGGCGAGCGTGGCACAAGCCAGCAGCCATGCTCGCCAGCGACGCGCGAAAACGGCGCGACGGCCGCCTTCACGCAGGCGGCGCGCAGGACGACGCGCCGCCAACGTTTCAGGCATCCACGTCCCCCACCTCCTCGGCCCGGTGACACGACACCTGACGCCCATCCACTTCGCGCAGCTTCGGCTCCTCGCTGCGACAACGATCGATCGCATACGGGCAGCGTTGATGGAACGTGCAACCCGAGGGCGGATTGAGCGGCGACGGCATCTCACCTTGCAGCTTGATCTTGATCGTGCGATCCGCCTCGAAGATCGACGGCGTCGCCGACATCAGCGCCCGCGTGTACGGATGGCGCGGATTCGTAAAGATGCGTTTCTTGTCGCCCAGTTCGACCACGCCGCCGAAGTACATCACCATCACATCGTCGGCGATATGCTCCACCACCGAGAGGTTGTGCGAGATGAACACATAGCTGGTCTTGAACTGCTCCTGCAAATCCATGAACAGATTGAGAATCTGCGCCTGGATCGACACATCGAGCGCGGACACCGGTTCATCGGCCACGACGATCTGCGGATCGAGAATCATCGCGCGCGCAATCGCAACGCGCTGACGCTGGCCGCCCGAGAACATATGCGGATAGCGTTTGGCGTGCTCCGGCCGCAGGCCCACGGTGCGCATCATCTGCGCGATACGCTCGGCACGGTCGCTCGCGCTCAGCTGCGTATTGATGGCGAGCGGCTCGCCGAGCGTCTGCTCAACGGTCTTGCGCGGATTCAACGACGCAAACGGATTCTGGAACACCATCTGCACACGCCGACGCAGCGCCGCGACCTTCGCGTGGTCAGCGCCCGCGACGTCTTCACCGTCGATCATCAGACGGCCGGCCGTCGGCCCTTCGATCATCGTGAGCTGGCGCGCGAGCGTCGACTTGCCGCAACCGGATTCGCCGACTACCGCCAGCGTCTTGCCGCGGTCGAGGGAAAACGATACGCCATTCAACGCCTTCACCGTGCCACGGCCGAACATGCCGCGCTTCACCGAGTAATGCCGTGCCAGCTGATCGGCAACCAGCACGTGGTCGCCGCCTGCCTGACCCGCCGGGCGCCGCGTTTCGGGTACTGCATTCATCGTGCGCCTCCGTGAGTGTGGATGTTGGCATCGCCGGTGAGATTCAGCGGCTTGATACAGCGTACCCTGGTTACCTCCGTATGACCTTGCAACGGTCCAAGCGCCGGGCGCGCCTTCGTGCAATCGTCCACCACGTACTTGCAGCGCGGCGCGAACAGGCATCCCTTGGGCCGGTCGTCGCGCCCCGGCACCATCCCCGGCAACGCGGCCAGCCGCACTGCGCCGACATTGTGCTCGGGAATCGCCGCCAGCAGCGCTTCCGTGTACGGATGATGGGGCGCGGCGAAAATATCGGGTACCTTGTTGGTCTCGATCACCTCACCCGCGTACATCACCGCCACGCGCTGCGCGACTTCGGACACTACGGCCAGATCGTGCGAAATCAGCACGAGCGCCATGCCGCGTTCCTTCTGCAGCTTCACCAGCAGTTCCATGATCTGCGCCTGGATCGTCACGTCGAGCGCGGTGGTCGGCTCGTCGGCGATCAGCAGTTTCGGATTGCAGGCGACCGCCATCGCGATCATCACGCGCTGATTCATCCCGCCCGACATCTGGTGCGGAAACGAAGTGATGCGGTTTTTCGCATCGGGAATACCGACCTGGTCAAGCAGTTCGATTGCACGCTGATGCAGCGCAGCGCCACGCAAGCCTTCATGCAGTTTCAGCACTTCCTTGATCTGATAGCCGACGGTATAGCTCGGATTCAGACTGCTGAGGGCGTCCTGGAACACCATCGCGATGTCTTTGCCGATGACCTTGCGGCGCTCCTTCGGCGAGGCTTTCAGCAGGTCCTTGCCGTCGAAGCGGATCTCGTCGGCGCTGACCTTGCCCGGTGCGTCGATCAGGCCCATCAGCGCCATCATCGTCACGCTCTTGCCCGAACCGGATTCGCCCACTACGCCGACCACTTCGCCTGGCGCTACATCCAGGTTAATCCGGTCGACAGCCGGCAGGCCGTTGAAGTTCACCGCCAGGTTACGGATGGTCAGTAGATTACTCATATCACGCCATCCGTTTCAGTTTGGGGTCGAGCGCGTCGCGCAGGCCGTCGCCGAGCAGATTGATCGCCAGCACCGAGATCACGATGGCCAAGCCAGGCAAGGTGACGATCCACCACGCGTTATCGATGTAGTCCCGCGCCGACGCCAGCATCGCCCCCCACTCCGCCGCAGGCGGCTGCACGCCGAGGCCGAGAAAGCCGAGCGCGGCGGCGTCGAGAATCGCCGAGGAAAAGCCGAGTGTAGCCTGCACGATCAGCGGTGCAGTGCAGTTCGGCAGCACTTGCGAGAACATCAGCCGCAAGGTGCCGGCGCCCGCCACGCGCGAAGCCGTCACGTATTCCTTCTGCAACTCGCCAAGCGCAGACGCCCGCGTCAGCCGGACATAACCCGGCAACGCGACGATCGCGATAGCGAACATGGTATTGAGAAGCCCCGGACCGATGATCGCCACCACCGCCACCGCGAGCAACAGCGACGGCAGCGCGAGCAGCACGTCCATGATGCGCATGATCGGCGTATCGGCCCACTTCTCGAAGAACGCGGCGATCAACCCAAGCACGATGCCCGGGATCAGCGCCAGCACGACCGAGACGAAGCCGATCCAGAACGAAAGACGCGCGCCGTACATCAAGCGGGACAACATGTCGCGGCCCGCTTCGTCGGTGCCGAGGACGAACTTCCAGTTGCCGCCGTCGAGCCACGCGGGCGGGATCTTCACGTAGTCGCGGTATTGCTCGATCGGGCTGTGCGGCGCGATCAACGGCGCGAAGATTGCGACGAAGATCAGCACCAGCACGATGACACCGGCCGTCACTGCGCCGCGGTTGCGCGAAAAATTTGCCCAGAACTCGCGGGCGGCCAGCGCCCGGCCGCTCGGCGGGGTCACTGACTGGGGGACTGTGTTTTGTATGTCAGCCACGGTTTTACCTCGTATGGCGAATGCGCGGATTCAACACGCCGTACAACAGATCGACGATCAGATTCACGACGATCACGAGTGTGGCAATCAGGAGGATACCGCCCTGCACGACGGGATAGTCGCGCCGGCTGATCGCGTCGATCAGCCATTTGCCGATACCCGGCCAGGAGAACAGCGTCTCGGTCAGCACCGCGCCAGCGAGCAGCGTGCCGACCTGCAGGCCGATCACGGTCACCACCGGTATCAACGCATTGCGCAGCGCATGCACGACGATCACGCGACCAGGCGGCAAGCCCTTGGCGCGCGCGGTGCGGATGTAGTCCTCGCGCAGCACTTCGAGCATCGACGAGCGCGTCATCCGCGCAACGACCGCCAGGGGAATCGTGCCGAGCACAATAGCCGGCAGTATCAGATGGCTCAAGGCCGAGCGGAACGAGCCTTCGTCGGTGCCCGGCAGTAACGAATCGATCAACATGAAGCCCGTCACGTGCGGAATGTCGAACTCGACCGCGATGCGCCCCGACACCGGCGTCCAGCCGAGCTTCACCGAGAACAGCATGATCAGAATCAAACCCCACCAGAAGATCGGCATCGAATAGCCGGTCAACGCCGTACCCATCACACCGTGATCGACCGCCGTACCGCGCTTCAACGCCGCAAACACGCCCGCAGGCAGCCCGACGATCAGCGCAAACAGCATCGCGCAGACGGACAGTTCGACGGTGGCCGGAAAGCGCGCGAGGAACTCGTCCATTACGCTGGTGTTGGTGATGATCGACATCCCCAGATTGCCGTGCACCGCGCGTCCAAGATAGTGGATGTACTGCAGCACCAGCGGTTCGTCGAGCCCCAGGCGATGCATGGCGGCCGCGTGCATGGCCGGGTCGACACCGCGCTCGCCCATCATCACTTCGATGGGGTCGCCCGGTATCAGATGAATGAGCGCAAACGCAAGGATCGTGATGCCGATGAAAGTCGGAATCACCATGCCAATGCGGCGCAAAACGAAGCGGAACATGGTTCGTCCCTATGGTCTTGATGAACGGAAAAACACAACCGGCGACGAGGGCTTGTCACCCCGGTCGCCGGAACATTTCGACCAGTTTT
>NZ_JAMFSB010000211.1 GCF_026225065.1 Paraburkholderia sp. | reverse complement strand
TCGCGCACGACTACGTGGTGCGCGTGTGCCAGGCCAAAGCGCAGGCAGCGCGTGCGCGGCTCGTCGCGGGCGGTCATATGTCTGCGCCGATCCTGGTTGCGGACACAACGGTCACGATCGATGACGCGATCCTCGGCAAGCCCACCGATGCAAACGATGCGCTCGCCATGCTCACGCGCCTCGCCGGACGCGAACACGAGGTGCTGACAGCGCTAGCTGTCGTCGATGCGAACGGAGCGCTGCTGCCGGCCGCGTTGTCGGTATCGCGCGTGCGTTTTGCTGCAGTGCAAGCGGGCGCCCTGCAACACTATGTGGACAGCGGCGAGCCGTTTGGCAAGGCAGGAGCGTACGGCGTGCAAGGCCGTGCCGCGGAGTTTATCGAACGTATCGAAGGGTCCTATTCAGGTATCATGGGTTTGCCTCTTTTTGAAACCGCTGCACTCCTGCGTGCGGCGCGCATCGACTTCTAGAACAACACCATGAATGAAGAAATCCTGATCAATGTCACGCCGCAGGAAACGCGCGTCGCGCTGGTCCAGCAAGGCGCCGTCCAGGAACTTCACGTCGAACGCACACTGTCGCGCGGACGCGTCGGCAACGTCTATCTCGGCAAGGTGGTTCGCGTGTTGCCGGGCATGCAATCTGCCTTTATCGACATCGGCCTTGAGCGCGCAGCGTTCCTGCACGTGGCCGACATCTGGCATCCGCGCCTCGCCGGCGAACCTCAGCATCAGGCACCGCATCAGCCGATCGAGAAGATCGTCTTCGAAGGCCAGACCTTGATGGTTCAGGTCGTCAAAGATCCGATCGGCACCAAGGGCGCGCGGCTGTCCACTCAGGTCAGCATCGCCGGACGCACACTCGTTTATCTGCCGCAGGAACCGCATATCGGGATTTCGCAGAAGATCGAAAGCGAAGCCGAACGCGAAGCGATTCGCGCACGTCTGACTGCCGTGCTGCCCGCTGACGAGAAAGGCGGCTATATCGTGCGTACGATTGCCGAGGACTCCACCAGCGAGGAACTGGCCGGCGACGTGGCGTATTTGCGCAAGACGTGGACGACGATCCTTTCGCAGGGTCAACGCATGCCGCCGACGAGCCTGCTGTATCAGGATCTGAATCTGGCTCAACGCGTGCTGCGCGATTTTGTGAACGACGAGACCTCGCGCATCCAGGTCGATTCGCGCGAGACGTTCCAGATGCTGTCCGATTTCGCGGCGGAGTTTACGCCTGCGGTGTCATCGAAGCTGCATCACTACGCGGGTGAACGGCCGCTCTACGATCTGTACAACATCGAGACCGAAATTCAGCGGGCGTTGTCGCGGCGAGTGGATCTGAAGTCGGGCGGGTATCTCGTCATCGATCAGACCGAAGCGATGACGACCATCGACGTGAATACTGGCGGATATGTCGGCGCGCGGAATTTCGACGATACGATCTTCAAGACTAACCTCGAGGCGGCTCATACGATTGCGCGGCAACTGCGGTTGCGCAATCTGGGAGGCGTGATCATCATCGACTTCATCGACATGGAGAACGTCGAGCATCGTGACCAGGTGTTGGGGGAGTTGAAGAAAGCGTTGTCACGCGATCGCACGCGGGTGACGGTGAATGGGTTTTCGCAGCTTGGGTTAGTGGAGATGACGCGGAAGCGGACGCGGGAGTCGCTGGCGCATGTTTTGTGTGAACCGTGTCCGGTGTGTCAGGGTAAGGGGCAGGTTAAGACGGCTCGTACCGTTTGCTATGACGTGCTGCGCGAGATTCTGCGTGAGTCGCGGCAGTTCAATCCGCGTGAGTTTAGAGTGGTGGCTTCGCAGGAGGTGATTGATCTATTCCTCGAGGAGGAGTCGCAGCATTTGGCAATGCTGATCGATTTTATCGGCAAGCCGGTGTCGTTGCAGGTGGAGTCGAATTTGAGTCAGGAGCAGTACGATATCGTGCTGATGTAGGACCGAGCCGATGCGGGGCGTGTGCCTCGCAGGCTCCGCTTAACGCCCATCGCATCATCACGTTCACGCGTGCCGCTGGCTCCCCCTCTCGCTAATCTGCAGATCGCTCAGCGGATGCACCGCCGTCGCACGACGAATGGTCGCCGCGCCCATCTCAAGGCGTTGGCGCGAAGAAAGCGTTTTGTCAGAAATCCCTGCCTCTCCCCGAATATTCCCCGCCCACACGCCGCCTAAAAAAAGTCGCTTCCTGGCGACGGATTCCACGTTCCCCACCGTTTAAGCATCAAAGGCGCTCCTGCAAGTCGACGCGCCAGCCAACCCAGCACGCCCCAAACGCCATGACCACTCGAATCCTCCTCATTGACGACGACCCAGAGCTGCGCACCCTGCTATGCGACTATCTGGGACGCCAGGGCATCGAAATCTCGACGTTGCACGATGCGGGCGCGCTGCAACAATGGCTCGAACGCGATCGCCCGGATGTGATCGTCCTCGACGTGTTGATGCCGGGCGTGGATGGGCTAACCGCGCTGGGCCGCCTACGAGCCTCAGGCGACGATATCCCCGTGATTCTGCTGACCGGACGTTCCGATGA
Source organism: Paraburkholderia sp. (assembly GCF_026225065.1). Lineage (GTDB taxonomy): Bacteria > Pseudomonadota > Gammaproteobacteria > Burkholderiales > Burkholderiaceae > Paraburkholderia. Next base: position 21,371 of record NZ_JAMFSB010000211.1, on the reverse strand, counting down.
CATCGACCGGATCGTCGGGCTCGAAATGGGAGCGGACGACTACATCGGCAAGCCGTTCAACCCACGCGAACTGATCGCACGCGTCGAGGCCATCTTGCGGCGGCGTCGCGTATCGTCGTCACCCGCTGCGCTGGAACACCGCGAACCGTTCCGCTTCGGCCGCTTCACGCTCGATTTCGAGTCTCGCACGCTGAAAGCCGCAGACCGCTCACAGATCCTGTCGGCCACCGAATTCGCCATGCTCAAGGTTTTCATCAATCATGCAATGCGCACGCTCACCCGCGAGCGCCTGATCGACCTGCTGTACGGTCCCCAAGACGAGCATACCGATCGCGGCGTCGACGTTCAGGTCTGGCGTCTGCGGCAGATTCTCGAAACCAATCCGTCCTCGCCTCGCCTGATTCAAACCGTCCGCGGTCGCGGCTACGTGTTCGTTCCGGACGGCGAGCAACATGTGCCGCAGCGGGAATACGCCTAGGGTCAAAGGCATCGCAGTCGTCGGATTCAAAAAACCTTAGTAACCCTTAGGATTGGCGCAACGCGACCTCGCCGTTTTTTCCTCATCCACAAGACGAAACGCAGAAGCCGGGCAGATCCACTAGCCCCTCAGTGAAGCCGGCCGCCTGCCGGATTGCGCCGCGGCATCCCGCGATAGTGATTCTCGAAGGCTTCGTGCATGCGCCTGAGCAGCACAAGATACGGTTTGCCCTGCTCCGAGGAAACGAGTCGCGCGGCTATGGAATTCGCTTCATCCCATAGCCGTTCGAATTTTTCTCGTGCTACGGTAATGGGTAGCCTCGAGGCCATCAGATCCGTGAAATCGTTTTCGATCGCCTCCGGCGGCCGAGCCGGCTTTGCCGAGATGTCTGGCATGGGATGGTTCACCGAATACGGTTTAAGTGCTTTCCGAGCGTTAGCGGGCTGCTGCCCGCGCTCGGAGAAGCGGCTCGAATGAACCACGAGAGCGGAACAGCAGAAAAAATAGCAACGACAGCAAACCCGGGAAGACAGCTTCGATGCAGCGCCAGTCGAAGCGAGCCTGCCTTACCAGTCATTGTAGTGTCACATAAGTGCAAGACTCGATTGGCAAAATCCCGGTCACAATGAAAATACAGGCAACGGGGCAAAGAGGGTGACCAGAAAATATAAGGTGCTGTTTCTCTGTCGAGAGAACTCAGCGCGCAGCATCATTGCGGAGGCTCTGCTGCGCGAGCTGGCGGGCCATCGGTTCGAGGTATTCAGCGCCGGATCCGATCCCGCTGCACGGGTTCATGCGCTGGCGATCGCGCAGTTGCGCCCGGGCATCTCCGAGCTCGGGGTGCTCAATCCCAAGAGCTGGCTCGAGTTCACCGGCGAATGGGCGCCGCACATGGATCTGATCGTCGCGCTGGACGAGCGCGTCGCCGAATACCATGCGCCGCAGTTTCCAGGCAAACCGCTGTTCGTCAGCTGGGAGTTTGCGGACCCTCTGGCGGAAGGGATGACGCCGGCGGAACGCGCCCGGTCGTTCGAAAAGGTCTTCTGGCAGATCGTGCGGCGGGTCACGCTGTTCATGGAGTTGCCGCGGTATGCGTTGTCTGAGGCGTCGTCCGCCGTGCCCGAGACACCGGCCGCCATCGCGGACGAACCGGTCTCGCGCGAGCGCGACATCGTCTGTCCTGGCTGAGGCGGCGGCCGGTCAACTGCACACTGTGGTCGCGCACTGCACAAATTCATTCGTTTCAGCCACTTGCACCGCTTGCCCGCGAATTGTCCACAGCCTTATGAACGGTTTGTGTGGATAAAAATCAGCAAGCTCTGCACCACCATCAGGCAGCGGACGGACTATGCTACGGCCATCATGAAGCCCAGCACCGAACGCGATTACCACCGGCGGATCGCCCGCGTCATCGAGGCGATCCTGGCAGACCCAGGCGCGCCCCACAGCGTGGAGAGCCTCGCCGCGGTCGCGCATCTGTCGCCGTACCACTTCCACCGGATCTACCGCGCCCTGACCGGCGAAAGCATCGTCGAGACCGTTCAGCGAGTGCGACTCGCGCGGGCGGCCCACCGCCTGACCGTGGCGGACGATTCGGTGACCACCGTCGCGGGAGATGTCGGCTACGACAGCCCGCAAGCGTTCGCGAGAGCTTTTCGCGGCTTCACGGGCGTCAGCCCAAGCGCCTTCCAGACGCGCCAGCGACGCCTGACTGCATCACTTGCAGACGGACTTGAGGCCGCCGCCGATGATGCTTCTGCCACGCATGCCGACGTACCGTTCGACGAGCTCGTCGAACTCGTCGAACTCGCGCCGCTCGATCTGCTTTGTCTGCGTCATGAGGGCCCCGCCGCCACCATCAGCCAGACCTTCAGGACGCTATGGCAGATGCTGGGTTGCAGCGCAAACTGGGCGCTGGCTCAAGGCACGATCGGCATGAGTACAGGTGACCCCGAGGAGGATAGCGATTTCCGCTACCTCGCCGGCATCGTTCCAACCTCGGCAATGGAGGCGAGCGACCAGGTCGAAGCCGTCCGAATCGAGGGCGGTCTGTACGCGACCCACCGGCTCGTGGGTCCTTATGGGCTGATCGCACCGACCTTTCGGGCGCTATTTGGCGGCTGGCTGCCGCACAGCGGCTACGAACCCGACGACCGGCCCGCTCTCGAGTTCTATCGCAGCCGGCCCGCGCCCGACAGGCAGCACGAATACGTCACCGACCTCATGATCCCCATCCGCAAGGACTGACCATGCTTCGCCCGTTTCTCTCCGCCCTCAAGTTAGTTGTCCTCGTTGCTGCATGCGAAAGCACCGCCGCTCTCGCCGCAGATAGCGGCGGCGCTGTGCCCTATCACGTCGGTGCCGCTGCGCGTGTCTTTCACCCCGACGTTGCGCGCAATTGGCGCGGTGCGCAGACCGAAGCGCTCGTGACAAGGATCTGGTATCCGGTCGACGCTGCCATACCTGAGACGCCTCATGCGATGGGTGATTCGCCGTTCCAGGCGCACCCTTCCGCGAGCGGCGCGCCGTTGTCGCCGGCTCACGCCAGATACCCGCTTCTGGTGTTGTCGCACGGCACTGGGGGGACCGCCGAGACTCTCGACTGGCTCGCCTCCGCGCTCGCCGCGAACGGTTATATCGTGGCCGGCGTCAATCATCCGGGCAATAACGCACTTGAACCAGTGACCCTGGATGGCTTTCTGCTGTGGTGGGAGCGTGCCACCGACCTGAGCGAAGTGCTCGACGGCGTGCTCGCCGATCCGGTACTGGGCCCACGCGTCGACACGGCCCGCATCGGCGCGGTGGGTTTTTCGCTCGGCGGCTACACCGTACTCGAACTAGCCGGCGCGCGAACAGACCTCAGACGATTCCAGGACTTCTGCACGTCGCCCGCTGCCGACGCCATCTGCCATCCGCCCGAGATGAAGCGTCTTCCTGGCGGCCCGGTAATGCCGACGACCTTCTCGCCTGCGACAATCGCATCCATGGCGCGCTCCGGCGACTCCTATCGGGACGCACGCATCAAGGCCGTGTTCGCGATCGCTCCGGCCCTGGGCGAGGCTTTCGGCACGGACGCCTTCGCTGGCGTCGATATTCCCATCTCGCTGACGGCGGGCACCGACGATCCAATCGCCCCGATTGCGACCAACATTCAGCGCATCGCCAGCCTGATGCCAAGTGCGAAAGTCAGCATGGTGCCGGGGGCCCTGCATAACACCTTCCTGGATACGTGCATACCGGCAATGGCTGATCAGGCTGCCGCACTCTGCAACGACGGGCCGGGAGTGGACCGTGACGCCGTCCATGCACAGACAGTCGAACGGGCGCTTGCGTTCTTCAAGGACACGTTGCCCGCCAAAACACCATGACGCTGAACGACATCACCACGGCATCGTCCGCGTCGTCCGTACAGTCGCTTCGATCCGGTTTATGCCTTCCGGGCAACACGACAAATCTGTTCGCATAACGAAGCATATGCCCGATGGGGAACATATGCTTCACGCTGCTGTTACGGCACTAGGCGCTCCGGGTCCCGCGGCACGAACGCCGCTTCCTTCACGTTCGACAGCCCCAGTAGCCTGGCGACAACCCGGTCGACGCCCAGGCCCAAGCCACCGTGAGGCGGACACCCGTAACGAAAGTTATCGAGGTAATGCGTGATCGAAGCCAGTTCGACGCCCTTCTCGGTAGCCTGCTCACATAGCGCCTCGTACCGGTGCTCGCGCACCGCTCCGGTCGTAATCTCAATCCCTTTGAAAATCAGATCGAAGCTCTTCGTGGTGCCCTGTTCGCGGTCCCACGCATGATAGAAGGGACGCTTGGCGATTGGATAGTCGCTCACGAAGATAAGGTCGCTACCCAGCACCTTGTACAGCATGCTCTCGCCTTCGTCCGGCAGGTCTTGCGCCGGGCCAAGACTCATACCGTGGGCCGAGAGAATCTCCTTGGCTTCGCTCAGCGTGAGGTATCTGACGCTCGGCGCAAGCGGCAGGTCGACGCCAAATAGCGCTTTAACGTCCTCCGCGAACGGTTCGAGTTTCGCAAACGCGTAGCTCAGCATCTGCTCCTCGAACGCCATGACCTGAGCCGTTTCGAAAGCCCAGGCGAATTCGACATCCAGGCCGGTGAACTCGGTCATATGTCGGCTGCTGCGGCTTTCCTCTGCTCTGAACACGGGCCCGATCTCGAAGACCCCTTCGAGACCCGACGCAATCCCCATCTGCTTGTAGAACTGCGGCGATTGAGCGAGAAACGCCTGCGTCTCGAAGTAGCCGACACGAAACACCTGGGCACCGCTTTCGCTGGCGTTGCCCATCAGCTTCGGGGTGTGCAGTTCGGTGAAGCCCCGGGTCAAGGCGAACTCGCGACATGCAAATTCGAACGCACTGCGCAGGCGCAGCATCAGTTGCCACTTCGGCGCCTTCAGGTCCACCACACGATAGTTAAAGCGCAGATCGACACTGCTCGCCTCGGTAACCGGATAAGCCTGCGCTTTGGAAAAAATCTCGACGGACTGCACCTGAATTTCCACGCCGTAGGTCTTGCTTTGCGCCGCGGCCATAATCAGCCCCGTGACGGCGAAAGTCGACCCCGTCAGCAACTGCCCCACTTGCGGATGCTCCGCGACAGAAGACTTGTCGACGACGAGTTGAATCGTCCCGGTCGCGTCATGGGCCAGCAGGAACTGCAGGTTTTTCTGGTCCCTCAGCACGTCCAACGTGAGATACAGCGTGGCGACTTCACCCACATGGTGCTTCAGGTCTTCAACTAAGGTCCTCATGGTCTTCTGCCTTGATGAAAAGCGCGCGGAAATAAAAAAAGGCACTCAGTTTCGTGAGTGCCTTTGGCTTGACGGTGCTTATTTTTCAACAGACAAATAATCTCCTGTCACCCAAAGGCGACAAATTATTATTCAGGCTGAGACGGCTAAAACGGCACATGGTCTGGAGAAAAATAGTCAACGGAGCGGATCGAATATCGGCTTGCCTTCGCCAGATTCAGGTGCGAAGAACGGGCCGACCGCAGCTAAGGTAACAAAGTTTTGGCAAAAGCGCAAAGCGGCCACGCAGCTCACTGCTCGGCCGCACGCATGGCCCGGTACTCCCGCCGCACGATATCCATCAACTCTGCGACCGAGGTGCTGGCCGCTTCCTTCTCGTACGTGACGCGGCCACGCTGCATCAGCATGACGCGGTCTGCGATATCGAGCGTCTGCGCGTAGTTGTGCATGATCATCACTATCGAGAGGCCGCCCTTCTCCTTCAGGCGCAACACGAGATCGATAATCAGGCCGGCTTCGCGCGCGCCCATCGCGGCAAGCGGCTCGTCGAGCAGGAGGATCTTCGCATTGGAGTTCACAGCCCGCGCCACGGCAATGGCCTGCCGCTGCCCGCCGGAAAGCTGCTCGACCGGCAAGTCGACTGAAGGGATCCGCACGCCGATCTCTTCGAGACATTCCGCCGCGCGGTTACGCATCGCACGGTTGTTCAACAGGCGGAATGGACCCGGATAGATGATCTCGCGGTTCAGGAACATGTTGTGATAAATGCTCAGCGAATTCGCCAGCGCCAGGTCCTGATAGACGCATTCGATGCCGAGCGCGCGCGCATGATCCACCGAGCGCAGCAACGTTTCTTCGCCGCCAATAAAGAGCTTGCCGGAGGTCTGCTGGTGAAAGCCGGTGAGTATCTTGATCAGCGTCGATTTTCCCGCACCGTTATCGCCCAGCACGCCGAGAATTTCTCCCTGCTTGAGGGTCAACGACACGCCATCAAGCGCGGTAACCGCACCGAAGCGCTTGACGATCTCTTCGCCGCGCAGCGCATACGCCACTTCGGACATCACGACTCTCCCTTACTTACGCGCGAGACGCACGACGTGGATGTTGAAGATCATCGCGCCGAGAATCGCAGCGCCGAGAATCATGTTGAAGGTGAAGGCGTTGATACCGATCAGCGTGAAGCCGTCGTTCAGAATGCCCAGCACCGCTGCGCCGATCAGGCCGCCGATGATCGTGCCAGACCCGCCCGCGAGGGGCGTGCCGCCGATCACCGCTGCAGCCACCGCGAGGAACATGATCTGGTTGCCACCGGCCTGCGGATCGATCGAGGTAATGCGAAAGCCTTCGAGAATCCCAGTAAAGCCCGCCAGCACCGCCGCGATAATGAAGTTGCCGAGTTTCAGCCGCTTCACGTTGATACCCGCTTCGCTCGAACCTAATGGATTCGCTCCGGACGCAATCGTATGCAAGCCCCAGCGCGTATTGCGCAAAAGCACATGCATGATCATCGCGATCCCGATGGTCCAGATGATCTCGCTATACCCCCAGGCGCCCATGAAGGAGGCGAAACCTTCGCCTTCCGGTGTGGACACCGGCGTGCCGCGCGAGATCGTCAGCGTGAGACCATTAATGAAGAACAGCGTGCCAAGCGTTGTCACGAACGAGGGAATGCGCAGATAAACCGTGACCGCACCGTTGATAAGCCCCACCACGCCGGCAGCCACCACGCCCACGATCAGCGCGATCCATGTCGGCGCTCCCGCCTCGTGCACAAAATGCATGATGAACGGTGCAAAGGCGAACACCATGCCAGCAGAGAGATCGATCTCGCCGCCGATCATCAACATGATTTCGCCGCACGCGATAATCGCCACTGGCGCGATGAACTGCGACAGGTTTTCGAGGCTGGCGCTGGTCAGCAGAAAATCGTGATTCGCGATTTCGAAGTAGGCGGCCAGAATCAGCGCGACCGCCAGAATGCGAATCTCGCTGGAGCGTCCGATCGCGCCAGGCCAGCGCCCGGCGCGACCACTGGATTTCGTCGCGTCTGTCACAGATGACATTACGACTTGATCCCACCGCTATGCGGCACGATTTGCGGCTTGGTGCTCTTGCCTTCGTAACGCGTTTCGGTGTTCAGATACGGATCGACCGTGCCCTTGGTGACGAACTTCAGGCCAGAGTTGACGTTGGCCGGTCCGACGAGGCCACCCGAGGCAAGGAACGTAAACGCTTCCACCACGGTATAAAAGCCTTGCACGTAGGGCTGCTGATCAATCGTGAAGTCGAGGAAGCCGTCATGAATCAACTGCACTGTGCGCGGCAGCAGGTCAAAACCACCACCATGCACACCCTTGGCCGGCAGGTTCGATTCCTTCATCACCTCAGCCACACCTTGCGTGCTGCCCGCGTCGACGGCGAACATACCCTTCACATCCTGGTGCCCAAGATAGAACGACTTGATCTTCGAGAGTTCTTCGTTGACCGTGGCGCCCGTTGCAATCGTCTGCACGTCGATCTTCTTGCCGGACTTCTTGATCGCGTCTGCCGCGCCGTCCAGCCGGGGCTGGATGTTGAGCTGCCCCGGTGTGGCGATAAAGAGCGCGACGGTCCCGCTATCGACCAGGCTGGCGATGCGCTCGCCCATCTGATAGCCCGACAGGTACAGGTCCTGGCCAATGTACGCGAGCCGTGGGTTGGTGCTGCCGCGTGGCGCATCCGCGTTGTAGGCAAACACCGGAATACCTGCGTCGAGCGCTTTCTGGATCGGCCCATCAAACGCCTTGGGATCGACGATCGGCACCGCGATAGCATCGGCCTTCGCGGCAATCGCTGCGTTCATCGCATTGACCATCTCGCCGACGTCGGCGTTCGCCGAACCGGTCCATTGATAATCCATTCCCAACAATCCACAGGCATCCTCAATACCGTACTGGGTCGGTACAAAGAACGGATTGGTTGTGACGTGATTAACAAAGACAATCTTCCACTTCTTGTGCGAAGGGAACGGCGACCCTTCAGCTGCGAATGCCGGCGTCGACACACCGCCAAGCATTGCCATCGCTGCTGCCAGTCCCGCGCCTTGCAGCAAACCACGTCGCGTGGTTTGTACTACTTCGCCCCGTGCTTCACCCTTCTGGTCTTCCCGCTCCTCGGCCATATCAGTCTCCCGTCTCTCAGTTGTTCAACACGCACTGTTCATGACGACGCCGGCCGGGAAAGCGCCTTTGCCGGGCACTACCACGTACAACGAAACCCGCTTGCTCAAGCGCATGAGGTTCCGCATCAAGGTCCACGGAAAATCCTATATCACGTGCCAGCACCCCATAATCGATGTATACCCTTAACTAGTCGGACTATTCCCCCGCGTGCGCTGCGCTAAACAATGGCCGGCACTTCGTGCTCGGCCCAAACCCAAAGTTTGCGCATCCTGAACGCCAGACAGACACCGATACTCCATGCGGCAGAAATAGTATTACTATCGTCAAAGACAAAGGAGACAGCCCGATGACGGAAGCCAAACGCACGCTACGTTCAGCCCAATGGTTCGGCACAGCCGACAAGAACGGCTTCATGTACCGAAGCTGGATGAAGAACCAGGGGATCCCCGATCACGAGTTTCAAGGCAAGCCGATCATCGGCATCTGTAATACGTGGTCCGAACTGACGCCGTGCAACGCGCACTTCCGCAAGCTCGCAGAACATGTGAAGCGCGGGGTGTTCGAAGCCGGCGGCTTCCCGGTTGAATTCCCCGTCTTCTCAAGTGGCGAATCGAACCTGCGCCCGACCGCGATGTTCACGCGCAATCTCGCGAGCATGGACGTCGAGGAATCGATCCGCGGCAATCCGATCGATGCGGTGGTTTTGCTGGTCGGCTGCGACAGGACCACCCCCGCGCTTCTGATGGGCGCCTCCAGCTGCGATGTGCCCGCCATTGCGGTAACCGGCGGCCCGATGCTTAACGGCAAGCATCACGGGCGCGATATCGGCTCTGGCACTGTCGTCTGGCAACTGAGCGAGCAGGTCAAGGCGGGCAAGATCTCGCTGCATGAATTCATGTCCGCGGAAGCTGGTATGTCGCGCTCGGCGGGCACCTGCAATACGATGGGTACCGCCTCGACGATGGCCTGCATGGCCGAAGCGCTTGGTGTGACGTTGCCACATAACGCTGCAATTCCTGCAGTGGATGCGCGCCGCTACGTGCTCGCTCATATGTCGGGCATGCGGATCGTCGAGATGGCGCTTGAAGACCTGCGTCTGTCGAAGCTGCTGACGCGTGAAGCGTTTGAGAACGCAATCCGCGTGAACGCGGCGATCGGCGGCTCCACCAATGCGGCGATCCATCTGAAGGCGATTGCCGGGCGCATTGGCGTGAACCTCGAACTCGACGACTGGACTCGCGTCGGACGCGGCACGCCGACGCTCGTCGATCTGCAGCCGTCGGGCCGCTTCCTGATGGAGGAGTTCTATTACGCCGGTGGTCTGCCCGCAGTCATACGGCGCCTCGGCGAGGCGAACCTGCTGCCGCATCCCACCGCGCTGACCGCCAACGGCGAGACACTCTGGGACAACTGCAAAGACGCCCCGCTTTATAACGACGAAGTGATTCGTCCGCTCGACAAGCCGCTCGTCGCCGACGGTGGACTCTGCGTGCTGCGCGGTAACCTTGCGCCGAACGGCGCGGTGCTAAAACCGTCCGCTGCTACGCCGTCCCTGCTCAAGCACCGCGGCCGTGCCGTTGTGTTCGAAAGTTTCGAAGACTACAAGGCACGCATCGGCGACCCCGACCTCGACGTCACCGCGGACTCCGTGCTCGTCATGAAGAATTGCGGACCAAAGGGTTATCCGGGCATGGCCGAAGTGGGCAACATGGGCCTGCCGCCGAAGCTGCTCGCACAAGGTGTCACAGACATGGTGCGTTTGTCCGATGCACGCATGAGCGGAACGGCCTACGGCACAGTGGTGTTGCACGTGGCCCCCGAGGCGCGTGCCGGCGGTCCACTCGCCGTGGTGCGTGATGGCGACTGGATCGAGATGGACTGCCACGCCGGGCGGCTACATCTGGATGTTAGCGACGCCGAACTGGCGGCGCGCCTCGAAGAATGGAAGCAGGCCATGCAACCCGTCCCCGCCGACGCAAGCGGCTACCGGAACCTGTACGTTGAACACGTCTTGCAGGCGGACCAGGGGTGCGACTTCGACTTCCTGGTGGGATGCCGCGGTGCGGAGGTGCCGCGGCATTCACATTGAGCATGCGGGCGCGAAGAGGCGCAGATGCGCCCGTTGCCGAAAGCGTTAACGGAGAAAGCCACTCGCAGATTCAGGCCGCGTGCCCACTTCCCACTTCGAGGATGCTCTCGGCATCCGCACTCGCGTTTTCGAGCTGAACGAGGCTCGCCTGCCGCGCACCGAGCGGATCGCGGCTCTGGATCGCCGTGAGAATCGCCTTGTGCCGCGGCAATGACAGCGCGTGCGTGTCCGGGTGACGGCTCGTCAGCTTGATCGATTCCGAGAGCGCGAGCGACAGCATATTGCCGATATGCGCAAGCAGGTCGTTGTGCGTGGCCGCCATGATGGCGCGATGAAATTCGAGGTCCGGCTCGAGCAACGCGTTGGCGGTGGGTGCGTGCGCCATGTTTTAGTAAGCGGAGGCGATGCGCTCCATATCTTCGCTAGTCGCTGCAGTCGCGGCCAAGGCGGCAGCGGCCGGCTCGATGACGCGGCGCACGGTGAGCAGCGAGCGGAAAAACTCGCCTTCAGGCACGCTGCTGAGCGTCCAGTACAGCACGTCGGGGTCGAGCATGTGCCATTCTTCACGCGGCCTCACAATGCTGCCCACGCGCGGCTTCGACACCACCAGTCCCTTGGCCACCAGCACCCGTGTTGCCTCGCGCAGCACCGGACGGCTCACGCCATAGCGTTCGCACAACTCGGCTTCGGCAGGCAAGCGCTGTCCCGGCTGAACCTTGCCGCTGACGATAAAGATGCCGAGTTCCTGCACGATGCGTCCGTGCAGGCTCTTGCGTTGTTGCAGATGACGATAATCCATATGAAGAGAAAGTGGGCCGTGCTTGTTTTGATCGTGGCGCGGCCAATGCAGCGCGTGAGACGACTCCAGCCCCGTAGCCATAGCGCATCTCGCAGGATTGCCGGTAGCGCGTGCGGGGCGCATCCAAGCATAACACGCAGGCAGACCGTATTTACGCCGCAGATCAGGCTTCAGACGACTTGTGGCCACCGGGCCGGATACGCGGTCTTACGCCGGCTCGCCTGCGGGGCGCGACGTCGTGGAGAAGACGAGGCAATCCCTCGCTTCTTCGCCAAACGCGGGCAGCACCAGCCATTTCTTCAACGTGCCTTCGCACTGCAAACCAAGTTTTTCGAGCACGCGCCTCGAACCCGTGTTCTCAGGATCGCAAACCGTCCAGATGCGCTGGGTGGCCGGGTTTCGCCAGAGCGCAGACAACGCAGCAAGCCCTGCCTCGGCCACCAGTCCCTGCCCCCAGAAACGCTCACCGATTCCATAATGAATCTCGGTCTTGTGTCCCTGCGGAATGACGACAAAGAGTCCAACCGCCTCTTCCTGTTCGCGTGTGCTGATGACCCATGCGAACGATGCCTTATCGTCCCGCTTCCAGGCCGCATCGCACCAGTCACTGAGCATGGACTGGGTGCGTGCAGCATCGGAATGGGCGCGACGTTGCAGAAAGCGCGAACACGCCTGACTGCCGGTGTAGTTGCGAAACAGCGCGGCCGCATCGCCCTTTCTGGCGCGGCGCAGGTGCAGGCGCTCGGTCAATAGCTCAACCCGGTACTCCATCGGCACTCCCGTATGAATGGCGCTCACAACTTAGCACGACGCGACCGCTAAAATGAAGCCCTGTCCAGATGACGGGAAACAACCATGCTACATGGCAAACGAATTTCGATGGTGGCGGCGATGGCGAGGAATCGGGTAATTGGCGCGGCCAACGATATTCCATGGAAAGCGCCCGGAGAACAACGACGCTTTCGCGAACTGACCGAGGGACATCTGGTGGTGATGGGGCGGCGCACCTATGAGTCGATCGGCAGGCCGCTTCCGAAGCGCGATGTGCTCGTGATCGGCTCGCTGGTGATCGAGGCAGAACGCGTATCGACATGCCGCTCGCTCGATGAAGCGGCCAAGACCATCGCGAACGATGCACGCACGGAAATTTTCATTGCGGGTGGCGAACAGATCTACAGGCTGTTCTTGCCGTATGCGGACACGCTCTACCTGACGGAAGTCGCAGTAGAGCCGATCGGCGACGCGGTGTTTCCAGAGTTGCCGGCCGACTTCGAATGTATCGAGCGGGTGGAGGTCAGTGCTGAACCGGCTTACACGTTCCTGACTTATCAGCGCATGCGTCGTGGCGCAGATCAAAGCACCTGACCAAGGTGCCGAATCAAAGCACCTACCTGTCAAGTCAGTACCTTGCTCAGGTGCCTGCGTCAGGCACCTGAGCAAGGTACCCGCGCAGCCGCTTGCCAAACCCTAAACGTGATGCCCCGCCTCACTCGCCGCGGCCGGTGTCGCTAGCGTACCCGCTCCCGGTTCGTGCTCCAGCGCCGTGTCGTGATGCAGCAGCAGCACCGCCGCCACACCCACCAGTCCGGCCCCAGAGAGACACAGCAGGCCCGCGCCGAAGCCGCCGGTACTATCCTTGATCCAGCCCATCGCATACGGTCCAAAGAAGCCCGCCAGATTGCCAAGCGAGTTCACCGTGGCAATACCGGCCGCAGCCGCTGCGCCCGACAGAAACGCCGCCGGCAGCGTCCAGATGATCGGCAGACAACCGAAGATGCCGAAGCCCGCAATCGACAGCGCGGCCATCTTCAACACGGGGTTATCCAGCCCCGCCGCTGCGCCGATCCCACCCGCGGCCACCAGCAGCGCAATCGCCACGTGCCACTTGCGTTCGAGTTTGCGATCCGAACGCCGGCCCCAGAAGATCATGCTGATCACGCCGACCGCATACGGCAACGAGGTCACAAAACCCGTCTGCAGGTTGGTGAGGCCAAATGCCTTGACGATCTGCGGCAAGAAAAAGCTCAGACCGTAATTGGTTGCGTTTGCACCAAAATAGATCAATGCGATTGCCAGCACGCGCGGGTTGAACAACGCTTCGCGCACGCTGAAACTGCGCACGGCCTCGCGCTTGGTGCGCTCCTGAGCGAGCCGCGTGACGAGCCAGTCGCGCTCTTCGTCCTTGAGCCAGGTGGCCTTGGCAGGCTGGTCGGTCAGATAGAAGAACACCACGATCGACAGCACCAAAGCGGGCGCCGCCTCGAGCAGATACACCCACTGCCACCCTGCCATGCCGCCCATACCATTCAGACCGAGCAAGGCGCCGGAAACCGGCGAGCCGATCACCGTGGACAGCGGAATCGCCGCCATAAAATAGCCGACCACACGGGCGCGATACATGGCGGGAAACCAGAGCGTCAGCAGAAAGATGATGCCTGGGAAAAACCCGGCTTCGGCGATGCCAAGCAGGACGCGCAACGTGTAGAACACGTGAGCGGGGGACATGCCGGTGTACTTGGCAAGGTCCGGTATGAAGGCCATCGCGCCCGCGAGGATGCCCCACGTGAACATGATCCGCGCAATCCAGCGCCGCGCGCCGAATTTCTCCAACAATAGGTTCGACGGCACTTCGAAGAAAAAGTAGGCAATGAAAAAGATCCCGGCGCCGAAGCCGAATGCGCTCGAAGACAGGCCCAGATCCTTGTTCATTTGAAGCGCGGCAAAACCGACGTTGACGCGATCCAGATAAGCGACGAAATAACAGACGACCAGAAACGGTACTAGCCGCGCTGTCACGCGCGCTAGAGTACGGGTCTCAATCTCCATGAATGCTCCCCTTCACGAAACTCGATGCGGGTCACCGACGCTTGAGCGGCAATCCGCCCAGGTAGCCAAAGAGTAGTCGCCCGATCGGCACCGGCAAAGGGAATTCTGTTTTGCCGAACGCGCGCCTCGACGCAACCGGCGTCGACCGCATCGATCGGCGCCACCCAGCACAATCGCACACCGGCACACAATTAAGCAGGCAGAGGAAACCCTAATGTGCCGGCCGCAAAGGCCACAGCGGTTGCCGGCGCCCCCGCTATCCGATCAGACTGAGCCGTACCGTTCGCGCCAGTTCGTCGAGCTGGAAGGGTTTGCGCAAAATACTGCAACGCCGTACCGCCAGACGCGAAATGTCGACGTCGGCGTATCCTGTCGCGAGAATGACAGGAAGGTCATCTCGCACCTTGCGAGCCGCAGAAATCACGTCAATGCCATTCATCCCGGGCATCGCAAAGTCGACCATCAGCAGATCGGGCTTGTCGCCCGCAAGCCGCCCGAGACCCGCCCTGCCATCCGGCGCTTCGGTGACCACATAGCCGAGCATCTTGAGCGAGTCGACGAGCATGCCTCGAACCTCGGTGTCGTCCTCGACGACCAGAATCCGCTTGATGCCCTCCACCTTCTGCTCGACCGCGGAGACTGCTTCGGACTCCGACACGACACGCTCGCGCATCGGCAGCCAGAGTTGCACCATGGTGCCCCGGCCTTCTTCGCTCTCGATACGCGCCGTGCCGCCGGCCTGGCGAGCAATCCCATACACCTGGCTCAAGCCGAGCCCAGTACCTTTGCCGATCGGCTTGGTGGTAAAGAACGGATCGAACACGCGCGAAATGACGTCTACTGGAATTCCTGTGCCGGTATCGCTGAACTCGGCAACGACATAGCTGCCGTCCGCAAGCGTGGGATCCGGTGCCGCGCGCAGACCGACCCGCACATCGAGTTTGCCGCCGCCCGGCATCGCATCGCGCGCATTGATGGCGAGGTTGAGAATGGCCAGTTCGAGCTGATTGGCATCCGCCTCGGTCCACAACTCCTCAGCATCGAAGTGAGTGATGAACTGGATCGTCGAGCCGAGCGAGACCGTGATGATGTCGCGCATGCCATGCAGCAGGGCCACTACGTCCACCGCTTTCAGATCGAAATTACTGGTGCGGGAAAAGGTCAGCAACTGGCCCGTGAGTTTCGCACCGCGCTCGGTGGCGCGCTTTGCGGTCGCGGCCATGGTACGCACGCGCTCATCGGCGCTCACGCGCGCGATCAACTCCGCGTTCACCATGATGACGTTGAGCAGGTTATTGAAGTCGTGCGCGATGCCACCCGTCAGTTGACCTAACGCTTCCATCTTCTGCGACTGGACCAGCACCGCCTGCACCTTGGCGCGCTCGTGAATCTCCTTCATCAAGCGGTTGTTCGCAGACGCAAGCTCGTGCGTGCGCGCTGCAATCCGGCCTTCGAGCGAATCGTTGAGCTGAACCAGGGCGTCCTGGGCTTCGATGCGTTGCGCAAGATGCTGGCGCGACTCGTCGAGATGCCGGCGCGAATCGTACTGCCGGACGCGCGCGCGCAACGACGAGGTCACGGCCCGGCGCAGCGTTTCGGAGTTCAAGGGCCGCTCCAGCACGACCACATTGCCGAGCCGCTCGAGCACCTCGAGGCTTTGCGCCGAGCGCCGCGACACCCTGTTGCTCGCGAGCAGGATGATGGGAAAGTCGGACCACGCGGGCTGGCTTTCCAGCCAGTCGAACAACGCTGCGGCCTGCTCGCCGGCGAGCGCTTCTTCGGTGATCAGCGCCGTCGCCGCCCCATTGCCCAACTCGGCCGTCAGTGCATGCGCGTTGGCACACTGGACGCAAGAGCGGCCGTCCCTCGTCAGCAACTCGGAAATCACATCAGCGTCGCGGCCGAACGGGGCCAGAATCAGGACGCGACGCTCCATGGATTGATTAGCCGGCACGAGCGATAACATTTTCCGTAGTGGCCAACAGGGCGGTACCGCCCTTATAGGAAGGCAAGCCGGT
Organism: Paraburkholderia sp.; assembly: GCF_026225065.1. Taxonomy (GTDB): domain Bacteria; phylum Pseudomonadota; class Gammaproteobacteria; order Burkholderiales; family Burkholderiaceae; genus Paraburkholderia. Next base: position 5,220 of record NZ_JAMFSB010000211.1, on the reverse strand, counting down.
CAGCACGCCATCGAAGTCGCGCAATGCCTCGCCTATCTCGACGCCGTCGTCGCCGAGGCGGAACTGGCGAATCGAGCGTTCGTGCGCATTCGCGCGGCTCTTGACCGCAGCGATCGCGGTCAACACCTCGCCCCCATGCTCGAAGTAGCGGAACAACACCACCACATCGCTCAGGTAGCTGATGTCGATATCGTTCTGCACCTCGCCGATGATGCCGTGCTGACCCAGCACCAGCAGCGTGATGGCGCCCTTCTGGTTCAGATAACCAAGCAGTTCGTGCATCTGCAGCAGCAGATAGCGCTCGCCCGGCATCGCCTGCAGATAAGCGTTGAGACTGTCGATCGCGACATACTTCATGCCGCGGTTCTCGACAGCATCGCGCACGTCGGCGGCAAACTCCCCTGGCGAGAGTTCCGCCGGATCGATCTGGCGCACGGTCAGCAAGCCCGCTTCGATATGCGATTGCAGGTCCATGCCCAGGTTCGTGCAGCGTAGCAGCAGCGTGCTGAGCGTCTCGTCGAACAGGTAGTAGACGCAGAGCTCGCCGCGCTCTAGCGCCGCGATCAGGCACGACACCACCGTCGTGGTCTTGCCGACACCGGACGGCCCGATCATGAGCGCGCTGGTGCCCGGAATCAGGCCGCCGCCGAGCAGCGTATTCAAGCGCTCGTTGCCCGTGCTGAGCGCATGCGAATCGAACTGCGCATGGTGCTCGGCCGCGACCAGACGTGGATAGACCTTGATGCCGCCGGTATCGAGCGAGAAGTCGTGATAGCCCTCGCGAAACTTGATACCGCGCATCTTGGCGATCCGCAGACGGCGCCGGTTGCCGCCGTAGTCGTGCGCCATGCTGTCCAGACTGATCACGCCGTGCGCGATGCTGTGCAGTTGCAGATCGCCGGGCTCCGCCGTATTGTCGTCGAGCAGCAGCACCGTGCATTCGCGGGTAGCCAGGTAACGCTTCAGCGCCAGAATCTGCCGCCGGTAGCGCAACGGGTTCTGCGACAGCAGCCGCAATTCCGACAAACTATCCAGCACGATACGTACAGGCCTGAGTTCATCCACCTGCTGGATAACGTCGCGTACGGTCTCTCCCAGTTCGACTTCAGCGGGCTGCAAGACGGTCTGCTCGTAGCGTGGATCGAGCCCCTCGTCCGAGAGTAGTTCGACGATCTTGAACTGGCTGACATCCCAGCCGTGACTGGCCGCGACCGAGATCAGTTCCGACTTCGTCTCGGACAGCGTGATGTAGAGACCCCTCTGCCCCTCAGCGGCGCCTCTCAGTAAAAACTGCAACGCCAGGGTGGTTTTACCCGTGCCCGGTGCGCCCTCGACGAGGTACATCCGGTGCGGCGTAAAGCCCCCACCGAGGATGTCGTCGATCCCGTCGATCCCTGTAGATAATCGCGCAGCGCGCTCGTTAGCCTTATTCTGCGTCATGGTTGTGACGTCATGGTTTGACGTGATTATTGAAGATGTGCCGCCCGGGTGAGCCTCAGCAAAGGCGTTCGTTCCGCCGGCCGGCGGGACAAACCGAGCAAATTGCGGGCCAAGCGGGCCGGCCAGGCCTGCAACCCCCGCTCCGAAAAGGCAAAATCAGTGTTGTGAACCCATCGGGCGTGGCGCGGCCTGTGACCGGGAACGTTCCTTCCTAGGGTGTTTCTTACAAGCGAAAACCCCGGCTGTTCCAGCCGCCTTCGCCTCCCAGGGAACTCCATGGAATCAGGAAGCGGACGCTCGATCGAAGTGGACTTCTTCCGCGGGATCGTGCTGATCGTCATCGTGCTGGATCACATTCCCGGCAGCGCGTTGTCGCATCTGATGCTGCACGCCTACGCGTTTTGCGACTCGGCCGAGGTGTTCGTGTTTCTTGGCGGCTACGCGTCGGCCGCAGCCTATACGGCGGTGCTCACGCGCCGCGGTCCGGGCGCAGCGCAGATGCGTTTTGTCAAACGCTGCTGGGAGATCTACCGTGCGTATCTGCTGACTGCCGTGTTGACGCTGCTGTCCGGCGCGCTGCTGGCGTTGTCTCACCTGAACCCGCCGATGGTCACATTGACCGGTTGGCCGCCGTTCGCCAGCCACCCGCTGCGCGAAGCGTTCTATATCCTTGTGTTGCGACGCCAGCCGTATCTCTCGAGTGGTCTTGCCGATGTACGTGATGTTCTCGTTGTGCGTGCCGCTCATCGTGCCGCTCGCGCGCCGTTCGGCTATCACGGCACTGCTGCTGAGCGTGGCCGTCTGGGCTGCCGCGCGGCCGCTGGCGGCGTTCTTCAGTATTGACGACGTGAGCGATTGGGCTTTCAATCCGTTTGCATGGCAACTGATGTTCGTGCTCGGCATCGTGTGCCGCCTGCATCCGTTGAGCGAAGCCTTCCATACGTCGAACACGGCGCGCTGGCTGGTGCGTGCCGGCCTCGCCGCAGTGCTTGCCTTCGCCGCGGTCAAACTCTTCGTGCTGACGCAGCCGCTGCCCGGCACGTATAAACAGAATCTCTCGGTGGATCGCGTGATCAACTTTCTCGCCATTCTGTGGCTGACGACCCGCCTAGTACGCCTTGGCAGCATCGCGTGGATCGCGGAACGCTTGCCGGCCGTCGTGCGTGTCGGCCGCACGGGGCTCGTCTGTTTCGTGACCGGCACGCTGGTATCCCTGATCGTCGATACGGCTACGCCGCACGCCTTTCACGGTGTCTCCGGCAAGCTCGTGGCGCTCAGCGGCGACCTCGTTGCGATCACCGCGATGCTCGTCATCGCACGCGGCTGGAGCGGCTGGAAAGGCGATTCGTCGCGCCCCGCCGTAACCGGCGCCGGGTGCAGATGAGCGCGGCGGTCGCACGGGTCGCATGCGTCGCCAGAGCCACCCGCGCCGCAACCGTCAAGGCACCGCACGCGGTGGCCGCGCTGCTCTGCGCGGCGCTCCTTCTCCTCAGGCCTATCGACGCAGCCGCCTTGTCATCCAAAGGCGCGCTCGCCGCACAATGCGCGGCGCTCACCGGCAGCGCCCTGCCTGCCCAGGTGATCGCCTTGCCGACCCGCGGCGCGCGGATCGACAGCGCCGTCATGGTTCCCGCTACCGCCTCGGGCAACCAGAGCGGCGAATTCTGCCGGCTCACAGGCAGCATCCTGGGCCTCGACGCGAGTACACCCGATATCCACTTCGATCTGAACCTGCCGGTCAACTGGAACGGCCGCGCGCTTCAGATCGGTGGTGGCGGATATGACGGCGTGGTGGTGAGCGGCACCGGCGTGATGCCGTTCTCGCCGATTCATGCGCCGCTCGCGGAAGGCTATGCGACCTTCGGCGACGACTCCGGTCACACCGGCAATTCCGCGCTGGCCAACTTCGGCCTCGTCAACGAAGCCGTGATCAATTTCGGTTACGCACATCTGAAGAAAACCCACGACGCCGTGCTTGAGCTCATCAAGCGCGCGTACGGCCGATCGCCCGAGAAGATGTACTTTGCGGGCGGCTCGACCGGCGGGCGCGAAGGCTACACGGTCATGCAGCGTTTTGCCGACGACTACGACGGCGTGATCGCCAATTCACCCGCGCTGAATTTTTCCGGCGTCCGCCTGCTGGGCGTGATGCTCGGACACGCCGAGTACGGCACGCCGGGTGGCTACCTGTCCCCTGCGATGCTCGAGCGGGTCTATCAACGCTCGCTGGAGATCTGCGACAAACTCGACGGCGCCGCCGACGGCATCGTCAGCGACGTGCAGGGATGTCGCCAGCACGAGCAGGAGATCATCGATTCGTTGCGCTGCCCGCCATCCACGCCGTCCATGCCGGTCGCGTCGTCCGGCGACAACGACGTGTGCCTGACGCAAGCGCAGATCGCGACGCTGCGCGTGCTCACCGACGGCCTCTCCCTGCCCTACCCGCTCGCGTGGAACGCGAACCGGTACGTTGGCTACAACGTGTTCGAGGGCACGCGTTTCACCAGCGGACTCGGTCTTGGACACGATCCCGTGCGCCTGCCTCTGCCTACTTTTGTTGCGAACGGCTACATGTTCACCCAGGGCGACAGTTACGTGCGCTACTTCGTCACTCAGGATGCGAAGTTCAATTCGTTGAACTTCGATCCGCTGCATCCGGGCCGCTACCGGCAGCAGTTATTCGCGCTTTCGGAAACGATCGGCGCGATGGACACCGACCTGTCGCGCTACATCGCGCATGGCGGCAAACTGATCACGCTGCAGGGCCTCGCGGATGAGGTCATCAGCCCAAACCAGACCATTGCGTACTACGAAGCGCTGAACACGCGTTTTGGCAACGACAAGGTCAACGCGTTCATGCGCCTCTACATGGTGCCGGGTTATCAGCACGGCAATGGCGTGTTCATTCCGTCGGTCGACCTGCTCGGCGCACTCGACAACTGGGTCACGCACGGCGTAGCGCCGGAAACGCTGACGGCGACGGATATCGCCTTGGCCACTAACGGGCGCACGCGTCCGGTATGCCGGTATCCGACGTTTCCGCGCTATATCGGCAAGGGCAATATCAATCGCGCAAGCAGCTTTGTCTGCGCCGAACCGTGAGCGCATGGCGTGACAGGATTCCGTAGGTATCCTCACTCGCTTACCCTGAGCCGGCGCGCCTTGACTTCATTGAATTTGGGCGTACCGTTAACATCATTACCGCGCGTTTGGCGAGCTGGGACTCGCAAGGAAAGACCATGGGCAACCGCTATGAACGCTCACGCCTGTCGCGTTCGTTTACGTATAAAGGCATCCAGTACCATCCCGGTACGCTCATCGTTCTGGCCGGCCAGGTCGTCTGTCTCGCTGCCTTTTCGTTCGCGGCAAATCTCCTGAGTCAGGACAAATGGCTGTCCATTACATTGGGCGCCAGCCTGCTGTTCGGACTGATTCTCTCGCTGGGATTTTTCGGCACCTGGAATCAGTTCCGCGACGATATCGACCTGTGGACGTTTCTTAATACCAACCCGGTCGAAGCCGCCGTGGCGATTGCCACGGCCGGCGAAGTCATCGCCATTTTGATGGTGGCGCCGTCCGTTTGAGTTTCGTCTGATCTCACTGAAGTTTCAGCGCGAACCGCACGCACCGTTGCCGTGCATGCGCATGCACGTGGCAACGGCGGGCGCGCGGGCTCATGACTCAGCGTCTTACGGAATCAGCCAGAGCGCAACACCGTAAATTACGAGCGACACCGCGAAGGTGACCGCCGTGTAGCCCATCACGCGCTGAATGCGAATC
>NZ_JAMFSB010000210.1 GCF_026225065.1 Paraburkholderia sp. | reverse complement strand
GATGCGCAAGCTCGAATGGATGGGCGTGAAGGACTCGACGGTCGGCCTCGTGATTCCCACCGGCTACTCGTTCAACCTGGACGGCTTCTCGATCTATCTGACGCTCGCGGTGATCTTCATCGCGCAGGCCACCAATACGCCGCTGTCGCTGCACGATCTCGTCGTGGTGGTGCTGGTGTCGCTGGTGACTTCGAAGGGGGCGCATGGCATTCCCGGTTCGGCGATCGTGATTCTGGCCGCAACGCTCTCGGCGATTCCTGCGATCCCGGTTCTCGGTCTGGTGCTGATCCTGCCGGTGGACTGGTTTGTCGGCATTGCTCGCGCACTGACCAATCTGATCGGCAATTGCGTTGCCACGGTAGTAGTGGCCGTCTGGGAGAACGATATCGACAAGGCTCGCGCTCGCAGCGTATTGAACCGGGAAGCCGCGTTTCTTTATGTTCCGGCTGGCGAAGAATCGAAGGCTGCGGGCGTTTCTGTCAACCCCGTGCACGCGATCTGATTCAAGCGGCACCGCCCAACACAACTCATCACCGGTCCGTCGGGCGCAGCGGTACGTACGCCAATACAGGCAACACCCGCAGTAGCGCCCGCGGACTTTCACCCTCTTACCGTTAGACCGAGACCATGGCTACTCCGATCCTCGACCCGAACGCCCCCGCTTTCACGCGCCGCTATATGAACCTGGCCGACCCGCGCCTCGGTGCGCAGGCGCTGTATGCCAGCGACGAATTCTTCGCGCCCAAAGAGCGCATGCTCGATCCGCAACCGGCGGTGTTCATTCCCGGCAAGTACGACGATCACGGCAAATGGATGGACGGCTGGGAGACCCGCCGCAAGTGCACCACCGGACACGACTACTGCGTGGTCCGGCTTGCGCGCCCGGGCGTTATCCATGGCGTGGATCTGGACACGAGCCACTTCACCGGCAACTTTCCGCCGGCAGCGTCACTGGAAGGCTGCTATGCGGACGGCGACACGCCGCCCGACAACGCCGACTGGCAAGTCGTCGTGCCGGCGATGACGCTGCAAGGCAATCAACACCATTACGTCGAAGTCAGCGACGCGCGCGCCTTCACGCACCTGCGCGTGAACCTATACCCGGACGGTGGTCTCGCGCGTCTGCGTGTCTACGGACAGCCGAAACGCGATTGGGATCGCATCGAGCGCGGCAGCCTCATCGATCTCGCGGCGATCGAAAACGGCGCCTACCTGGTCGCCGCGAACAACCAGCATTTCGGACCGGCCTCGCAGATGCTGATGCCAGGGCGCGGCGTCAACATGGGTGACGGCTGGGAAACGCGCCGCCGCCGCGAGCCTGGCAATGACTGGGCGATCGTCGCGCTGGCGCGACCCGGTGTGATTCGCAAGGTCGAAGTGGACACGGCGCACTTCAAGGGCAATTTCCCCGACCGCTGCTCGTTGCAGGCCGCGAGCGTGACGGGCGGGACGGACGAGTCGCTCGTCACCCAGGCCATGTTCTGGCCGCTGCTGATGGACGAGCAGAAGCTACAGATGGACCACGTGCACCCGTTCGAAGCCGAATTGGGCTCGCTCGGTCCGGTTACCCATGTGCGCTTCAATATCTTCCCGGACGGTGGCGTCTCGCGCCTGCGTCTGTGGGGCGAGCTGGCGTAAGCGCGGCACCCGGAGGAGCGTGGCGACGGAGACACCGCAATGAAGACCCTGCAGATGGAGCGCCTGACGCGCGAAGCCTTCGCGCCGTTTGGCGACGTGATCGAACTGGACGGTGCACGTCACTTCCCGATCAACGGCGGCACGACCGAGCG
>NZ_JAMFSB010000025.1 GCF_026225065.1 Paraburkholderia sp. | reverse complement strand
GCGCACACGAGTGCGCGATTGAAGTGATCCCTGGCCGCGCCGTATTGAAACAACTCGATATGGGCTTCTCCGAGCATCGCCTCGCAGCGCATCTCGCCCTCCCGATCCGGCGGCAGCTTGTGTTCGTTAGCAAGCCTGATTGCCCGCTCCGCCTGCCTGATGGCGTCACGGTTCGCATAGTGTTTCAACGAAAGCTCTGCAGACCTTTCGAGGTACGTCACGGCAGCAGGAATGTTCCGCGCGCGTTCCCAGTGGGATGCCAATGCCGCGAAGTGCGGTTCGAGGTCATGCGATTCGTTGCGTTCGACCCAGTCCGCTATATCGCGATGCAACTCCCGGCGCAGCGAGTACGGCAACAGTTCGTAGACAGCGTCTTGCACCAGGACGTGCTTGAAGCGGTAGCAGTCGCTCTCGTCACCTACCGGGTACACGACGTCTTCACGCTCAAGCACCCGTGCCAGGGCGATGAGATCGGCCGTGCCTTGCTCGCCAGGAAACAGATCACGTAGCATTTTTAGTGAAAACTCCTGCCCGATCACGGCAGCGATCTTCAACATGAGTTGTTCGGCAGCGCCGAGCGTATCGAGCCGGCTGACGATCACGCCGCGCAATCCCTCAGGCAACATGGCATTGGCTTCGCTCTCAGCCTCGGCGGAAAACGCCGCAACACGATCTGTCATCTCGAGATAACCGGAAACGTGAAGCGCCGCAACCACCTCTTCGGCATACAGCGGATTTCCCTCTGTGCGCCCCACTACGAAATCGACCAGCTCGTGCGTCGCCTCCGCCGCACCTAGACGGTCCGCGATCAATACGCCCAGGGCCGCTCGCGTAAGACCGGGTAAATAAATGCAGCGCGACTCGCGAACAACCTGATGCGCCTCGACAGCGGAGGAGTCGTCGAGCGGCCGTGTGGCGGCCAGCAGCATAAGGCCCGGCGGTCGCGCGATCGCGAGCTCCAGAAGCATCGCCGCGGATGCGCTGTCGAACCAGTGCAGATCATCGGCGATCAGCAATATGGGCGTGTCGCGCGATGAGCGCGAAACAAGCGCTGTAACGAGCATTCGCAAGCCCTCGGCTCGCGCGTGACCGACCATCTCCTGCGTGAGCTCCGTATCGGCGAGCTGGAACGGCATGACGTCGTTAAGGAGTGGCAACCATGACGTAAGGCTTTCGTCATCCGCAACAAGATTGGCAGCAGCACGGCTCGCCAGTGCCGGGTCGAACTTGCCTGTGCCGCAAAGCAGTTGAGCGAGGATGTGTCGCCAGACATAAAAAACCGACATCGATTCCAGCGCAAAGCCAGCGCTCCAGATGACTGAAGCCCCCCGCTCGCGCGCATTGGCGGCCATATCTGCAATGAGTCTTGTCTTGCCAAGGCCCGCCTCACCGCACAAAGCGATAGCGTCGCCGTGCCCTGCAATGACCCCATCGAGCGCAAGCGACAATTGTTGTGCTTCCATCTCGCGGCCGACCGATACGCCCGCGAACGAATGTCCCTCACTCGCCGCGCCTGCCCGCGGCTGCCAGACGGCGACAACTTCAGCGAAGCCCTTGGCCGAGACAGGGTCACACGCCTCGAATTGAAACTCGCGCGCAGCGCCATCGCGTGTTGGCTTGTCGCACAGTACGCGGCCATGCGCGGCGGTCATGAGCCGCGCGGCGCGGTTCACCACCCCTCCCGTCAGCCCCGCATGGCGGCGCTCGTTGCCGCCGCGGTCGGCGTAAAGAGCCAGTCCCGAAGTGATGCCCATGCTGAGTGGAATGCCGCGCTCGCGCATTGCGCCGGCAAGCGCCCGGCCGGCGGCCACCGCGCGAACTGCGTCATCTTCGTGCGCCATCCCCGGCAAACCGAATACCGAAAGTAGCGTGAGCCCTTTGTCATCCGCAGAAAGCTCGGTGAGGGCGCCGCCAAAACGTTCGTGTATTTTTTGCGTGCTCGCTACCGCAGCTTGCAGAAGGCCCAATGCATTGTCGCCGGAGTAATCGACGATGGACGGCCCGATGAATAGCGTGGTGATATTCCTGAACTCTCCGAACCAACGCCCGCCACCCACGCGTACGCGTTCAAGAAAGTGGTGCCCAAAAAACTTTTCCAGCGTGCCGGATGATGGACCGAGCTGCTCCAGCGGCGGCGGTAAAGGCGCCAACACGGCGGCGCCGCTTTCTTCCGTGATTGAAGCCGCGCCGCAAGGCAGCGCTCGGGCGACAAAATGCTCCCGCACCTTGTCCCACAACGATTCACATACCACGACCTCGTCTGCACTGCCCTTATGATTGGCGGCGGCCGCCTCGGCCACTGGACCGCCTGCGGTGAGGCTATACCACTTGCCACCAACGCCGCCGACAGTCAGATGCGTGAGTGTGCCCTCTGCGAGCGATACCCGTTGACGCATTTGCACACCGGTTTCCGCGATGATTTCGGGCAACGCACGTTGCATCTGCAGGCCACACTGCACGGCGAGCCGCACCGTCTCATCCGGTGTCGTGTCGTATTCCCATATCACCCGGATCGCGTCGCCGACGAAATCCAGAACGTCGCCACCGTGTGCGATCGAGATGCCGGTCATTCTTCCAAAGTACCGGTCAAGGATCGCCGACAAGCGTTCCGCGCCCGCGACCCCTTCGCGCGCAAATGTTTCGGTGAGCTCGGTAAAGCCCGCGATGTCCACCATCATCGCTACACCCTGGAACTCACGCGCACTCGGGATCTCGCACGTTCCCGCCGTCAACAGGTGTCGCGGTACGTAGCGAGAAAGCCCCGTCGGAATGAATGCGCTGGTCTCGCCCACCTCTCCCCTCCCGCAGACAATAAAATACCTACATTTACTTTACATGCATTGGTGGCATTGCGCTGGAAATCTGCGCTCGCCCAGCGTTTGCCTTCGCGGGCCGCGAACCGCATGGGTTGGACTGGTTGCAGCCGGATTATGGACGAATGCGAATTCGTTAAGTGTGTTGTATAACGACAGCGATGCGCCAATGGGCACTGCAGGTTCCGTCTTAGTTCATACGAATACAGGTACGAGACCCTTCATGCGCAGGCGCGGGTAAGGTTAACCGTTTCAAAAAAATTGAGGCCTATGCATATCATTTTCGTTGCGCCCGCCGGTCTGTTTCGCGAGGGCGTTGCGCGTCTGCTCACCGAACTCGCGCCACGCACTGAAGTGACATGTGTGGACTACCGGACGAGCGCTGTCGACAGCGGGTTGAGCGCCGATCTGCTGGTACTGGATGGCGAGCACGCAAGCGAAGCGCTTGAAGCGCTAGACGCGTTGCGTTGCAACATTCCGCTTTTGCCTGCCCTCGCGCTGCTGAACGAGATTGGTCAGAAGACGATCGACACTTTCATTGCGGCCGGTGTGACAGGATGTGTGAGCAAATCGGAGTCCGCCGGTGCGCTACTGGGCGCTCTGCGGATCGTGCTGGGCGGCGCCACGTACCTGCCGCCTGCGTTGCTCGCGTTCGCCAACAACATCGTTTCGCCTACCGCTGCGCAGGCATCGTCGCGCGCCGCCACGGCGTCTGCCGCCAACGGCGCTGTGCTGACGCCGCGCCAGATCGAAGTGCTGGCGCTCGCGGCACGCGGGGAATCGAACAAGTCGATCGCGCGGCAACTCAACATTGCGGAAGGAACCGTGAAAGTGCACCTGTACACGGTGTACAAGGCGTTGAAGGTCGGCAGCCGCGGCCAGGCCAGCATCGCGGCCGCACGGCTGGAGAAGGTCGGCGATGCGCAGCTTCATCATGCGCTCGACGCTCAGCTCACCATCAAGCGGTTGCTCTCGCACTTGTCCCCCAGCCACGTCAGACGAGGCGACGTCCTGTTCCACAAGAACGCGCCGAGCGATGCGCTCTACTATATTGTGCGTGGGACGATCGGTCTTCAGGAGATCGGAGTCGAAGTGGGCGCCGGCACCATACTGGGAGAAATTGGGCTGTTTTCCCCGGACCATCGCCGCACTTGCACGGCCGTCTGCAAGAGCGACTGCGAATTGCTGATGGTTTCGGCGACCGACGCCATGCGGATGTACTACCAGGATCCGGAGTTTGCCACCTACCTGGTCCGCCTCATCACGCGCCGGCTGGAGGCCGACAAATCGCGTCCTAAGCTCACCAGCTGAACCGGTAGCCCAACTGCCCGAACTCGGTGCGCCGATAGTCCCCGCCGATGTTGTGGGCGTACTTCACATCGGCGTACAGCTCCGAGCTTTCAGGCGTCGCACTCGAGGTTTTCGAGTCGATGCTCAAACCGGTCCTGAACACGCAGTGGGGAGAAATCAGTGGCCTGAAGTGGAAGCGTGTCCGACCCGGCGATCAAACGTTTCGCAGTGGCTCGAATCAGAATGCGATTCAGGAATTGATAGAAAAGCTGGAGTTGTCTCGCGTCTGAAGCCCGTGGCTCGAGATTGAACGCACTCTCGAGCACACGGCGCGACAGGTGGAAACGTTGAAGTCCATGGGCAATGCGAACCTGGAAGACGACGCCGTCGCCATTGTGCGGCACCGCTGCCCAACTGAGTACGTGGCTACTCATGGAGCCCCCCGTGAATCATGATCTTCAGATTAACATCTAGTTGATCCATACTCGCACACGGAAATGCCGGTGGATATTTTTCAAAATTGTGACGCTTGATGTTTTGGCATTTTTACCACGGCTGTGTGCTACCACATGGCAAACCGTCTATAGCCGGAGTAAATCAGGCTGCCAACGATTCGGGAGATAAAAATGTCTACAACCCAGGCGCTCCATGTGAACGCATTTAGAGCGCAGGTGAATACGTTTGCGCGCGTGCCTTCGACGTTGCGGACGCTGCAGTCAGGCATCGTCGTGCTTTGCCTGCTGGTTGCAGCCATTGGCTTCTTTACGTGGCACGCCTTTCATTCCATCGTGCAGACGATCGGCTACGAGTCCGAACCGTCGATCGTCGCAGCCGAGAATATCCGAGGTACGCTAAGCGATGCGCATACCGATTTCCTCAGGGCGTTTGTCAGCGAAGGCACAAACGGCAAAAGCATTAGCGATTACCGTGCGGCAATCGAGTTAGCGAACGATTACCTCGTCGCCGCGTCGCAGAACATTGCCTATGGTGACGCGGAACGTCAGCCGATCCTGCGCGCCCTCGACAACCTCTCCCTGTATCAGACGCTCGAAGGTTCGGCACTGGCTGACGGCGGCAATATCTACGACATACGCGCGGCCGACGACGTTATCCGGGAGCACATCATTCCAGCCGTGGACGATCTGGCGGCAGTCAATTTCGCTCATCTGGACAACGCCTACTCCGGCGGCCGGGCCGCCGCGCGGATATGGCTGATGGCGTTCTGCGCGGCCTCCATCGCCCTCGTGCTTCTGCTCCTCTACACGCAGCGGTATCTGCTCGCCACCTTCCGGCGCGTCATCAACCCATGGATCGCCGCCGGTACGGTAGCCCTGGCGCTATGCGCTATTGCATTTGGCGTATGCGGAACGAATTTTCTGTCGGTATCCGCATCGCCAAGGAAGACGCGTTCGACTCGGTGTTTGCTCTGTCACAGGCGAAAGCGTTGGCCTACAACGCCCACTCGCAGGAAAGTATCTACCTCCTTACCCGCGACAAGGACGAAAAGGCCGAACCAGCAGGCAATTTCCAGCGTTCAGCGACGACGCTGCTGACGCCAGGGCGTGCCGATATGAGCCAGTTATCGCCCGGTGCGCCCCGCCCTAAAAGCCTCGGACTGCTCAATGAGGAGTTGGACAATATCACCTTCGACGGCGAAGAACAGGCTGCACGCGCCACTGTTGCAGCGTGGCTCGACTACGCCCGGATCGATCACCGGATTCGGGATCTCGAGTCGTCTGGGCAACACAGCAACGCAGTCGCACTCGACCTGGGCACAACCGCGATGGAGTCCGAAGGAGCATTCGAGCGATTCGTGGCGACGTTAAACAAAACCACGGACATCAATCAGGATCAGTTCGACGCCGCGGTGGCGCGCGCCACGAACGAAGCGCGCCTGCTGTGGATCATCCTGATTCCGTTGCTGCTCGCGCCGCTTGTGGGATCGATGACCGGCATCCAGCAACGCCTCGCCGAGTTCCGGGAATAAACGACGTCGAAGAAGAACGAGGGTACCGCCAGTTGAAGCATGTCCACCGTGCCACGCGAATCAAGAGGAAACCGAATCATCGATGCAAGAGGTTCGGTGCAAAAGTTCGCAGGAAGAAAGCCAGCGTAACGCAGAAGGTCAACGCCAGGGTACCCGCCCGGATGATTCTGGGCGGCGCACGCCGGCCGATTTGCGCGCCGCCATAACCGCCGATGATCGCCGCGACCAGCATTACCAGCGTTTCGGGCCAACGTACCGCGTGAGCGATAATGAACGTAAGAACCGCAGTCGCGTTCGCCGCGCTGACGAGCAGGGTCCGCGGTGCGTTCAGGCTCTTGAGATCGCCGCCGTCAAACAGCCCCCACATCGCGATCATCATGATGCCGACCGCGCCGCCGAAGTAGCCGCCATAGATACCCAGCCCAAACTGAACCACCAGCACCACGGCCCCGGGAATGCGCCGGCGCCCACGCAGCGCTTCGCCGAAGCGCCGGCCAAAAGCCAACGCGACACTCGCGAACAGCAGCAACCAGGGTAATGCGAAAGAGAAGGCCGCGGACGTGGTGCGCAACAACAGCACCGCACCGGCCAATCCCCCACATAACGTCGCGATCAGCAGCGCGCGCACCGTCACTGCACCCACCGGCCCGATTCCGTCGCGATACGCCCAGGCACTGGCTACACCTCCGGGGAACAGCGCAACCGTACTCGAAGAGTTCGCCTGAACCGGTGGCACACCTGCGGCTATGAGCGCCGGCAGGCTGACGAACGAACCGCCGCCGGCCAGGCCATTCATTGCGCCAGCCAGTATTCCTGCGCCAAAGATGAGAAAATAGGTATACATGGACGCAATCCTAGCGGCCCGGCTGCATCCCCACAATCTGGCATTCCCTCTGCTGGACTTCGGCAAATCCGAAGGATGGCGATGCGGGCAACGAGGAGCCACAACGCATGCGTTTCGATCTGACCGACTTGCGGCTTTTCCTCGCGGTGGTAGAGCGTGGCAGCCTCACGCACGGGGCGCGGCTCATGCACCTGGCGCTGGCCTCGGTTAGCGAGCGCATCGCCGGCATGGAGACCGCCCTGGGCGCGCCACTGCTCGAACGTAACCGTCGTGGTGTGCGCGCGACGGCGGCGGGCGAGGCGCTCGTCCATCATGCCCGTCTGATCCTCGGCCAGGTGGAACAGATGCGCGGCGAGTTGCGCACCTATGCGACCGGTCTGAGGGGGCGCGTCAGGCTGCTGTCCAACACCGCCGCATTGGCCGCGTTTCTGCCGCAGCAACTCAACCGCTTCCTGGCAGCCTATCCGGACCTGTCGATCGATCTCGAAGAACGGCCTAGTGCGGAAATCGTCAAGACATTGGCGGAGGGTCGAGCAGATCTTGGCATCGTCGCCGACATCGCCGACCTCGCGGCCCTGCAGACGCATCTGATCGCGCACGATCAGCTCGTCGTCGTGGCGAATCGCACACACCGCGTTGTCACCGGGCTGCCCGTCGCTTTCGCGGAGATTCTCGACGAGGCTTTTGTTGGGCTCTCGGACGCTGCGCTGGAGACCCATCTGGCAGATCGCGCCTCGCGGCTCGGTGTTCAGCTCAACTATCGTATTCAGATGCGGAGTATTGAGAATGTGGCGATGCTGGTAGAAGCAGGCATCGGCATAGCGATTCTGTCTAATGCGTCGATCGAAACGTTGCATCGCCCGGGACTGGTGATCTCACCGCTTTCCGAATCGTGGGCCGCGAGGCGGCTTCATCTTTGCGCCCGCAATTTTGCCGCGCTGACGCCGCATGCTGCACTGCTCGCCCAGCAGTTGATCGATGGTGCCGCATAGCTGCTGCGGCCAACACCCTCTCTTCACCTTGAATGACCAGCCGGGGCTCGTCGGATCACCAACCGTAAAACCTCGGCCACTCCTCAATGGTCCCTTCCTCGAAGAGCGCCTGATACGCGGGGAAAGGCGATTCGAAACTCGCTGTCGGGCTAGCGATAGTTAATCACGTCGATGATGTCATTGAGGAACCACGGCAGAATCAATTGCGTGTCGGGATAGCTGACGCCGACGCTGAGCCTCGGCGGCGTTGAGGTGGAGTCGCCCGGCATCGCACGGTCGGGTGTATGCAAAATGTAGCTATCCGTGTCGGCCGGACCCGGCCGGATGGTCTGACTATCCACGGGCGCCGACGTCGAGGCGCAGCCGGTGGTGAGCACGACGAGGACCGCTGCGAAGCAAAAGGGCTTCATGATGGTGTGAACTCCGGCAATATCACTTCGATAGTATGGCCGATGACGACGCCCGCTTCATCCCCTCACACTCACGCCTAAGTGAACCTCGCCATCTAGCGCCGGCCACTCGTCACCTCGCACAGGCACTCGGCAAACTCTGCCGCCGCGGCCTGCTCATGGCGGCCGCTACGCTCGACCAGCCCGATCTCGCGAGAAAACACGTCGTCATCGCCAAGCGGCAATGCGGCCACCGTGTCCGGCATGTACAGCCCGGCCGCCTGCGGCACAATCGCGACACCAACGCCCTGCGCCACTAACCCGACTATGCCTTGCAATTCGTCGAGCTCAACGACGTCATGCACCGTCACACGAATTCTTCGTAGAAAGCGGTCCACCTGGCGGCCGCCGAACGAATTGCGATCGTAGCGAATGAAGGGTTCGGATTTGAGCAACGAGCGCCATGGCTGACCGACCAGTTCACGCGGCACGAGCAAGGCGAACGGTTCCAGAGTCAGCGTGCGCCACTTCAATTCCGCCGGCAGCGCGAACGGCGGTTTGATGATCACCGCCACATCCACCTCCCCCGAATCCACCTGAGCCAGCAGGTTCAGCGACACGCCCGGAATGACACGAATGCGCCAACCCGGCGAATCCTTCCGAAAGCGTTGAATGGCGCTGACCAGAAACGAACCTTGCGCCGACGCAATCGCCCCCACGCGCAGCAAGCCCGACTGCTCCGCCACACCGCCGCGGTCGGCCAACCGCGCATACACCGAGAGCAGCTCTTCGGCCACCTCAACCGTATGTTTGCCGGCCGCATTGAGCGTCGCCGAGCGGCCGGTCCGCTCGAACAACGGATAGCCCAGATCCTCCTCCAGACGCTGGATCTACGCGCTCACCGCCGATTGCGTCAGCCCGATATGCGAGCCGGCGCTCGCGAAAGTGCCGTAACGCACGACAGCCAAGAAGGTTTTGAGCTCTCGCATCATGATGGGATTGATCGATTTTATTGTTGCTGAGGACAAAAATATATCGCTATTCCACTATTTCTGTCATCTCTAGACTGCTTTATGTGGCACCACATTGAACTATCTGAGGATCCCAACATGAGCGACACCACGACAGCCGTGCCCCCGTTTCACCTCGCCTTCCCGGTTCACAGCATCGCCGCTGCACGCGAGTTCTATGGCGACCTCCTGGGTTGCCCCGAGGGCCGCAGCTCGGAAGACTGGGTGGATTTCAACTTCTACGGCCATCAGATCGTGGCCCATCTCGCGCCAGACGAAGTCGGCCATCGCCAGACGAGCGCCGTGGACGACCACGCGGTCCCGGTCCGCCATTTCGGCGTTGTGCTGCCCATGGACCAATGGCACGCGGCAGCGAAAAAGCTCACGGACGCCGGCACGCAATTCATCATCGAACCGTACATCCGTTTCAAGGGCGAAGTGGGCGAGCAGGCCACGATGTTCTTCCTCGATCCGTCGGGCAACGCGCTCGAACTGAAGGCGTTCGCAAACATCGAATCGTTGTTCGCCAAGTAAGCGAACAAACAGCAGCCGTTCTCCCCCTTACAGGCTTGAGACCGTCTGCTGCACCGCAGACGAATAAAGGAGTGCTAACGTGATCGCCGCGATACCCGTCAATGGCGAAGCAGAAAGCATCGCGTCCGATGCGGCCGCATGGACGCTCCATGCTTCGGGCGAGCGTCTGCTGATCATCGAACTGCATGCCGGGGACCGCGTCGCAGCGAACCGACGGGCGCGCGATTTCGCCGCACGCATTGCGGCGGAAAATCTGTCGTACGTGACCGGTATCGTCCCGGCCATGACGACCGTCGGCATTCACTACGCGCCGCATTTGGTACGGCTGGACAACACCAGCCAGGCGCCCTATGACGCCCTTGTCGAAGTGCTGACCGGTTTGTTGAAAACAGTCGGCGCCACACAAGACACAGCACCACGCGTAGTCGAGATCCCTGTTTGCTACGGCGGCGAACATGGGCCGGATCTCGGCGAAGTGGCTCACGCGTGTGGCCTCTCCGAGCACAAGGTCATCGAGCTTCACAGCGGAGCGCTCGTAGATGTGATGATGCTCGGCTTCGCACCGGGGCATCCCTACCTTGGCATGCTCGACGCCAGACTGAGTCCGGCGCGGCGCGCGACACCCCGCACCGCCGTCGCCCCTGGTTCGATCGGTCTCGCCAACCGGCAATCCGTTATCTACCCGCTGACGCTGCCCGGCGGCTGGAATCTGATCGGACGGACACCGCTTGCGCTGTTCGACCCGGTGCGAGAGGCACCTTGCCTCGTCAACGCGGGTGACCAGGTTCGCTTTGTACCGATCACACCTGAGCAGTTCGAAACCATCCGTCAAAATACCGGAGCGGCACGATGAGCCTCGAAGTCATCAAGCCCGGTGCGCTGAGCACCTTTCAGGATCTCGGTCGTCCGGCTTATCGGCATCTCGGCATCCCCGTCAACGGAGTGATGGACGAACGCGCGCATCGGCTCGCCAATGCGCTGGTCGGCAATCTGCCGTCTAACGCGACGCTCGAGATTACGTTGATGGGTCCGACGCTCCGGTTTCACGAAGAGGCGGTGATCGCCATAAGTGGCGCCGACCTCGGTGCTCTATTGAATGGCGAGCCTCTTCCCATCGATCACATGGTTGCCGTTTCCAGGGGAAGCGACCTTTCGTTCGGCAAGCGCAGCTTTGGCACCCGTGCCTACCTTGCGGTGCGCGGTGGGTTCAGCTTCGAACCGGTGATGGGCAGCGCCAGCACCTACACGCGCGGCGCGTATGGCGGCCATGCAGGACGTCCATTGAAAAAGGGGGATGTGCTTCCTCTGAGTCCGTTGACGCCGTCCAGCAAGCTGGCGAAGCTGTCGCAAGCGGCACGAAGCCTGAGCCAGGCATTCGACGATCAGGTTGCGTTGCCGCAGGATGCGCCTATAAGGGTGGTCCGCGGTCGTGAGTGGTCCTACTTTTCGTCACGCGCGCAACAGGCGCTCGAGGCGCAACCGTATCGGATCTCGCCGCAGTCGGACCGGATGGGCTATCGCCTCGAAGGCGAGAAACTCGAGTTGACGGCGCCGCGCGAAGTGATATCGGAAGCGGTCGATTTCGGTTCGATTCAGGTTCCCTCCGACGGCCAGCCAATCATTCTGATGGCGGACCGCCAGACCACCGGCGGCTATCCGAAGATCGGCCATGTTTGTGCAGTCGATCTGCCGCGTCTCGCACAAAAGATGCCCGGCGAGACCATCCGCCTCACGCTCGTCGATCTGGGTACCGCCCAGCGACTCATGTTGTCCCAGCAAAGAAGCTTCGCGGCGCTGGAGCAACTTTGCGTGGCGTCAAGCTGACTACCCCCCACACTGGAACCGATGACCATGCCGAACGCCTCAACTGCACACTTCGAAACGGACGCGACGCTTTCCGCATCGGCGACGAGGAGTGCCGCTCGCAAGGCCGCACTTGCCGCTGCCGCCGGAACGGCGATCGAGTATTACGAGTTCGGCGTTTATGGATACATGGCATCCATCATCGGCCCGCTGTTCTTTCCCGCGGGCAACGCCACGGCCGCCCTGCTCTCGGTGCTGGCGATCTTCGGTACGGCCTTTCTGATGCGCCCGGTCGGCGGTATCGTACTGGGGCGCCTTGGCGACAAGGTAGGACGCCGTAGCGTCCTGATCGTGACGGTGATCGGTATGGGTGTCGCCACCGGAGCGGTGGGTGTGCTGCCCACTGCATCCCTTGTGGGGGGACTTGCTCCCGTCGCACTCCTGATGGTCCGTCTGGCGCAGGGCTTTTTCGCCGGGGCTGAAGTGACCGGCGCCGCAGCCTACGTGGCGGAATGCGCGCCGCGCGGCCGGCGCGGCTTCTATGGCGCGGCGACGCCGGTGGGTGTAGCGATCGGCGGCGCGCTCGCCGCAGCCGTATGCGGCTTGACGAGCGGTTTCCTGAGCAGCGCGCAGTTGCACGACTGGGGCTGGCGCATTCCGTTTCTGATGGCGCTCCCGCTCGTGCTGGTTTCGGCTTACGTGCGCAAACGCATCGAGGAATCGGCCGTGTTCAGGAAAACCATCGAACAGAGCAAGCCGGTCAAAGCCCCGCTTAAAGAAGTCTTCACGCACCACCGCGCGGCGTTGCTCAAGGTCTTTCTGATCTCGTTTGGACAGAATGCCGGGTACTGGGTGGGCTTTGTGTTCATGAATATCTACATGATCACGTATCTCAAGTACGACAAGACCAGCGTGTATTGGCTCATGTCCGCGGTCAGCCTCTCGATGGCCGTGATGATGCCCGTGTGGGGTGGACTGTCCGACCGCATCGGTCGCCGCAAGGTGCTGGCGATCGGCTTTGCAGCGTATATCGTGCTGGTCTTTCCGATGATGATGCTGATGAACCACCAGAACATCGGCCTCGCGTTCCTCGCGATGTTTATCGTGGCGCTGCCGATGCCGATCGTGCAATCGGTCGGGTACCCGACCTACGCGGAGCAGTTTCCGACCCGCGTCCGTTACACCGGCACCGCGTTCAGCTTTAACTTCGGCGCGATGCTCGGCGGCGGCGTGACGCCCTACATCGCCACCGCGCTGATCGGCTCAACCGGCAACCTGCTGAGCCCGGCGTTCCTGCTGGTCGCGGCTGCATCGATCGGACTTTTGACGCTCACCAAGACTCGCGAAACTGCAGCGGAATCATTGCAGTAGTGCAATCGGATCGAGAGTGAGTTCATGGATCATCTCAAGCACAATCCGCCTGAAAGCTCGCCGCCGCTCGCATGGGCGCTGACTCCGCAAGGCGCACGCGCAGGAATCCGTGCGGGTTTCAATGGCAACACGAGCGGCATGGCGCCGGGCTACGCGCAAGGCAATCTGGTCATCTTGCCTCAGTCGTGGGCGGAGGACTTCGTGGGCTACTGCCGGGCCAATCCCACGCCCTGCCCGCTGATCGGCATGACCCAGGCCGGCACGAGCCTCGTCCCCATGCTGGGCGATAACGTCGACCTGCGCACCGACCTGCCGCGCTACCGGGTGTGGCGCGATGGCGTGCTCGCAGAAGAGCTCGATGACATCTCTGCCCTCTGGCAGGACGATTTCGTCGGCTTTGTGCTTGGCTGCTCGCTGTCATTCGAGCATGCACTGGAAGTGGCCGGTTTGCGCGTACGCCATGTCGACGAGGGCAAGGTCGTCCCTATGTATCGCACGTCGATCCAGACAAAACCTGTTGGACGGTTTCGCGGCCCGATGATCGTGTCGATGCGGCCGTACACGCCGCAGGACGCAGCGATTGCTCATGAGGTATGCGCCAGGCTGCCCGGCGCACATGGTGTACCCGTCCACATGGGCGACCCCGCGGCGATAGGAATCCGGGACGTAACCGTTCCGGACGAGGGCGAACCCACCGAGATCCTCGAGGGTGAGCAGCCCGTGTTCTGGGGCTGTGGCGTGACGCCGCAGGCCGCGACCATCGAGGCGCGGCCCCCGATTTGCATTACGCACGCACCGGGCTACATGCTGGTCTGCGATGTGCGTGTGGAAGACCTCGTTCTTCTTTAGGAAGCCTTTGCTTGAGGCGTGACATCTAGCGAACGTTGCTCTTCGTCCGCGTCGGTCCATTCGTCGCCAAACAGCTCTGGCTTCGCATAAGCCTGCAACGCAGCGTAATGCTCGTCGCAGTCGTCACAGAACATGCGCGCGACGATGCCTTGTGCGAGCCGCTCTGCTCCGATGCTCACCGCCGGAATATCGCCCGACAACTTGCCCTGACTCGCGACCGCAGAGTAGTTGAACAGGTGAATGCGTCCAACCGCTGGACAACTTCCCTCGACCTTTTCCTGACACTCGAACGCAGAACCGAGGTAAGGCGAATTGGCCAGTTCACGGTTCGGTCCTTCCTGCGACGCGTCGAACGCATCTTTCCAGAGCCGGATGTTGTCGGCAACCGGCGCAAGTTCCGGGCGAACCAGCAGGTCCGTTGTGAAACCCGTGGCGAAGATGATGAAGTCGAGCGCATAGCGGCCGTGCGGTGTCTGGACCACCAACTCGTTGCCCTCCTCGATCACGTCTTCAACCGGGCTGCCTAGATGAAAATACGCCTGCTCGTAGCGCGAGACCCGCAGCGTGCTGCTGCGCGGAGGTGGGGTCTGGGTCGCCATCGCATAGCTATTGAAGCGCCATTTCCAGGCGTCGGGTAGCAGCGCGAAGCCGTGCGCGAGACCCGGACTGGAGACACCGGTCAGCTTGTTGATCCGCGGCAGGTCTTTACGCCGGATAAACATGTCGAGCCGCGCGGCACCTGCCTCCAACGCGGTCGCTGCGTTGTCCATTGCGGAAGCGCCCGCGCCTACCACGGCCACGCGTTTGTCACGCAACGCGGCGAAGTCGATTTCGTCGGCGGAGTGTGCCCAACGCTGCCTGTTCAATTTTTTCGCCATCGCCGGCACCTGCGGCTGCCCGCCGCCATCGCGACCGGTGGCAAGCACGACATGGCGCGCCAACACGCGTTCTTCGCCGGCGGGTGTCGCTAATATCACTTCGAGTACGCTGTCCGCGGGCGTTGCAGGCCGAATTGCGAGCACCGTCGTCTTGCTTTCGATTTCGAGGCCCAGCACGCGTCTGTACCAGACCAGGTAATCCATCCATTGCACGCGCGGAATCTTGTCGAGCGCTTGCCATGCATCTGTGCCGAACTGCGCCTCGTACCACGCCCGAAACGTCAGCGACGGCAAGCCGAGACACGGGCCAGTCAGATCTTTAGGCGAACGCAGAGTTTCCATGCGCGCAAAAGTGATCCACGGTCCTTCCGTGCCCAACGGCGCCTTGTCGACAATGCGCATGTTGTCGACGCCGAGCAGCTTCAGCGCGCCCGCCGCGGCAAGGCCACACATGCCGCCGCCTACGATCAGGACATCGGTCACGGCACCCCCGTCGATCGTCCTGCGCGGCGACCAGCCTGCAGGCGGCAGGCACAGCCACTGCAGATCTTGCGCGAGCCGCGCCTCCAGATCATCGAGCGAGGCAAGGCGGGTCGAAACGGATTCACGCATGACCGGCTCCCGCCTCGCCGCCATCCCGCTGGTCGGGAAGAATGGGCGCGCCAAGCGTTTGCATCAGACGGTTCGCCCACGCAAAAATAGCCACGGCGTGCGAGTAGTCGAGTATCTCGCCATTGCTCATGCCTAGCGAGCGAAGCCGCGTCACATCGTCCACATCGAACCCGCCGGACTCGAGCGTCAGCCGCCTTGCGTAGCGCAACAGTTCTCGCTCCCGCTCGTTTGCGCCGCCGTTGAGAGGATCGGCAAATACGCGTGTGACGAGGTCAGACTCCTTGGTCAGCTGATTCAGTCTTTGTGCATGCACGGATGCGCAATACGGGCAGCCGTTTAACGTGGACACAACCAGCGCCCCCAATTCCCGGTCGGCGCGCGACAGGCCGCCTGGCGCGTACATAATGGCGTTATAGGTGCCGCTACGTTGCCGCAGTACTGCCGGATTGTGAACGAGCGTCAGGTAATAAGGTGAAGTCCGGGCCGTCGGGCCGCTTTCGTCTAGCACCGCAAGCTGATCGCGCGTAGCCGTGGCGAGATCCACCGGCATGAGCCACGACACCCATTCGATCGGCTCGGCGGTAAAACCGCTATGACGAGCGAAATTCGCAGGGTTGCTCTTCGTGGTCGCCGCGGCACGTTCGACGCCGGCAAGCGCACGCACCGTGAGAATCAGGCGTGCCTGAAACGACACATAGCCGATCAGTTGCGAAAGCGTGACGATTTCGTACTCCGTCATACCCACCGCGTGCAGGGCATCCAGCGCGGCTTGATCACAGGATGCCGGTGCAGTCGTCACGCGCATGGTGTGTTCAAACGCCGCATTTTCCACCGCTTGCGCTTTGGCATCCTTTTTCAGCGGGCCGATGCTCTCCAGAGCGTCAAGGTAAAAATGCGCCAGTCCCGCCTCCTCGGTCAGCGCTGCGACCTTGGCGGCACATGAGAAGCGTAGACGCAAACCGAAGTTGCCAGGTTCGTCGACAAACAAGGCATCAAACGTGGCCTGGATAAAGGCGACGATCTTCGGCCGATGTTGCCGGATGTCCCGCGCGATCTGAGGATTCGCCGGATCAGCGATCTGATCGACGACATCGCCTTCTGGATGGTTGTGACTCACACTAAACTCCTTTTAACCTTGCTTCTGATCTGACTCTTACACGGGCCATCACAACTCAAGCGTCCCAAGTTGGGCCGTCGCAGACTCACCCGGTGAAGGACGCTTCATAAAGATGACCGATACAAGCCCGAGCGTCAGTCCAATCATCACGTAGAACACCGGCGCCAACGGCGAGCCCGTCAGCTTGATCAATCCGGTCACGAAAAACTGCGCAAAGCCGCCGAAAATCAGCACTGCCACGTTGTTGACGATCGCGAGAGACGTGGCTCTCGTGCGTACCGGATACAGTTCTGCAAGCGTCGTGCAATAGACGCCGAGGAAGGTGGCACTAAACACACCCGCGATCACCTGAGTCAGCAGCAGCCGCTCGATTGAGGGAGCCGCCGTCACCCACGCGTACAGCGGATACAAGGTCACGAGATAGGCCCCCAGCGACGCCAGCAGCAGCCGTTTCCTGTCGAAGCGGTCAGACGCTGCGCCTGCGATGGGCACCACGATCAGCATGACGATTGCTGCGATCATCTGCACCATGAAACTTTGTGCAAGCGGCAAGTGCAGCACCTGCTTCGCGTAGGTCACGGTATAGCCGAACGTGACATAAAACGATACCGCGCTGGCGACCACCATGCCCATGCCGATCAGGTATCTCGCGCCGTGCTGTTTCAGACCGGCTCCCATGGTGGTCGAGCGCGTCTTCGCGCGGCTGAGTACCTGGGTGAAAACGCTCGACTCCATCACACTGCGGCGCATATAGAGGGCAATCGGCACGATCACGAGACCGACCGCGAAGGGAATGCGCCAGGCGCCGGCCGCCTGTTGTTCCGGAGTAAATACCTGCGTGATCAGCATGCCGAGCGCGGCACCCAGAACCTGTGCCATCAATTGCCCGGTGATCTGCCACGAGCCGAAAAAGCCGGTCCGGCCAGGCGGCGCCAGTTCAATCAGGAACGCGGTCGAGGTGCCGAATTCACCACCGACCGAAAATCCCTGCAACAGACGCGCAATCAGCACGATTAGCGGTGCGGCGACACCCGCGCTTGCGTATGTGGGCGCGAAGGTAATCATCAGGACGGAGACGGCCATGATAAACATGCCGAGCGTCATCGCCGCCTTGCGACCCCGGCGGTCGCCGTAGAGCCCCAGCACAATGCCGCCGACTGGTCGCATGAAAAAGCCCGCACCGAACAGTGCCGTCGTAAGCAGGATGGCATTGAGTTCACTTCCCGGTATGGCCGAATTGACCGGGAAAAACAGCTTGCTGATCACCGGCGTCATCACCGCGAACACGGTGAAGTCGTACCACTCCATCGCGTTGCCCAACACTGCAGCGACGACACCACGTCTACTGGTCGATCGCGATTCCATCGGTTCGTTCCTTGCTGTGATTTGCGTAGAAGGCGCTAGCGTGCCCGCTCCGTTGACTATTTTGCCTTGAAACGAGGCCTTTTAGCGAAAGTCTATCGACAGGAAGGGGGAAGAAAAAATTGAACGGACAGAAAAACTCCATGCATCTCGCCCGGCGGGTAGACTTGCGTATATCCGCATACACTTCGTATACTTAACATATAACTTCAGTGAGAGCGCGTGAACACTAACTCCACCTCCAGTCCCGAGAAGCTCGGCGAACTGGCCTATCAGACGCTGCGTCGCATGATCCTCGACAAGGCGTTGCGCAGCGGTGGTCCGGTCGTCGAAGGTCGGCTTGCCGAGGAACTCAATATCTCCCGCACACCGATGCGCGAAGCGCTGCTGCGCCTCGAAGGCGAAGGCCTGCTGGCCCGCGCCGGCGCGCGCTCCTACTCGGTGCGCTTTGTCAGCGCACAGGAATACTTTCAGGCCATGAAAGTGCGCGAACTGCTCGAAGCGGAGGCTATCGGGCTAGCAATCGGCAAGATCGACAAGAAGCTCGTGCATCAGTTGGTGAAGAAGATCAAGTCGCTCAGCAGCGGCCAGCAGGAACAGGCCCACTGGCAGCTCGACGATCAGGTGCATACGATGATGGCACGTGCGAGCGGCAACGATGTGCTCGCCCACATGATCGATCTGGTGCGCACGAACAGCCGCCTGTTCGAACTGGTCACGCCCTTCAACCGTATCGAGGAAGATCGCGCCGAACATCTGGCAATTCTCGAGGCGTATCTGGCGGACGACGCGGAAGCAGCGCGTACCGCCGTGCGCACGCATCTGCAGAACCTGCGCCGTTTCGTGCTCGACCGGCTCGCCGAGGGCACGTATAGCTGAGGTGCGAGGCAACCGCGGGATGCTTCATACGAGGGATTACGTGCCGTTCCGGTGCTTCTCCAGTGCTTCTTCAATGCGCCCTCAGTGCCGCAGAATCTTTCCGACGAATTCCTGCGTACGCGTTTCCCGCGGCGCATCGAATAGCTGCTGGGGCGTGCCGGTCTCAATCACGTGCCCCCCGGCCATAAACACAACCTTCGACGACACCTCCCGCACGAAACTCATTTCATGCGACACGATAAACATCGTGATGCCGTCCGAGGCGAGTTCGCGGATCGTGTCGAGCACTTCATTGACGAGCTCAGGATCGAGCGCAGCGGTTACCTCATCGAGTAACAGCACCTTGGGCTTCAACGCAAGCGCACGCGCAATCGCCACTCGCTGCTGCTGGCCGCCCGACAATTCGTCCGGGTAGGCATGCAAGCGGTGCGCCAGGCCCACACGCGTCAGCAGATTGATCGCATTCTGCTCGACTTCGGCGCGCGGCCAGCGTTTGATCCTGGTCGGCGTAATCATCACGTTATCGATCACGGTCATGTTCTGGAACAGGTTGTACTGCTGGAACACAATCGCGATGTCCAGACGCAACGCGCGAACGGCCATCCTGTCGGCATAATTCACTTCACTGCCGTTCAGACGCACACTGCCATGCTCGGGCTGCAGCAGCCCCATCAGGACACGCAGCAACGTGCTCTTGCCCGACCCCGACGGTCCGATCAGGCTGACAATCTCGCCCTTCTCGACGGACAGGTTGATACGCTCCAGTACCGTGTGCGGACCGTAGGAGGCTTTCAGGTCAACGATTTCGAGTTGAGGCAAGATTCTTCTCCAGGCGCTTACCTAAGCGCGACAAGGGGTACGACATCAGGAAGTACAGCGCCAGAACCGTCCCGTAGACGAGCGTGGCGGAAAAGCCCTTGTTGCTGAGCACCTTTCCCGCCGATGTGAGTTCCATCACGCCGATCTGCGAGGCGAGCGCCGTGTCCTTGATGAACATGACGAAGAAGCCGAAGGTGGGCGGCAAGATCACGCGCCACGCCTGCGGCACGATCACGTAGCGCAGCGTTTGCAGATAACTGAAGTTGAAAGTGCTGGCGGCCTCCCACTGATTGACGTGAACCGACTCCAGGCCGCTGCGCACGATCTCGCCGAGGTACGCCGCGGCGATCAGGCAGACGCTGATCAGCGCGACCGTGAAAGTCGACAGGTTCGCGTTGAGCGCCTGGCTTGCGAAAAACACCAGCATCAACGTGACGAGAAACGGCACGCGCCGCAACAGCAGGCAGTATGCGAACATCAGCGCGCGCACCGGCGCCATCGCGCGCGAGCGCGTCACACGCACGATCGCCACTGCAAAACCCGCAACGAATCCAGCCAGACAACCGATTACGGACAATACGAAGGTCGCGACCAGCCCTTCGAGCAGCAACAACAAGTTGTAGTACGAGAACAGGCCGGCGAGTTGCGTCATCATCGAAGAGCCGGCCATCAAAACACCTTGATCTTCGCGCGGCACACGTGGCGGCCGAACATCGCGAGCGCGAAAGTGGCCAGCAGCGTGATCGCGATATACATGACGGCTGCTACGCTAAACGCCTCGACCGACAGGTAGGTCTGCGAGCTGATGTTATAGGTGCGGCCCGTCAGTTCCTCGACGCCGAAAATCGACGCCATCGAGGTACCGAGCGTCATCACAATGAACTGGTTCGACAGAGGTGCAAACATCACTTTCACTACGTGTGGAAAAATCACATACCGCACAATCTGCGGCGTCGAAAAGCCCAGCACCTCCGCCGCCTCGATCTCCGTCCACCGCACCGATGCGAAACCCGCGCGCTGGATCTCGCACAGGTAAGCGCCCGCATTAAACGTAGCGCCGATCAGAACTGCGGTGTATGGCGATAGCGTGATGCCGATGTCGGGCAGCGCAAAAAACAGAAAGAAAATCTGCACGAGCTGCGGCGTATTGGTCGCGAAGCTCACGTACGCAGTGACAACGCGGCGCAAAATAGCTGGCCCGTATCGTAGGACCGACGCGCAGACGAGTCCGATCAGCATGCCTAAAGCGAACGCGAGCACCGCGATCTGAAGACTGAGCCACGCGCCACCGAGCAGATAGGGCCACTGCTCGAGGATGGGCCCGAACTGAAGGGTCATCTAATCAGCACTCCTTGCAACGAAGTTACACAGCGCGCGTGGGCTTAAAGCCGCAACGCGCGCTGCCAGTGACGCGAAGCAAAGGTTATTGCGCGGCAACCGCAGGCGGCGCGGCAGTCGGATCGTAAAGCATCGCGCTGCCGAACCACTTCTTCCAGCTATCCGCCACAAAGCCGCTCTTCTGCAGGCTGCCGATTTCCTTGTTCAGACGCTCGGTCAGCGCGGTATTGCCCTTCTTGATGCCGATACAGTCGTAGTCCACTTCAATCGGTGCATCGACGACGCGCCATTTCGTCGGATAGCTTTTCGTGAAGCTCAGCATGAAATCGAGCACGTCGATCAGCGCGTCGGAGCGACCTTGCGCAATCGAACGCACCGCGTCGGGATAGTTATCCAGCAACAGCAGTTGCGCCTTCGGCAGCTTGTCCTGAATCAGCTTGACCGG
This sequence comes from Paraburkholderia sp., assembly GCF_026225065.1. Taxonomy (GTDB): domain Bacteria; phylum Pseudomonadota; class Gammaproteobacteria; order Burkholderiales; family Burkholderiaceae; genus Paraburkholderia. The sequence continues at coordinate 12,214 of NZ_JAMFSB010000025.1, read as the reverse complement.
TGTCGTGCCGCGCACCTGCACGAGCCTCACCGACGGATCGTTCAGTTGCGTCCAGTCCTTGTAGGGCTTGTCCTGCGTGGTCAGCACGCCGAGCACTTCGGTATTGACCGGATCAGTGAAGTCGATCACTTTCAGGCGGTCGGCGTTGCGCGTCATGCCGCCCATCACCGCGTCGATCTTGTCGGACATCAGAAACGGCACGCGGTCAGCCGAGCCAACCGGCACGATTTCCAGTTTGACGCCCAGCGAATCCGCAATCTTCTTCGCAATGCTCACATCGAAACCGTCGATATTGTTCTTGGCATCATAGACGCCAAGCGGCGGCAGGTTCGGGTTGATACCGAACACAATCGTCTTCGAGGCAAGGATTTCGTCCAGCGTGCGCGCGCTTGCATCGAGTGAGCCAAGCAGCGCGCAAGCCGCGAGACCGGCGGCGAGCATGCGGCTCAGGATGATCGAGGGTTTCATGCTGTAACTCCGTGAGGGGCGTAATGGTGTGGAAATGCTCGGTCGAGGCGTTCGCAGCGCCACTTGTTTTTGGCGACTTTGCGTATACGTATCGTATACGTTAGTATCAAAGCATCGCCTAAATTACTTGTCAAGCGAGGTTGGTACTGATGTCTGCAGCGGATGCCATGCGTATTCACGACTCGAACCGTGCCGCAACCGTCGAGCTGTTTCTCGACGGGCAACGCTTCACGGCGCGTGCTGGTGAAAGCGTCGCGGCCGCCCTGTTCGCTTCTGGCGTGAAGGCTCTGCGCGCAAGCCCGCGGTTGCATGAGGCACGTGGCATGTTCTGTCTGATGGGGTCGTGCCAAGAGTGTCTGGTGATAGTCGAGGGCCGCCGCACGCTCGCTTGCCAAACGCCTGTTACCAACGGCCTGCATATCGAAACCGTCCCGGAGACCGGCGCCGATGGGTGAATTCGACGTGGTGGTGCTCGGAGGCGGACCGGCGGGTGCGCATGCGGCGCTGGCCGCGGCGTCGGCTGGGCTGAACGTCGCGCTGTTCGACGAAAACCCCAGCGCGGGCGGACAGGTGTACCGCGCCCCCATAGGGGGCACTCGCGCCGCCAGCAGCGCCGATCAGCAGGCAGGCGACGTGCTGCGGCGCGAGTTGGCCGCCAGCACCGTGACCACTTTCTTTGCCCATCCTGTTTGGGCGGTGACCGGCGACTACCGTGTCGACGCCACCGGTCCGAACGGCCCAGTGCATTGCACGGCGCGCGCGCTGATCGTGGCTTCGGGGACGACTGAACGGGTCGTGCCGTTCGAAGGATGGACCACACCGGGTGTGATCGGCCTGGCTGCTGCGACTATTCTGCTGAAATCGCAAGGAGTACTGCCTGGTCGCTCGACGCTTGTCGCCGGATGTGGGCCGCTGCTCGCGGCCGTGGCGGCGAAGACCATCGAAGGCGGCGGCAAGGTCGAGGCGATTGTGGATCTGGCCAGCACCGCAGACTGGGCGCGCACGCTGCCCGCGATGCTGGCGCGCCCCGATCTGCTGCGGCAAGGCTTCAACTGGTGGCGCACCATTAGCCACGCCCGGACGCCGCGATATGCACGTCATACGATCATCCGTGTCGAGTCAGCCGACGACCGCTTGCGCGCCACGCTCGCCCCATGCGACGCGGCTGGACGTCCGCTCAGCGGACAGCGAACGACCGTGCTCGCCGATTGCATCGCCGTCGGTCACGGCCTCACGCCGGCCACCGAGATCACCCGTCTGTTGCGCGCGAGGCATCGCTACTCGCGCGCGGCGGGAGGATGGATCGCCATCGCCGATCAGGACGGACGTACCTCACGCCCGTTGCTTTATGTCGCCGGAGACGGCGCCGGCATCGCAGGTGCGGCGGCGGCCGCCACACACGGCGCGTTGGCCGGACTCGCATGCGCGCTCGATCTCGGCGCAACCAATCCGATGCGCCTGACGCGCAGCATCGGGCCTGCGCGCAGCGCACATCGGCACGCCACGCGCTTCGGCCATGCGATGTCTGGTCTGATGGCGCTGCGCCCGGGGCACGTCGAAAACATTACGCCTGCGACGATTGTGTGCCGTTGCGAAGACGTGACACGTGCAGAAATCGACGCTGCATGCGACGCCGGCGCTCACGACATCAACCAGCTCAAGGCATGGACGCGCTGTGGAATGGGCCCATGCCAGGGCCGCACGTGCGGCGACATTACCGGTGAGCTGCTGATGCGGCGTATGGGCGCTGCATCGCGCGAGACCGTCGGCTGCTTCTCCGCCCGCACGCCGTTGCGGCCGGTGACAGTGGAAGCGTTGACCGGCGACTTCACGTATGACGAAATCCCGATTCCGAAGGCGGCTCCACTATGAGCACGCCGGGTCAAACCGTACACGGACCATTCGACGTCGCCGTAGTGGGCGGCGGCGTGATGGGTTGCACCACCGCGCTGTTCCTCGCACGCGGCGGCATGCGAGTCGCGCTGATCGAGCGTGATTCGCTGTGCCGTGCCGCCTCGGGCGTAAACGCGGGCACGCTCACACTTCATATGACGCGTGCCGCACTGGTTCCGTACGCAATACGTGCGTGGCAAATGTGGATGGAGTCCGAACAATGGCTTGGCTCAAGCGTCCTTGCGACCGCTGCGCCGGGACTTTCGCTCGCGTTCACCGAAACCGAGCGTGACCTGCTGCGCGCTCGCGCCGCCGCTCGGCGCGAATATGGCGCGCAGATTGACCTGCTCGAGCGCGACGCGGCGCTAGCGGTCGAACCCGGCCTCAACCCCGCGATACTCGAAGCCGCGTTCTGCCAGACAGACGGTTTTGCCAGTGCGTATCTCACCGGTCGTGGCTTTCACGCGGCGCTTCGTGCAGCCGGCGTACAGATTTTCGAGCAATCCCCCGCCACGCGCATTGATCACACAAACGGACACTACTGCGTGCATGGCCCGGAAAGCCAGGGTGCCTCGCTTCGCATCGACGCCACGCGCCTCGTCATGGCGGGCGGCGTCTGGCTCGAACCGTTGCTCGCGATGCTCGATATCCGGATTCCCGTGAAGACGCTGGTGAACCAGTTGATCGTCACCGAACGGATGCCGCCCGTCATGCGCACGGTGTTAAGCATTGCCAACGGGTTGCTGTCGATGAAGCAGTTTGCCAACGGCACCGTGCTAATCGGCGGGGGCTGGCAAGGTGTCGGCGATCGCGCGCGCGGCCCCGTCGAAACGATTCCGCAAAACCTCACCGGCAACCTGCGGCTCGCGCAGCACGTGATCCCCGCGCTGGCGAAAGCGCGCGTCGCGCGCATATGGCTAGGGCTCGAGGCCGAAACGGCCGACGCCATGCCGATGATCGGCGCGCTGCCTGGACTCCCCGATGCATGGGTCATCGGCTGCGTGCATTCCGGTTATACGAGCGGTCCTTACATGGGCAAGCTGCTCGCCCAAACGATGCTCGGCGCGACGCCCGAGTTGCCGCTGTTCGATCCCGCCCGGCTCATCGCCGTCGCGCCCGAACTCCCTCAACGAGAACAGACCCAATGATTCCCTCGCACGACGCCCCCTTCAACGGCATCTACGCCGCCACACTGTGTCCGCTCGATGCGCACGGCCGCCACGTCGACGAGGCTGCGCTGGCGTCCCATCTCGAGGAGGTGACGGCGATAGATGGGATAGTCGGACTCCTGATCAACGGTCACGCGGGCGAGAACTTCGCCCTGTCACGCGACGAAAAGCGGCGCGTGGTGGAGATAGCGCATAGCGTATGCGATGATCGCTCGATCATCGTCGCGGGCGTCAACTCGGAAGATAGCTACAAGGCGCAGGCGCATACCGACGACGCCCAGCGTGCGGGCGCCGATGCGTTACTGCTGTTTCCGCCGTATTCATGGGCGCTGTCCACCGATCTGGAAACCGTCGTCACGCATCACCGGCTCGCCAACGCCAACGCGAGCCTGCCGATGATGCTCTATCAGGCTGGTGTCAACACGGGTGGGATGGCCTACACCCCCGAGATGCTGACCGCACTGGCCGGCTTGCCCGAGGTGGTAGCCATCAAGGAAGGAAGCTGGGAAACCGCCGCGTATGAGACCAATCGCAGGCATTTGAAATCGGTGGCGCCGCATATCGCTGTCATGGCGTCGGGCGACGAGCACCTGTTCCCATGCTTTGCAATCGGCACGGAAGGCAGCCTCGTCAGTCTCGCAGCGGTCGTGCCGGAGCTGATCGTCGCGCTGTATCGCGCGGTTCTGAGCGGCAACCTCAGCGAGGCTCAGCAACTCCATGCGCGCGTGTATCCGCTGGCAAAGATCATTTACGGCACCGCGCCCGGCTCGCATGCGAATGCGCGTCTGAAAGCCTGTTTGCACCTGCTCGGAAAATTCCCGCATCCGTCGATGCGTCCGCCCATCCCACGCTTGTCCACCGCGGAAATCGGCCGTCTCGAGGACGCCCTCTCCTTTGCCCTTGCCACTGACCATGAACGGAGCAATTCATGACCCATGACCCGACACGCACGCTGATACGTGGAGGACGCCTGATTACAGCCGTCGACGACTATGTTGCCGATATCGTGATCGAAGGCGGACGGATCGTCTGTATCGGAGAGCAGCTCGAAGCCGGACCCGACACCCAGGTGATCGACGCGAGCGGCCTGCTGGTGTTCCCGGGCGGCGTGGACGCCCACACGCACATGGAGAATACCTTCGGGCCCTCGGTCACCTGCGACAACTTCGCCTCCGGCACCCGCTCGGCCGCGTTCGGCGGCACCACCACGATCATCGACTTTGCGCTGCAAAACGCCGGCACCAGTCCGCTTGATGCAATTGCACGCGCGCAATCGAAAGCGGCGTCGGTTGCCAGCATCGACTATGCCTTTCATGTGATCGTCACGCAGGTTGACGACAAGGTCCTCGGCGACATGCAATACGCGATCCGCCACGAGGGGGTGTCGAGCTTCAAGATGTTCATGGCGTACCCCGGCACGGTGATGTCGGACGATGCGGCGATTTTTCAGGCCATGCGGATGGTGGGTCAACATGGCGGCATGATTGCGTTGCACGCCGAAAACGGCACTGTGATCGACCTGCTGATTCGCGAAGCCATCGCCCAGGGTCATACGTCGCCGCGCTATCACGCGCTTACGCGTCCGGCCATCATGGAAGGCGAGGCGACACATCGCGGCATCAAACTTGCCGAACTCGCCGAAGCCCCGGTGTACTTTGTGCATCTCTCCGCCAAGGAAGCGCTGAAACATGTGATCGAAGCGCGCGACCTCGGCATTCCCGTGTTTGCGGAAACCTGCCCGCACTACCTGTTCTTCGATGAATCCGCTTACGCCGACGAAAGCTTCGACACCGCGCGGTACGTGATGAGTCCGCCGCTGCGTTCGAAAGATGCGCAGAACGCCTTATGGACGGCGCTGAAAACCGACGACCTGCAACTCATTTCGACCGATCATTGCCCCTACTGCATGAAAGAAGGCCATCGCGGCAACGTGAACCAGAAGCCGCTCGGGCAAAACGATTTTTCGAAGATTCCGAACGGCGTGCCAGGTGTGGAAACTCGCATGACTGTTGTTTACGACGGGGGTGTGCGCACGGGTCGAATTTCGTTGAACCGTTTTGTCGAGTTGACGTCGACCGCCCCTGCGAAACTGTTTGGGCTGTTCCCGAAGAAAGGCACGCTGGCGATCGGCAGCGATGCCGATATCGTGCTGTTCGATCCAGGTGAAGTACACACGATCAGCGCGCATACGCAGCATAGCGATTGCGATTTCACGCTATTCGAAGGCCACTCTGTGACGGGTCGCGTGAAGAAGGTATTGCTGCGCGGCGAATTGCTGATCGACGACGGCAAGTGGGTGGGCCGAACAGGACACGGGCAATTTGTGCCGCGCGGCGAATTGGGCGCGCATTGGTAGCAGCGTCAAGCCTTCGTTGAAGGCTTCAACCCGTCGCCGCGGTTGACGCTGCACTGCACCGCCCAGCGGCCGCCGAGCGCGGGCGCAATGTAACCGATCTTCTCCACCGGCTGCTTCGTCACCGGGTGACGCCCGTTGAATTCAATCCACCCACCACCTTGCTCGACCGCGCGCCAACTGGCCTCGCGGATCGCGCTCTGGTCATCGCCGGGCAGCGCATCCTTGCGCAGCTTGCCGGCCTTGCTCGGGTCGGAGCCGAAGGCACGGAAATAGTCGTCGCGGTCCGCCACCACGATATAGAGGTCGCGGTCGTGAAAGCCGCCCTGTCGGTCGTGAAAACGGCGCACGGCAACTTCGGGCCCCTCGCTGTCCACCAGTTGCGCCGCACGCTGCGCCATGGCCCGTGCCTCGTCGGCGCAGCCCTGGCGCAACCGGATATATTTGACGCCGTCGCTGAGCCGGTCGGCGCGGGCCTGCAACTGACTTGCCGTTTCCACCGCCCCACCGACCATCTGGCCATTGCGCTGGGTGATGTCATCCAGCACCTCGACCGCCTGGGCGATCTCCTGCAAGCCGATAGTCTGCTCGCTGCTCGAACGTGCGACATCGCGCAGCAAGGCGGCCACCTGGCTGACCGCGTCGACTGCACGCGTCAGCAGATTGCGGCTACCTTCGATGGCTTGCACGCCGTCCGTCACCTCGTCGCGAGAATGCTGGATCAGTTTTTTGACTTCCGCAGCGGCCTGCGCGCTACGCTGCGCCAAGGCCCGCACTTCTGCCGCGACCACGGCGAAACCGCGGCCGGAATCGCCAGCCCGGGCCGCTTCCACGGCGGCGTTAAGCGCGAGGATATTGGTCTGGAAAGCGATGCCGTCGATTACGCTGAGCATCTCCCCCATTTCGTGCGAACGTTGCTCGATGCGTTCGATGCTTGCGACCGAAGCGCGCACCGCCTCCTGTCCCGCGACCGCATCGGCATGCGCACGGGCGGACCGCTCATCGGCTTGCTGCGTCTGATTGGTGTTGTAACGCACGGCTTCCAGCAGGGCTTCGAGCGACGCCCGCGTTTGCTGAAGGCTGGCAGCCTGCGACTCGGTGCGCTGCGACAGCGAGGTGGCATGTTCGGTCGCCTCGGCGCCGCCCATCGCGATCAGTTCCGCTTCGCTGCGGATGCGAGCCACGATCTGCGAGAACTGGTGAGCAAGCAGGCGTACCTGTTCGCCGAGCGCCGCCAGTTCGTCGCGGCCAGGCAAAGACACGTCCCGCACCAGATCGCCTTCGCACAGTGCATCCAGTTGGGCCCGCAAGGTCGAGATTGCGCGGAATAGTCCCACCCCGAACCAGCCGAAAATCACCAGGAACTGCACAAGGCCGAACGCGGCGCCATAGTAGCCGTACCAGCGGGCCGCTGCGATCGTGCCAATCGCGCTAAGCGCGACAATCGTCCACTGCACGCGCAGACTCCAGCGGCGCAATGCCGAGCCGAGTGAGAGCGGCGAGGATGATGAATGGGACGGGTCCGCGGTAACGCGTGGCGTCTGTTGACTGGCTGACATGGATCTCCCCCAAACCGCATTGTGGCTTTGCCTTCGATCGCCGGCCAGATGCATGGGAATGCAGCCTTGGAGCACGTCGCCGTGGCGTGTACGTTCTTCTGGCGATTCTGCCATAGCGGGTGTCGCGTGGTTATCGCAAGTGCCCTCATCTAGCATCTATTCTTCTTATCGGACGAGCGTGCGGTGAGCGTAGAAAGAGGGTATGCCCGTCCGCCGCAGCATCGTCAGCGGTGCGCCTCAAGCAACAGTCGCAGGAATGCCTCTGCGCTGCGCGTAAGGGGCCGCGATTCCTCGACGATCGCGCAAAACGGTATGTCGTAGGACGGCGATTGCGGCAGCACCGCGAACTCGTACCGTGACGACAATTGCGCCGCATAGTGTTCGGGCAGAAGACCGACGTAGCGTCCAGTCGCCACCAACGTTGCGACCGCTTCGAGTCCGCTTGCTTCGGGACCTTGCCGGAAGCCGTGCGTCGCGAGCGCGTCTTCAACGAACGGATGAGGGCGATACACGAGCGGCCACTCGCATACTTCGCCGTGTGCGTCGATCTCCCCGCTCGCCCCGCCCTCCGCCGGCCGGTAGTAGACGCGATGCGTCTCCGTGAACAACGGATAGTGACGGAAGGCCCGCACCCGTTTGTAAACACCGCGAATCGCAATCTGCACGCGCCGCTCCGCGAGTGCCGTGCCAAGATCACCGAACGTCATCACCTTCAGCGTCGGCGTGACGAGCGGCGCGATCCGGTTCAACTCGCCGAGCGCATCCGCGACCTTACAGTCCTTGTGCGTCATCAGATGCTCGGACATGCCGAGCACCAACGGCCCGGACAGCACACCACGCACCGCATCGACTTCTGGCTTGATGCGCTCGAGTGCTTCGAGCGCCTGTAGCGAGACACGCAGCGCCACCTGCCCGCCTTCGGTCAGCTGGAAGCCTCCCGGCCCTCGCTCACAGAGTTTCAGTCCAAGGCGCGCTTCGACCTCGTTGATATGCCGGCTGATCGACGCTTTCGACATCAGCAACGTGCGTTCCGCCGCAGCAAAACCGCTGGCTTGCGCGGCCGCGCAAAAGACCCGTAGCGAACGTAGGTCGCGCTCATCGAGAGGCATCTTTTTCATCGCGGCAGGGTCATCGAAAGGTCTTGGTTTTCGGAACCATATCAGCACAAAAATAGTTATTCAAAACTATTTTGACTGCCTACATTGGCGACTCAGCGATCGCTTAACCCCTTGCCGGAAAATCCATGACCACGCTCAATCGACGCAAATTCATCACGCTGGCAAGCGGTGTTTCGCTTGCGTTGGCGATGCCTTCCTTCGCGTTCGCGGAAGGCGGATCGTTAGCCGACATCCGCAAGCGCGGCAAGCTGACGGTCGGCACCGAAGCCGCTTACGAGCCGTTTGAATTCGTCGAAAACGGCCAGGTGGTGGGCTACGGCCACGACATCCTCGAATACATAGCCAGCAAGCTCGGTGTGCAGCTCAACCAGGTCAACCTGCCGTTTCAGGGCCTGCTGCCGGGCCTGATGGCACACAAGTTCGATTTCGTTGCGACGAGCGTCGGCATCAACCCGGAGCGGGCGAAGCGCTTTGCGTTCTCCGAGCCGGTTGGCGTTGTCGATACCGTGCTGGTCGTGCGCGCCAGCGACGCCGGCATGACGAAGCCCGACGACGTTGCAGGCCACGTCGTGGGCACGCAAATGGGATCGTCGTCGCAGCCCGTTGCGCAAACCTTCGATACGCAACTGAAAGCCAAGGGTGCCGGCTACTCAGACCTCAAGCTGTTTCAGGCCTATCCCGACGTCATGGTCGCGCTATCCAACAAGACGGTGGACGTGAGCATCATGCCGTCGAACATCGTCGCGGTGCTGATGAAGCGCGAACCTGGGCAATATCGCGTGATCGGCAAAATCGGCGATCCGAAAGTGCTCGCCTGGGTCGCCCATCCCGACGACAAGGAGATCCGCGCGTTCATCAATACGTCGCTTGACGAGTTGACGAAGAATGGCCAGCTCGCCGGCCTGCAGAAAAAATGGTTCGGCTACACCATGAATCTGCCGACCAGCGGTTATCTGCCTGAAGGCGCGGTCTGACACGGGACGCTCGATGCTGTCCTTTGTCAGCGCACAGATCGCCGCGCTTGGGCCGTTCTTCCACGACGTGCTGGGTGGCGCGCTGATCACGATCGCCGCGAGTGCGGTTGCCTTTGCAATCGGCATTGTGTTCGGCTCGATCCTGCTGGTTGCGCGCCTGCTCGGCGGCCGCGTGCTGGCGTGGCTGGTAGTTGGCTATGTCAGCGTGATTCGCGGCACACCCGCGCTGATCCAGATGCTGGTGGCGTATTACGTTCTGCCTGCGGTGCTGAATCTGCCGCTGTCGCCGCTAGAAGCCGGCATTCTCGCGCTTGCCATGAATACTGGCGCGTACGTGTCGGAAATCCTCCGCGGCGCGTTCAATTCCCTGAGCGGCGGCCAGCTGCCCGCCGCCCGTGCGCTCGGCATGCGCGCTACGCAGGCCTGGCGCTACATCGTGTTTCCTCAGTTGTTCTATCGCTCCATTCCGCCGCTCACCAACGAATTCACCATGCTGCTGAAGGCATCGTCACTGATGTCGATCATCGCGGTCCATGACCTCGCGACCGTGGCGCGTGATGCAACGCTGCAGACGAACTTGCCGCTGCAGGTCTTTTCCGCGACCGCAGTCGTCTACTTTGCGATCCTGTTCGTGGCGTCGTCGGCCTCACGCGAGCTCGAGCGCCGTGTGGCAAAGGTGCTGCCCAATGTCCATTGACCTGTCGATCGTCGAACAGTCGATCGGCCCCTTGCTAAAGGGCCTGAAAGTCACGGCGCAGGTTTGCGTGCTCGGCATTCCGCTGGGCATCGCGATAGGAACACTGGCTGCGTATCTGTATGGATCGGCAGCGCGTCTTGCGCGTTCGGCAGCGCTTGGGTATGTCGAGATCGTGCGCAACGTGCCGTTTCTGATTCTTGTCTACCTCAGTTTCTTCGGCCTGCCGAAACTCGGCATCATGATGCCCGCGTTTGGAATCGGTGTGGCGGCGACAGCGTTCTATACCGGCGGCTATTTCTGCGAGATCCTGCGCGGCGCGTTCGGCAGCCTTCCGCGCGGACAGCTGCAGGCGGCCCGTTCACTCGGCTTGTCGGAATGGCACGTTCAGCGCTACGTAGTCCTGCCGCAGATCTTCGGCTACCTCGCGCCGGCGACGACCAGCCTCACCATCATGATGTTCAAGGATTCCTCGATCTTCTCGGTGATGAGCCTCGCCGAGCTCACGTACCAGAGCAACCTGCTGACCGCCGATACCTTCGCCTACGTCGAAGTACTCGGCACCACCGCGCTGATCTACTGGGTGTGCAGCGTGCTGCTGGACCTCGCCGGGCAGTGGTCGGAGCGCTACGCGACCCGTTACCGGCGCGCCTGAGATGCACCGGTTTAAGCCCCTCATAATTTCGTTTGATAAGGAATACATATCATGACAAAACCGCTCACCGTGGCGCCGAGAACCGGCCATAAAACCCTGCTCTACGCCGACCTTGCGCTGGACCTCGACCATCTCGAAGCCGATATCGCCGTACTCGGCATGCCCTATGGCGCTGCATATTCTGCCGCCGACTTCACCAACGACCAGACCAACGCGCCCACGGCGATCCGGCAGGCGACCGATCGCGTCGTGCGTTCGCCTGGCCACTATGACTTCGATATCGACGGCCCGCTGCTCCAGGAACGCGACGATATCCGCTTCGTCGATTGCGGCGACGTAATCGCCGATCTCGCCGCACCCGGCAGTCACTATCAGCGCGTCGAAGCGGCCGTGCGCAAGATTCTCGCGGCGGGCGCGCTACCCATTGTGATGGGCGGCGACCACGGCATCACGACGCCGGTGCTGCGCGCATTCGATTCACTTGGACCCATCACGCTCGTCCACGTCGATGCTCACCTCGACTGGCGCGACGAGGTCAACGGCGTGCGCGAAGGCCTGTCGAGCCCCATCCGGCGCGCTTCGGAAATGAGCCACGTGGCGAAAATCGTGCAGATCGGCTTGCGTGCGCAGGGTAGCGGGCGTCCGGAAGAGTTGCGCGCGGCGAAGGCGTACGGGTCCGAACTGATCACCGCGTACGAGCTGCACGATATCGGAATGGATGCCGTGCTCGAGCGCATTCCCGATGGCGGCAACTACTACCTGACGATCGATGCGGACGGCCTCGATCCTTCCGTGATGCCGGCGGTCGCCGGTCCCGCACCCGGTGGCGTGACCTTCGTGCAGGCGCGCAAGCTGATTCATGGCCTCGTGCGCAAGGGCCGCGTGGTAGGCATGGACATCGTCGAAATCCAGCCGGAGAAGGACGTCAACCAGATTTCCTGCGTGACGGCCGGCCGGCTGATCCTGAACCTGATCGGCAGCGCGATCCGCGCAGGCTACTTTGACCGCCGCGGCTGATAGCGACACTCGACTGGAGACAGACAGCATCATGGAACACACCCGCATTCGCCCGTTCAATACCCGGGACACTTATCCGGAGCAATCGCTCGACAACGACCTCGCACAAGCTGTCGTCGCCGGCAATATGATTTTCCTGCGTGGCCAGATCGGCCAGAATCTCGACACGCATGAATCGGTCGGCATCGGCGACGCCGCCGCGCAAGCCGAACAGGCAATGGCTAACGTCCAGATGCTGCTCGAAGAAGCCGGCAGCAAGCTGTCGGACATCTGCAAGGTGACGATCTATCTCACCGACGTGCGATATCGCGAGG
>NZ_JAMFSB010000209.1 GCF_026225065.1 Paraburkholderia sp. | reverse complement strand
GTGCCGCACTCAAGGGGATTTCGTCACACGCGTCTCTGGGTGCTTCCGCACCTTAACCCGCCGCAATACTCCGATCAACTGGGTATCGTCTCCCAAACGCTCTTTTTAAAATACGCTGCCGTATTTGCAGGCAAGCCGTATGCAAAACGTAAATGAACCGCGACCAACACACAGAAACGAAAGCGGACGTAATATCAGGCTCAAAGGCAGAAGTGCCTTCTTTGATTATCAGACCCCTGCATGGAGATTTTGTGAAATGAGCGAAAGCACTCTTGGTATGTTGACCCGCTACAATCGCTGGGCCAACCGGCGCATCTTCGACGCAGTCGCCGTGCTGCCGGATGACGAAGCGCTCAAGCGTCGCGAAACGGTTTTTGGCAACATCGTCCACACGCTGAGCCATTGCTATGTCGTCGGTGAGATCTTTCGTGCCCACCTCGAGGGGCGGGAGCACGGCTTCTCAAGCCGCAATTTCAGCGAACCCATGCCGTTAGCGACGTTGCGCGAAATGCAGCAGGAAATTGACAACTGGTATATCGCTCGCAGCGACGCCTTTACGCCGCACGATGCGGAGGAAACGGTCCACTTCAGGTTTGTGGGTGGCGGCGAAGGCGCCATGACGCGTAGTGAGATGGTGCTGCATGTCGTCAATCACACGACATATCACCGGGGCTTTGTGGCGGATATGTTTTGTCAGATTCCGGTCAAGGCGCCAGTTACCGACCTGCCCGTGTACGCACGCGAAGAGCGCGCAGCGCGCGCTCCTCAACAACCGGGTTGATCAGTTCGGTACCCAGTGTCCGTGCACCCATCCCCAATGGTCGCCTTCCCAACGGTAGTGACCCTTCATCCAGTGATAGCCGGGCGCGGGTTGAGGTGTCTTTGAAACTGCAGCTACACATCCGCGGCGTAGACTGCGCGCTAGCTACGGATCAAACCTGTCATGGGTTGCGTGGACCCCGCTTGCGCAAAAAGGGCCGCCGCGGTTCGATGCGGATCGAGGCCAAGACTTTCGCTCGCAGCGCCCGCGATCACCGCGTCGAGTCCGGTCGTGGGCCTGAGGTCGCGTCCCTGATAGAGCTCGTTGGGTTTCAGTCCCGGCCAGTCAGCGATGACGCGTCCACCGTTCACGGCCCCGCCCACCACCATCGCCACCGATCCCTGTCCATGGTCCGTGCCCCCCGTGCCATTGGCGGCAGCGGTGCGGCCAAACTCGGTAGCCACCAGCACCGTCGTCTTGCCCCACAGTGGGCCGAGACCGTCGCGCAAGGAAGCGAGCATCGTGTCGAGCGCTTTTAGCTGATTGGCAAGACGCGGGTTCTGCGCGCTGTGCGTGTCCCAGCCGCCCGTTTCGATCATCGCCATGCGTGGGCCGTCGTCGCGTGACAAAAAACCCGCGGCGAGTTTGCCGAGGCTGGCCGGGTCCTGACGCGCACCGGCGTCGCTGGCGAGGCCGCGCGCCGTCATGGCAGATTCCCATAACGGCCTGAGTTGCGCGTCCTGGTTGTAAAGGTCCGATACCCGCATGAGCAGATCGTCGGGCGCCTGCGGTAAACCCGAGGGCGCGTACGATGTCACATCGGCCTTGCCGCGCAGCGCCATCGGCACAGTCGGCGCAAACGCGATAGCGTTTTCGTGCGTAGCGGGCATCATCGCGACCAGACGGTTGAGCCAGCCGTCCTTCACCTGGTACGCTGAAGTGCCGCCCGTCTCCAGCACGTTCTGACCGTCGAAATGCGAGCGGTCGCGGTATGGCGAGGCCACGGCATGCACGAACAGCGCCTGGCCCGATGCGTACATCTTCGCGGTTTCGGCGAGCGAGGGATGCAGCGCGAACGTGCCGTTGAGTTTGGTCGCGGTGGCCGGATCGATGGCGAGCGCGCCACGCAAGCTCGCATACGAAGGCTCGGCGTACGGCACCACGATATTCAGGCCATCGGCGGCACCGCGCTGGATCACGAAGACGAAGCGGCGGTCCGTTTCGACCCTCGCGAAGGCCATGTGTGGCGAGACGAGAATCGCGCCGGCACCGGCTGCGGCGAAGTTGAGAAACTGGCGACGGGACATCATGGCGTTCATCTCCGTTGAAAATCGGGCGACACGAGCAGCAGCGCAATCGCCGTCGAGGCGCTCTCAGCGCGTGACACTGCAGTCGCGGTCGGCGCACTGATGGAGCCGACCAGCAAGGTCTGGCCGAGAGTGCGAGGGTCAAGCTGGTCGCCGACACGCGCAGCGAAGCGTTGCGCGACTTCGACGCGGCGCACCAGCGCATCAGGCGCGGCCCAGCTCGCGGCGATATCGTCGTAGCCGGCGGGCGAGCCCGGTCGCCAGACCGGCTCGCCGAGTTGCGTGAGAAGCGGTGCGCCCTGCAGGTTGCCGACGTCTTGCCAGCCGAGGCCGCGCATCGAGGATATGGTCCATTCCCACGGTGTTTTGAATTTCACCGCCACGGGCGACCAGGCTTCCGGCGAATCGATCAACGCACGATAGACCGTGGGCAGATCACCACCGCTGCGCTCGAACGCATTGGCGAGCCGCTCGGTAACCGCGGGTGGTGGGTTATCCGAAACAAAATGACGCGCCAGTTTGCCGGCAATGTGTTGCGCGGTAGCATGCGAAGCGGCGAAGTCGTGCAGGACCGCCAGCGCCTGATCCTCGCCCTGCTGATCGTAGCGGCGCCCCAGGATGGTCCGCGAGCCGGGCTCATGCAATTGCTCGCGAAACACAAAGCTGCCAGGCGCGGCGCCATTCGGCTGCGGCCCTCGCACACCGGCTACGCTCCAGCCCGTCAATGCGCGTGCGAACTCGGTCACGTCGGCCTGCGTATAACCGCTGCGCACGCCCAACGTGTGCAGCTCCATGATCTCGCGCGCAAGGTTCTCGTTGAGTCCGCGCTTGTTGTCGGGATTGCGTTGCTCCGCACGCATCGCCGCCACGCTGTCGGGGCCTACCGAGCGCGTCTGATCGAGAAAGATCTGCATCGCGGGATGCTGCTCTACCGCCACCAGCATGTCGTCGAAGCGGCCCAGCACGTGCGGGCGGATCGCTTCCATTTCGAACGCGCCGGCCAGTGCCGCGACTTGCGGCTTCTCAGTCGATACCGCGAAATGATTCGCCCAGAAATGAACGAGCCGGTCGATGAAGGGCGTCGAACTCGTCAGGGCGCTACTCACGCGCACATTCACCGCCGTGCGGTAGACATCGCGGATTTCAGCGCGCATCGCTTTGTTCGCGGCCTGCTTTGCAGCTTGCTTGTCTGCCGGATTCGCGGCCGCATCGGAAGCCGGCGCGGCGTTGGCGTTGGCGTTGGCATTCTGCAACCGTTGCTCGCCCAACTGGGTCGCGAGCGCGACCGCCCCCGGTTGACCCGCCCATGCCGCGGGCAGAGGCTGATACTGATCGAACTGTGAGAGCAGCCATCGCTTCGGATCGGCGGGCGGCGCGTCTTCCGGGCGAGCACCGAGACCGAAGCGGTTCAGCGCAATTGCCGCGGCATTGTCGTTGGGTGACGGAATCATGCGCGCTCCTTCGAACGTTGCGTACCTTCTTTAAACGTTCGAAGCTGCGGTTTCCGTCGCTGCCTACCGAAGTTTTATTCGAGCGGGACGAAGATCGTCTCGCTCATTGATTCGCCGGCCGCTTTTCCTTTGGTGGCGCAGGCGGCGGTTCACGCCAGTTGCCTGCCTGCTTCAGGCCTTCGGCGAATTTCACGCGCTCGTCCGGCGTGAGCGTCGTCGCAAAGTTGGCCACGCTGTCTTCGACCTCGGTACGCAGCGCGATATCGGCTGCTCGGGTGCGCTGTAACGCGGCGTCGAGCGCGGTGCGATCGAATTGCGGCGCGGCCAGTAGCGCCAGCACTTCGTGACGTCCTTCGCGGCCCTCCCGCGCATAGTCCTTACCGTCGCGGCGCGCTTCCTTGAGTCCATCGAGGAACTGCTTCTGACGCTCGGACGAGAGTCCATCCGTGGCAAAGCGCAGCGCCGTGCGCTGTTGCGGCGCCTTGGCGACATTGTCGTGTGTGGCAAACCATTGGTACGCGCCGCCTGCAATGCCGCCCAGCAGAAACACGTTGAACACGAACGAGCCAGCTAGCAGGAGCTTCCATGTACGATCGCTCATTCGCCGCTCCAGTCGGCGGTTGAACCGTCGAAGCTCGAAGCCAGATAGGACGGTGAGTCATGCGTCTGCGGCGGCTGGCCGGTCAGGACAAAAAACGACACCGCAAAGGCACCCGCCAGGCCGCCTGCTAGCCCGATGCCGGCATACGCGGCGCCCTGCCACCAGAGCCGCACGCGATGCTTCGCCGGGCGCCGGGTGGGCGCCGCCGCAACAATGCGCTCAACCAATTCGCGCTCCGGCGGCGCGACCGTATGGTCTGCGAGCCACGCATCGAGGCTGACCGACTCGGCCAGCACGGCATCGGCCTCGATCCGATGCAGATCGGCCCAGCTCTCGGCCGCCGCGCGCTCTTCGTCCGGCCAGCGGCGCGGATCGGCGCCGTAGGCGTCGACGATGGTACGAAATCTCTCAGGTGTCATGGCAGATCCTTGCTAAAGCCACTGTCGGCCAGTTGCGCGCGCAGACTGCGACGCGCACGCGCGAGCAAACTTTCCAGGGCATCGACGGTAATGCCCATCAGCGCGGCAGCTTCGATATTCGAGAGCTCCTGGTAGTAATTGAGTACCAGGGCTTCGCGCTGCCTTACCGGCAGCGCAGCAAGCGCCGTGCGTACATGTTCGTCGCGCACACGGGCTTCAAGTTGCATGTCGGGCATGGGTTGGGGATCGGCTTCGTCCGGCAGATCGGCGACGGGGTCTTCGCGCCGCCCTCGCAAGCGGTCGTAACAGAGGTTCAGCGCCACGCGGTGAATCCACGTGTCGAATCGGGCCTCGCCCTCTTTCCAGTGCGGCGCCTGTTTCCAGATCCGCACGAAGGCCTCTTGCGCTACGTCTTCCGCTTCCATACGGTCTCCCAACATGCGCGTCGCGAGCGCGAGCAAACGCGGCAGCTTGCGCGACACGAGCGTGCGCACCGCCGCCGGATCCTGCTCGCCGACCCGAGCGACGAGGTCCGCGTCGGGATCGCGCTCGCTCAAGGCGCGCGGTCCCGTGATATCCACGGCATGCGCGGCGGCGTGCGCCGCGGTTGCCGTTGCACCCGGACATATCGTGTCGCGACACGAGCATTTCTCACTTGCCGTTGCTCCGAGAGGGGGCGCTTTGCGCCTGTTTTAAGCTTGTTATCGACCTTCTGTGGAATCTGGTTCAGGACTGGGTGAATCAGTCCTGAAGCTCGTCAATCGCGACGACCGAGTCCTCAATATAGGGATCAGAGGGCTAGCGGCGCTAGCAGGTTACGCCCAGTGACCCTCCACCCAGAGCCAGTTCGGGCCGCGCTGCGCCCAGTGGCCCGGCACCCAGTGATAACCGACCCGGACCGGCTGCCAGTGACCCGGTATCCACACGTATCGACCGTGGTCCCAGCGCCAGTGGCCGTGATCCCATGCATACCCAGCGCGCGGTGCGGGCACGATCTCGACGCGCGGCGCAGGCGGGGCGACGATGATCGCTTGCGCGAAGGCGGCGGAGGCTGACAGCGCTACCGTGGCGGTGACCAGCAGGCGTGTGAGGGTTTTGTACTTCATGTAAGGCTCCCGTAGGTTTAAAGAAAGCGGATTAGCTCCGTTATGTCTTAAACGCGGCTGCCGGGAAAATCCGTCGCGGGTTGACGCGCTTTTGTGAAAAAGCCCGCGGAAGCGGGCTTTTACTTCAATCGAGCTATGGCCGAAGAATAGACGGCGCTACGCTCCCGCTTTCCTACTGCAACTACGATCACAGTGACTTTGCTGTCGACGACGCGATACACCAGTCGATATCCCGAGGCGGTCAATTTGACCTTGTAGCAATCAGGAAGCGTATTAAGACGCGCCGATTCGACACGTGGATTTGCCAACCTCTCAGCCAGTTTGCGCTTGAACTGCTCACGGACCGTGCTGCCCAGCTTCTTCCACTCTTTAAGAGCGACTTCTAAAAACTGCAGGTCATAGGTCTTCAAGTCGCACGCTCACAGCTTTTTCGCCGCTTCGCGCCCTGACGATTTCTGCCAGCTCGATATCCTCAAGTCTGTTACAAATCGCTTCCCACTCTTGAGCTGGGATCAGATACGCGACCGGTTTGTTACGGTTCAGCACCGCGATCGGACCGTCTGCTTGCTCAATTGCTGCGGTCGGGTTGACCTTGAGCTCGCTGATACCGATTGAGGCGCGGGCAAGAATGCTTTCCATGGTGGTCCCTCTAGCGCTATAGGCCAAATCCTGTGGATTAAAAGACCTTTAAAAAGCACTAATAATAGGTCTTTTATTTGGTCTCGTCAACCGCAGCATGGTTATCGAAGCTTCGGAGCCGAACCCGTCTGTCCCCGTCTACGCACACCAAACCGCTCGCGGCGTTATGCTTATGCGCCTGATCCCGCGAAGCCATTTCGACCCGGAAACGCCGTGTCCCAAGCCCGCCCTCCTGAACTTCCCGAAGACGACGACGCTCACTCGCTTGCCCGGCGCTACCCGCGCGGGCTGCATATCGAGCCTCACTCGCACACCTGGGCACAGGTGCTGTACGCAGTTGCCGGCGTAATGTGGGTCGAGGTCGGCCGCGAGGCGCTGGTGGTGCCACCGCAACGTGCTGTCTGGCTACCCGCCGGCACCGTGCACTCGATCCATATGATGAGCGAGGTGGAGATGCGCAATATCTATCTGCACAAACGCAACGTCCAGCACCTCAGCAAGCAGAGCGACGTCTTCGAAATCAACGGTTTGATGCGTGAGCTCATCACCACGATCGCGGAATACGAACACAACCACGCGCGCGACAACGCGTATATGGAAACGGCCTACAAGCTCGCCATGCTGGAACTGGGGCACGCGCCCCGCTCCTCGTTGCGCATTCCGCTTCCCGACGCGTCGGACCGCCGGCTCGACGCGCTGTGCCGGGCGGTGATCGACAATCCTTCGATTGCGGTCAGCTTCGAGCAGCACGCCGCCTCGGTCGGCGCCAGCGTGCGTACTCTGGCGCGGCTCTTCACGCGCGAACTCGGCATCGGCTTCTCCGAATGGCGGCGCCAGGTGCAACTGGCCGTGGCCGTCTCCGGGCTGGCGGAAGGCCGCTCGGTCAGCAGCATCGCGCGTTCGCTCGGCTATCTGCCCAGCAGCTTCAGCGATATGTTCCGCCGCGAGCTCGGCGCCCCGCCTACCGAATTCGATCCGCAAGAAACCCTCAGCACGGGGCGCGAGGAATCCCGCGCTCCGGCTGGAGGCTAAACGTACGCATCAGGACCAGGAGCGAGACGCGGCGGAATTGCGCGGTGAAGGGTTCGAGCAGAGCTCGCCCGACTGTTTCACCCCTGTCCGAAACTCGAAAGTCCTTGTCTCAACAAGGCCATCGCGGACACCTAGAATGGCTTCAACGCTGCACCACGCGGCCCAATCCACTCAGGAGAGTTTCGATGAAAACCATTCAGTTCAAGTCGTTTGGCAGCCCCGATGTACTGGAATACGTCGAGGTCCCGACACCGAAAGCCGACGCCGGGAACGCCGTCGTGCAGATCAAAAGCGCCTCGGTGAATCCGAGCGACGTGAAGAACGTTTCCGGCCACTTCGACCACACGGTTTTGCCGCGCACGCCGGGCCGCGACTTCAGCGGCGTCGTCGTAGACGGCCCTGCGGAATGGATCGGCGCCGACGTCTGGGGTACCGGCGGCGACATCGGTTTCACGCGTGACGGTACGCACTCTGAGTTCATCAAGATTCCGCTTGCCGCGTTGTCGCGCAAGCCGAAAACACTGAGTCACGAACAGGCCGCCGCGATTGGCGTGAACTTCGTGGTCGCATGGCTCGGCACGGTGGAATACGCACAACTGAAGACGGGCGAAACGATTGCGGTGATCGGCGCTAGCGGCGGCGTGGGCGGTGCAGTGGTACAGATCGCCAAATCGCGTGGCTGTCGGGTCATCGGCGTCGACCGTCATGCGCCGCTGGCGGATTCCCCGGCGGGTCGTCTGATCGACGAGTTCGTGCAAATCGACGAGCACACGTCCGAGCGCGTCAAGGCCTTGACCAACGGTGGCGTGGACGTGGTGTACGACGCGGTCGGCGGCGTGACGTTCGAAACGGCGTTGAGCCTCGTCAAGCGGCGCGGCCGGGTGGTCGAGATCAGCGCGACCGGCAAGCGCCGCGTCGAGTTCGACATGATCGACTTCTACCATAACGAGACTCAACTGCTCGGTGTCGATAGCGCCAAGCTGGGGGTCGCCGAGTCGGCCCGCCTGATGACAGCGCTGGTCGAAGGCTTCGAGAGCGGCGCGTTCCAGCCGCCGGCGATCGCGCAGCGCTTCACACTCGAGCACACCCGCGAAGCTTATGAGGCGGTCACCGCGGGCACCCGTGGGCGCGTCGTCATCACGATGTGAGTCCGGTTCGGGCGGTGGGTCTGGATACCCGCCGCCTGCCATGGTTAATGGCTACTTGGCCAATGGGTGATCCATCATGAAAGCGTATTTCGTTTCCTTGGCAGTCGGCCTCGTGGTAGGCCTGTTCTACAGCGTCGTCAACGTGAAATCTCCGGCGCCGCCGACCATCGCGCTGGTCGGACTGCTAGGCATGCTCGGCGGCGAGCATCTGATCCCGTTGCTGCGCACACTGCTCGGTTTTAGCGTGAACTAGGGCTGCAGTAGTCCTCGCTGCCCGGCGTATCGGGTGCGGACTATACTGATGCCCTTTGAGCCGGTAAGTTGGCCCTCATGCATCCCAGTCCCGTCTTCCAATGAATACCAAGCGGCAATTCGACGATCTGCTGCTCGGCAGCATCGAGTTGTTCTGTGCCGCCGCGGAGCTGGCGAGTTTCACCGCCGCTGCGACGGCAGCCGGCGTCACGCCCGCGGCGGTCAGCCGTTCCGTGTCGCGTCTCGAGGAAAGGCTGGGCGTGCGGCTGTTCGTGCGCACAACCCGGCAAATCCGGCTGACCGAAGCCGGCCGTGTCTATTTCGAACAATGCAGCGGCGCACTCACACAACTGGTCGACGCGGAACGTCTCGTCACCGGCCAGCAAGCGACGCCGTCCGGCATGCTGCGCATCAGCATGCCCACGCCGTATGCGCACTATCGGGTGCTGCCTCTGCTGCCTCTCTTTCGTGAGCGCTACCCACTCGTGCGGGTCGACGCGCACATCAGCAACAGCAACATCGATTTCGCGGAAGACAGCTACGATCTGGCCATCCGCGGCCGCGCACCGGCCGACTCCAACCTGATCGCACGCAAGCTCGAAGACGCCGAACTGGTCGTCGTGGCGACGCCGGCGTATCTCGCGCAGGCCGGTACGCCGCGATCGATCGACGATCTGCAGCACCACGAATGCATTCAGTTCGACCTTCCCAGCACGGGCCGGCGCATTCCATGGACGCTCGCCAAGAACGGCGAGTTCGTCGATTTCGCTACCGACAGCGGCTATACGATCGGCGGCGATGTGCTCGGCGGAGCGACGCTCGCGCGGCACGGCGCAGGCCTCTTTCAGACCTACCGCTTCGTGGTTGAACGTGATCTGCGCGAACGAAATCTTATCGAGGTCATGCGGGACTTCGGCGGCGCCACGCGGCCGTTCGTGCTTCTCTATCCCCATGGGCGGCTTCTATCCGCCCGCGTGCGCTGCTTCGTGGATTTTCTGGTCGAGCAGCTCGCGGATCGCGGCGCTGCGCGACCCCCAACACAAACACGCTAAGATTGAGCCTCGCGCGAGCGTGCACCACGGCCAACGGGTGCGGCCTCGCGCAGGGCTGCGCAGATCGCTGCGCCGCCGCGTTTCTTCATAAAAACTCAATACGCTAGCCGCGGGAGTGTTGGATGTCTGATGAATATGAAGTGCATGGTCTGCACGATCATGCTGTAGAGCACGTTGGCGAGGGGCATAGCGCTCATGCGGACGCCGATCCGTTTGCTAGCCGCATGGCGGTGATGACGGCCATTCTCGCGACGATCGGCGCGATCTACGCCTATCAGAGCGGCACCAGCGAAAATCTCGCGCTGTACTACAAGAACGAAGCGGCCATCAAGAAGACCGAGGCCGCCAATCAATGGTCGTACTACCAGGCAAAGGGCGAGAAAGAAAACCTCGCGGAACTGGGCGCTTCGTTGTCGACGCCGGGCAGCGACGCGCATGCGAAGTTCGTCGCCGATGTCGACAAGTACAAGCAGCAGAAAGAGCCGATTCGCGCCAATGCCGAAGCGATCGAAAAGCAGGTGAGCGATAACGACGCGCGCAGCGAAACGCTGATGCACGGTCATCACCGTTGGGCGCAGGCCACCACGCTGATCCAGATCTCGATTGCGCTGACGGCGATTACGTTGCTCACGCGCAAAAAGTGGCTGCGTAATCTGTCGATGGGTGCTGCTGCAGCCGGCATTCTGTTTGGTGCGGCAGCGTTTCTGTCCTTTTAGGCAGAGACCGAGCGCGCCCGTTCCAGTAGCAGCTCGCGCTCGCGCGCATTGCGCGTCATAGCGGCGGCGCGCTCGAATTCCGCGCGCGCCTCGTCGCCTCTTCCAAGCTTCGCCAGCAAATCCGCGCGTACGCTAGGCAGCCAGTGGTAGTTTGCTAGCGCGGGGTCGGCGGCCAGCACGTCGACAATCTCGAGCGCTGCCGCCGGGCCAAACGCCATACCGACGGCGACCGCCCGGTTCAGCTCCACCACGGGTGACGGACTGATTTGCGCGAGCGCGTCGTACAGCGCGACGATCTGCACCCAATCGGTCTGCTCAGCGGTATGCGCACGCGCGTGACATGCGGCTAGCGCCGCCTGCAACGCATAAGGGCCACTGGCGCCGCCGAGCGACTGGGCGCGCTCGAGCGCGGCGAAGCCGCGCCGGATCAGCAGCGTATCCCAGCGGCTGCGATCCTGATCGAGCAAAAGCACGGGACGGCCCTGCGTGTCGACTCGCGCGGGCGTACGCGAAGCCTGAATTTCCATCAGGGCGACGAGGCCATGCACCTCGCTTTCGTCAGACACGAGGCCAGCCAGTACTCGCCCAAGCCGCAGCGCTTCCTCGCATAAGGCTGGACGCATCCAGTCGTCGCCGGCAGTGGCCGAATAGCCTTCATTGAAAACCAGGTAAATCACTTCGAGCACCGACGCGAGCCGCGCGACCCGTGCGTCTGCACGCGGCACCTCGAACGGCACCTTGGCAGCAGTCAGCGTGCGTTTGGCGCGCACGATCCGTTGCGCGATGGTCGGCTCGGGTACTAGAAAGGCCCGCGCGATCTCGTCGGTCGTCAAACCGCCGAGCAGGCGCAGCGTGAGCGCCACGCGCGCGTCGGTGGAAAGCACCGGGTGACACGCGGTGAAGACGAGGCGCAACAGATCGTCGCCGATGTCATCCTCGCGCGCGGCATCGAGCGCATCGACAAAGTCGGGCACGAGGTGGGCCTCCTGTGCGTCCAGGTCACGGCCGAGCTCCTCGCGCTTGCGTGCATGCAGCACTTCCTGGCGCAAGCGGTCGAGCGCACGGTTTTTGGCAGTGGCCATCAACCAGGCTCCAGGATTGTCAGGCACGCCCCGTTCAGGCCAGTGTTCGAGCGCAGCGACCAACGCATCCTGCGCCAGCTCTTCCGCGACGCCCACATCGCGCACCATGCGCGCAACGCACGCGATGACCTTCGCAGACTCGATGCGCCAGACGGCCTCGATCGCGCGATGTGTCGCCGCTGGGTTCACCGCCACTTCAGATCACCGCTTTTCACCGCCTGCTCGCATGGGTTCGAGAGGCTCAACGCGCAAGCGTGCCCGTCGAGACCCATGTATCTGTGCATGATTCGGTATCCTGACAACATAGCCTAGCGCCGCCCCGCGTCCAGTTCGCGAATGCGGTCCACGGAAGGCCCCGGTTCGAAGTCGTCCCATTCGAACAATTGCCGCACTTCGATCTCTCCATCGGCATGCTCACCGAACGGCGCCGGAAAGCGGCGCGCCCATTCCATGGCCTCTTCACGCGAGCGCACCTGTATCAGCGTATAGCCCGCCAGCAGTTCCTTCGTTTCGGCGAACGGACCGTCGATCACGGTGCGCTTTCCCTGCGAATAATGGATGCGCCAACCCTTCGAAGTCGGTTGCAATCCGGTTGCGTCCAGTAACACGCCGGCCTTCGCCAGCTCCTCGTGATACGCGCCCATCACGGCCATCAGGGATTCGTCCGGCCTGGCGCCGGATTCGCTCATCGCGGTCGCTTTCACCATGATCATGAATCGCATTTCGTCGCTCCTCGTAGTCGTGGATATCGAGCCTGCTTGAGTGCTTTGGAGGCTCTTCATTCACACGACGCGCGACGCATCGCTGAATCGACACGAATTTCGCTGATTGGGGGAAACCCTGGGGGCTACGACACTACTCACCGAGGCCGGTGCTCGGCACTCGCGCCATCCCGCTTCATTGATAGCAAGGACCGACCTCGCGAACTTCGACAGTGCACCATTGCGCGGCCGGACAGCCCGTCGCAATCGCCACCGCTTCTTCGCGCGTGTCGACACTGAGCAGCAGGAAGCCGCCGACCATTTCCTTGGCTTCGGCGAACGGTCCGTCAAGCAGTCTCGGCTGACCGCCACGCACCTGCACACGAACGGCATCTCTCGTGGACTTCAACGATTCGCATGCGAGCAGCAGGCCGCGCTCGCGCAGATCATCGGCGTAGTTCGACATACGCTCGTAGAGCACCTGTCCTTCCTGCTCGGTGCGTTCGTTACGCTGGTTAGTGGGCTCGACGATGAACAGCATGTAGGCCATGAGGAACTCCGATCGGTGGATATGCGCAGCCTTGCGCACGATTTGCGAAGGCAGTCTACAAGCGCAGCCGGATCGACGCAAACACATCGAAATACTTCAGCCTTCGCTTAACGCAGGTTGCTCCTCGAAACCGCAGTGCACAACCCCGTTCCGGCACGCGCTTTGCTCATTGAGCAGATATCAAGTCGGAAAACGAGGTTGAAAATGAACACTCGATCCAGGTGGACAGGCATCCTAACTCTCGTGGTTTTAGCCTCTCTTGCGACCGGCTGCACGCTGGGCGGCGCGGCGGCAGGCGGTGTAGTCGGCAACGAAGCCACCAATCACAGCACAGCGGGTACCGTGGGTGGCGCTGTGGTCGGCGGCGCGATCGGTTATGAGCTGGGGAA
Source organism: Paraburkholderia sp. (assembly GCF_026225065.1). Lineage (GTDB taxonomy): Bacteria > Pseudomonadota > Gammaproteobacteria > Burkholderiales > Burkholderiaceae > Paraburkholderia. The sequence continues at coordinate 4,537 of NZ_JAMFSB010000209.1, read as the reverse complement.
ATAGGGCAGTAAGTTTGACACGCGGAACGAGGCGGAGCACACTGCCTCGCTCCCGCGAGCGCGGCCAAAGACCTGACCGAGTTACCTTCAGCACATGACCCATTCAGCCGTACCCGCCGTTCACAGCTGGCATGCCCACGTGTATTTCGATGCCGAGCATCGCGATGCTGCATGGGCGTTACGCGAGCGGATTGAAGCCCATTTCGCGGATAAGCTGGAACTGGGCCGTTTTCACGAGCGCCCGGTAGGACCGCACCCGCAATGGTCATATCAGCTTGCGTTCGCCCCCACGCAGTTCGCTGAGATCGTGGAATGGCTCACGCTCAATCACGGCGCGCTCGACGTCTTTCTGCACCCCAATACCGGCGACGATTTACGCGATCATCGCGACCGTGCGGTATGGATCGGTCGTTCGTACCAACTCAAGCTGGAAGTATTCGGCGTGTGATTGAGCAACCGGCGTCGGCAAAAACGTGCGGATCGAACGCCGCGACTTCAATACTGCACCGATCTCGTTGAGCGTTTCGTTCATCGGTGTGTCACTCATGCGAATAGCATCTCCAATCACCTGCGCCACATTGGCCAGGATCCACGCGCCGGCTGGCACCGGCTTCAAACGATTCTAGCCAACCCGCCGCGACTTGCTCGCGAGAGGCAGAAGCGGCCAAACCCTGGCCCGTAGGCCGCAGGCCACCCAACGCACGGCCACCTGAAGCATCCTTCACACGAAACCTTCAAGAATTGCCGCGCAGGGCCGTTAATCCTTACATGCTCCTAATTTGGGCAATCCGACGGGTGCGATTTGCAACGACTGCCATTGCCCCGCCCGGCACAGCGCCCTCGATCGACCGTATTCGCTCGCCTTCTCGCCTTTGCACAACATGGGATTTCTTAACGCGCTGTTAGGACGCAAACCGTCGCCGGATGCGTTCGCCGCCCTGTTCATCGAAACCGCCCAACATCGGGGCTTCGATGCCTCGCTGAACTACAACGCCGACGAATTCCGGCTTGAGTACGGCGACAACGCGGTCTTTAACCTGCATCACGCATACCGCGCCTATTGCGGTAGCGACAGGGCATCCCGCGAGGCTGCGATAGAGGGATTCGTCGCGACGCTGTGCGCGAGTCATCAAGCCGCCCCCGAACGCTTGTCCGAGGCGCGTGCGATGCTGCGTCCGCTGATCCGCGGCCGCGGCGTGCTCGAAGACGTGCGTCTGCATCAATTGCGCACCAACGGTAGAGAGGCGTCATTCGCACCCGCATGGCGGCCATTCGGCGACGACTGCGCCGTCCTTCTCGCACTCGACTATCCGGAGTCCACTTCGACGCTCATGAGCGGACCCGTCGAATCGTGGGGCATTGCGCTCGACGATGCACTCGCGATTGCACGCGACAACCTGCGTGACATCACCACCGACGCGTTCGTCGAAGTGGCGCGTGGCGTATATCGCGGCGACTGGCACGATGGTTACGACGCGAGCCGTGCGCTGTTGCCCGACCTGCTGCACCGCGCGCCGGTGCATGGCGTTCCTGTCTTTATGATCCCCACGCGCGACGTGTTGCTCGTCACCAGCGACAAGGACGACGGCGGCATCGCGCGCATGCTCGAGCTGAGCCGCGAAGCCGCGCACACCGGCCGCCCTGTTTCGCCGTTCATGTACTGCTACCACGAAGGCCTGCGACGTTTTACGCCGCGCCAGGTCCACGTGGTGCGCCGCCTCGCACAGTTGGTCCTGCGTTATCACAAGGAGGACTACGATTCGCAAAAGGCCGCGCTCGATCGTCTGCATAAGCAGGAAGGAAGCGACGTGTTCGTTGCGAACTACCTGCTCTATGGCACCAAGGACGATGCCGGCGAGATGTTCTCGGCTGCAACGTGGACCGCCGGCGTCGAATCCTTGCTGCCGCAGGCCGACCGGGTCGTGCTGGTGCGTCCCGAGACCGGCGAGACGCGTATCGTCCCGTGGCAGCAGATCACGCCGCTGGTGGGCAGCCTGCTCGAAGAAGAACCGATGTATCCGGCGCGTTATCGGACTTGCGGCTTTCCTGACCCGGGCCAGTTCTCATCATTCGCGCGCAGCGAGTCGTAGACGCCCCTCCCTACGGACTCGTTCCGCCCTGGTGCCCGCTTCACGCTGTCAATCGGCGTGAACGGCACATTGCTCTTTCCTCGCCTTACAAACCATCAACCTCTGGCCCCGTCGCTCCGATAAACAGTTCGATCAGGCTCGTGATGTCGAAGTGAGTTCGCCCTTCGATGACACGAGCGCCTGCGCTATCCAACGTGTTTATCTGGAGGAAATGGACCATGTCGATCGATTCGTTCGGTATGACGATGGCGTCACTGCCGATGCCCGCCGCGCCGCCCGCGTCGCCGGTGGAAGCCGTGCCCGCGAAAAAGCAAGCCACTTCGGCGGAGTCGTCGACTTCGACTTCGACTGCAAGCACCGATCCGCTGATGGCCGCGCTTCAGCAGACCCTGTCGCAACTCGGCTACAACATGCCGTCCGGCTCGCTCGCGACCGACGCCACCGATGGCACTAGCGCCGCTAGCGGCACGGGCGGCGCCGATGGCACCACGACGATCACCGTCAGCGCGACCAGCAGCGACCCGGCCAGCACAGGCGCGCAGTTCCTCGCCGCGCTCTATCAGGCGCTGTCGCTCCAGCAGTCAATCGCGTCGAGCAACGGCAGCACCTCGACTGGCGATAGCTCGGCGAACGCAATTGCCAGCTTTACCGATGCGGCGACGTCGGGCGGTGGCGTGAGCGCCTATCGCGACCTTGGCTCGCGCATTGCGGACCTGTCGAGCGCATCGCGCCCGGCAGTCGAAGATACCGATGCCGATACCGACGCAGGGGAATGGGACGTTGAAGTCGACGACGTAGAGGAGACTTCCGAACCCGAGGAAGCCGAGGCAGCCGACGGCGCTGATCCGCTCGACACTGCCATGTCGAACCTGAGCAACGCATTGCAGGCGCACGTTGCCGCGCTGGACCAGGACCCCGGCGCGACGGTGACGCTGTCCGATGTGCTCGACGGGCTCTCGGACACCGCCAGCAGCCTGAACTGGCAGCCAGTGGGCGTACTGGTCGACGTCTCCGCCTGAATCGGCGTTGGGATAAGGGCGGTGCCTACAGAACCCCGGACTTCCAGATCATCTGTGCGGCCGCCACGAGAACGAACAGCAGCACGAGCTTGCGGAAGGTTGCGGGCTGCAGTTTGTCGCGCAGCGGACGTGCGATCAGCATGCCCGCGATCACCGGGATGCTCGCGGCAGCCGAGATGGCGAGATCGAGCCAGCTCGCGTGGGCGCCGCCACTAAACGCGGCGATCAGCGAAATGATCGAGACCACCAGGATGATGGCAATCTGCTTGGTAAACGCTTTGCCGGTGGCCCCGGTTGCAATCAGGTACATGGCCAGTAGCGGTCCCGGCACGGAGGCAATGCTCTCCATCACGGCCGCCCCGAAGCCGAGCACCAGCCCCACGGGTTTGGTGAGGCCCGGCGATAGCGTGAGCCGGGGCGAGGCGAACAGCAGCAACGCCGCGGCGATCAGGGCAATCCCGGCGGCGGCCTGCGCGCGATGAGGAGCGAGCGAAATCAGCATTGTCACCCCGACGATGTTGCCTAGCACCGTGCCGACCAGCGGCGCCGCGATCCGGCGCACGGTGGCAAGCATCTGGCCGCCTTCCAGCGCCTGCGGGATATTGCCGAGAATGATCGGCATCGACAGCAGCAGCACCGCCTGCCTGATCGGCAGAAAGTGGCTGAGGATCGGCATCGCCACCAATGGCACGCCGATGCTGACCACCCCTTTGACCATGCCGCCCAGCAGCAGCGCGGCGAAGATGCCGAGTAACGCGTACGGATCGAGCGTCTGCAGAGCGGGGCCTAATACGCCGTCGGAGAGATTGATGTGAACCATGATGAGTGAGGTCTGCCCGCTATGACTGCGGATTGGCGGTTTTGGGTATCGCGCAGTGAATTTTTTGTGTCTTCGCTGACCCGCCATGCAGGCCCGCCGACCGGTGAGCGCCTGTGCCCGCCGGAGCCGCATGATACCCCGGGTGCGCCGCGAGTCACCCGGCCGGCCTTTGTGCATCATGCGGCCTTACATCGCCTTACCAACCCTAAAGATACGTTTCTGCGCGGCCGAAAAATCAGGCAGGGCGACATCGCACTGCATGCCGGCTGCCCGGTTACGCAAAGCGACGCCGTCCCAGATGGATACAAGGATGAGGAAAGATTGCCATGCAAGTTAGCAACGCCGCGGCATCACCTACGCTGACGCAGACGGACGCCAGCGGGAGCACAACGTCGAACTCACCGGAGTCTGCCGCTAGCGATACGCCGACGACCTCCGTTAGCTCGCCCGCGGCAAGCCCGAGCCAGGACGCGGCCGTCAACATCTCTCCGGAAGGGGCGGCAATTTCCGCGCAGGACGCGAGCAGCACCCAGAGCAACGCGAGCAATAGCGACGACTCAGGCGGCACCACCGACGTCTCGCCACTCAAGTCGCTTACCTACGGCACC
>NZ_JAMFSB010000208.1 GCF_026225065.1 Paraburkholderia sp. | reverse complement strand
CTGGAATCACCTTGTCGACGAAATCGTCGAGGCCGCCTGGCAGGTACGGGAACATCACGTTGAAGCCATCCGAGCCTTCGCCGACGAGCCACGCCTCCATCTGATCGGCGATCATCGCGGGAGTGCCGACCATTTCCAGTCCTGAATAACCGCCAATGCGCTGCGCCAGTTGACGGATGGTGAGCTTGTCGCGCTCGGCCCATTCGACGACGCGCTGGCGGCTCGTGCGGCTCGCATTGCTCTCGGGGATTTCCGGCAGTGGACCGTCTGGGTCGAAGCGCGACACATCGTGTCCGAGCGCGATGGAAAGCGACGCGATACCGCTTTCGTAATGCACGAAAGTGTCCAGACGTGCGCGCTTTTCCAGCGCTTCATCGAGCGTGTCGCCTACTACCACGAAGGCGGCGGGCAGGATCTTCATATGATCGCGCGAACGCCCGAGTTTCTCCATGCGGCCTTTGACGTCTGCGTAAAAGCGTTGACCGTCGGCAAGCGTCGTCTGCGCGGTGAAAACCGCCTCGGCGGTTTCGGCGGCGATCTGCCGACCCGCTTCGGATGAGCCAGCCTGAACGATCACGGGCCAGCCTTGCACCGGACGCGCGATGTTCAGCGGTCCGCGCACCGAATAGTATTCACCCTTGTGATTGAGCACATGCAGCTTGTCGGGATCGAAGAAGATACCGGACTCGACGTCGCGAATCAACGCGTCGTCGGCCCAGCTATCCCATAGCCCGGTGACGACGTCAAAAAACTCGCGCGCGCGGCGATATCGTTCGTCATGCTCGACATGTTCTTCGAGGCCGAAGTTAAGCGCGGCGTCGGGGTTCGAGGTCGTGACGAGATTCCAGCCCGCGCGACCGCCGCTAATATGATCGAGCGAGGCAAAGCGGCGCGCAACGTGATATGGCGCCTCGAACGTCGTGGACCCCGTGGCGATCAGGCCGATGTGCTCCGTCACGGCAGCGAGCGCCGGCAGCAACGTCATCGGCTCGAACGAGGTGACCGTGTGACTGCGTTTGAGCGCCTCCACCGGCATATTGAGCACGGCCAGATGATCGGCCATGAAAAACGCGTCGAAGCGTCCACGCTCAAGGGTCTGCGCGAAGCGCTTGATATGCGAGAAATTGAAGTTAGCGTCGGGATAGGCACCCGGATAGCGCCATGCACCGGTATGAATCGTCACGGGGCGCATGAAGGCGCCGAGGCGCAACTGGCGTGGCGGGCGTGATTGGGTAGACATGCAGGGTTCTCCGATTGAATCGATGCCCCTGTCACCCTGACGGCGACCCGGGACCGGATGCGTTAAGCGCTGGCTGGCGAATTACCATACGCCGAATCCGCGGAACCTGCTGAAACCGCGCCCGCGTGCAAAGCGCGCCACAAACGCTTATCTTTACGCCTGTTGCCGTTTGCACCGCGGCCCACTCGAACCCATCACAGGCACCATGACTCACCATTCCCACCCGATGCTTCGCACGCTGCGCTACACACTCGCTGGACTCACCGCCGCGCTGCTTCTCGCGGCCTGTGCGTCCACCCCATCCAGCGACAACTCGCTCGCCTCCGCCGTCGCTGGCCCGCAGCGCAGCGACGCCGCGAAGGCGCGTGACGTCTATCGCCATCCGCAAGGCACGCTGCAGTTCTTCGAGATCGCGCCAACGCAAACGGTGCTCGAAATCGCGCCGGGGGGCGGCTGGTACACGGACATTCTCGCGCCTTACCTGCACGATAACGGCACGCTCTACGAGGCGGAATACGAAAGCCCGTCGACGGCCGCGGCGGCCGAAGAGAAGGCAGGCGACGCCGCGTTTGCCCGCAAGCTCGCGGCGACACCGGCCCTCTACGGCAAGGTGGTCGTCGGTACCTTGCAGGCCGGACAGTTCAATGGCTTCGAGGCGAACGGCAACGTCGACCGCGTCCTCACGTTCCGCAATATCCATAACTGGATCAAGGACGGTCAGATCGACGCCAACCTGCGCGCGTTCTACCGCGCGCTCAAACCGGGCGGCATACTCGGCGTTGAAGAGCATCGCGCGGCGCCGGGAACGTCGCTGCAGCAGATGATCGACAGCGGCTATGTGACTGAGGCTTATGTGGTCGAACATGCGCAGGCCGCGGGCTTCCAGCTTGCCGGCAGCAGTGAGATCAACAGCAATCCGCGCGACACCAAAGACTATCCGCACGGCGTGTGGTCGCTGCCGCCGACCTACGAGGGCGGCAGTGTCGATAAGGCGCGCTTTGCCGCAATTGGCGAATCGGACCGCATGACGTTGAGGTTCGTCAAGCCGAATTGATGACGGGTGGTGCGGAAGGCCGGGCGGCGTGTGCTGGCAAAGACACATGTGCCCGGCGTATAACTGGTGGCCGCCGTCAACGTAACGCCATTTACGACGTTTTGACGCCCATAAACGCCGCCCCCACTCCGCCACGCATGCGATATCGCTGCCGCTGGTTTCCTTGTGATCTTTAGTTAGTTCGTGAACGAGGCGTCTTTCATTACATTGATCGGTCTATTCACACCGATCTCTGGAAACTGGGAGACCCTACATGAAGCGGTTCTTCAATCGTGCGCTGGGCCGGCTGGCCATGCTGCTGGCTGTGCTGACATCAGGCCTCGCGACGATGGCGACGGCCTATGCCGCGACACCGCCGGAGATCCGCGTCGACTACGCGTACTACTCGCCGGAAAGTCTCGTCATCAAGCGCTATGGCTGGCTCGAAGACGAATTCAAACCGGACCACGCGCAGATCAAATGGGTGTTGAGTCTCGGCAGCAATCGCGCGCTTGAGTACCTGAATAGCGGCGCAATCGATATCGGCTCGACCGCGGGCCTCGCCGCCGTGCTTGGCAAGGCGAATGGCAATCCGATCAGGGCCGTGTATATCTTCTCGCGTCCCGAATGGACCGCGCTGGTGGTGCGCAAGGACTCCCCGATCAAGACGCTCGCCGATCTGAAGGGTAAGAAAATCGCCGCCACCAAAGGCACCGATCCGTTTCTGTTCACGCTGCGCGCGCTCCATACGGTGGGCCTGACGCGTGACGACGTCGAGCTCGTCAATCTGCAGCATCCCGACGGCCGCACCGCGCTCGCGAACGGCCAGGT
>NZ_JAMFSB010000207.1 GCF_026225065.1 Paraburkholderia sp. | reverse complement strand
CTCGCGGACCGGCATCGGACGTGTGGGCGGTTCCTGCGTTGCGGGTGCAGGTACATGTGGCGGTGGCTCACGCGTCGCCAGTTCACGCGGCAGCGGCGGTTTGCGTTCGGGAACTTGTGCGTTCACGGTCGCAGGAGCCGGTGCGGTCGCAGGAGCCGGTGCGGGCGCAGGCGTCGGCGCAGCAGCCTGCACGTGCGGCCGCGGCGCGCCGGGTTCGCAACTGAGCCCTGGTATGCTGCCGCTCTCGCTGGCAGGCCGTCCTTCGATCAGCCACGATGGCAATGCAACACCTTGCCCCTTGGCGCGAGGCGTCAACGTATCGCGCATGCTGGCAGTCACCGCGCTGCGCTCCTGCGGTGTGGAAGCGCGATGCATTTGTGTACAGAAAGCGATCCGTTCATCGTCGCTGAGCAGCTCGGATGGAACGGCCGAGGGTTGGGCCAGCAGACGCTGTGCATGCGTGCCGAAAGCTAGCACCGCAGCACCGCAAATAAGCGTCCACCGGAAAGTCTTCGACAAACCGGAAAACGTAGTGGACATGAATCACCTCCGGGACATTCTCGGGAGCATTGCGTCGGGTCGATTCAGGGAGCGTCAATGAGCGCTTCGCTTAACGTCTTTGGAAACACAGCGGCACGCGTAGTCTTGCGGGGATAAGTTGCGTCGCGGGTACTGCAAAACCCAATCGCAGTGTAGCAAACCCATTTGCTTTCGCTGCACCCCAAAGGCCGCGCGCATTAGTCGATCTCCGCCATGTTCCAGCATGATCAACCCGAACTCGCACATTGCGGGTGCAAGTTCGCGGAGCGCGTCACGCAACGTTGCGCCCCTTATTCCGCAGCTATCGGGCGTGCGGTGTCGACCCGCAGTGCGAGATGGTGTGCGGCGGAATCGATGCTTAGGCTAGGACACAAAAGGCAGTTTCTGGTCGCGCGCGGCGGCGAGCATAGACAGGGTTATCTTGCGCACTTCGAGTTTGCTTTGCGTGATGTGCGCGCGCAGCAGAATGCTGGCTTCGGGCAGGCGGTTGCGTTCGATCAGGTGCAGCATCGTCGAGTGCTCGTCGTAGGTCGCACTGGTGCGATGCGGCTTCAGAAAATCGAGCCGCCGCACGATGCGGATGCGCTCGGTCACCTCGTTATGGACGCGAAGCATTTCCCGATTGCCGGTCGCGGCAACGAGCTGGCGGTGGAAGTTTTCGTCCATGCCGAACATGGTGACCGGGTCGCTCTCGCGCACCTCGGTCTCGACACACCAGACAGCCTTGAGCGGATCGATCGATTCATGCGGCGCATTGCCCGAAGTGAGGCGCTCGAGCGAGGCCAGTTCGAGGACAATGCGCAGATCGTAGAGCTGGTCCAGCTGCTCGAAGTTGATCTCCGAGACTTTCCAGCCGCGCCGGAACCCCACTTCCAGATAACCCTCGCGCTGCAGGCGAAACAGGCCATCCCGCATCGGCGTGCGCGAGACGCCGTAGTGTTGCGCGATATCGCTCTCGGAGAAGCGGTCGCCGGGGAACAGCCGGAAGCTGAAGATGTCGGTCTTCAGTTGCTGATAAACCTGCTCGGCCAGCGCGTTCGGAGCGTTCGGCGAGGGGCTTGCGGTACCACTGGTTGTACCGCTTCCAATTACGTTTGCAGCTACGTTTTCGCTCATATCAAGGCATTGCGATCAGACTGACATGGGCTGCGACGATTTTCCAACCTTGGTATGGCTGCGCCGCGGACTCGAGGCGTGCCCACGTCTGCATCTGGCGGCCGAGCAACGGCGTCGCGTCGCTAGTGAACTCGGTGCTGACGGTGGCGTAATCGTTGCCGAATGTAGTCACCACCGTTCGATGCAGGCGCCGCGAACGCGGCACCGGCGCGCAGGACGCGCGCCACGCACGAATCGCTTCGCCGCCGTGCTGGACTTCAGCAATTCCGTATCGCACGGTTTCAGGCGTATGCCAGAACAGCGCGTTCATCGCGTCAACGTCGTTGTCGACCAGCGCCCGTTCGTATTCGACGAAGGCCGCTGTCACTTCGGCGACGATCTCCGGCTTGTTGACTTCCATCCTCACAGTCCCTCTTTCAATGCCGCGAGAGGCGCGGTCCAGCCCACGATGCCGCCCTGCGAGCGGATCATCTCGAGGCTCGCCTGCTTGAACGCTGGAAAGTAGCTCGCGGTAGCGTCTTCGATCAACAGGCATTCGTAGCCACGGTCGTTCGCTTCGCGCATCGAGGTCTGTACGCAGACTTCGGTCGTGACGCCGGCAAACAGCAAATGCGTAATACTGCGCGCATTCAGCTCGCCGCTCAACGGCGTTGCATAAAACGCGCCCTTGCCTGGCTTGTCGATTACGAGTTCGCCGTCGAGGGGTGCGAGCGCGTCAACAATCGCATTGCCGGGTTCGCCGCGCACCAGAATTCTCCCCATCGGGCCGGGGTCGCCAATGCGCATCTGCGGCGCGCCGCGCAAGCGCTTCGCGGGTGGGCAATCGGAAAGATCCGGCGCGTGCGACTCGCGCGTGTGCACCACGAGCAAGCCGGCCTTGCGCGCGAGCGCCAATAGCTCCACGACCGTCGGCACGATCTGCGCGAGCAACGACACATCGTTGCCGAGCGATTCGCCAAAGCCGCCCGGCTCGATGAAATCGCGCTGCATGTCGATGATCACGAGCGCGGTGTAATGCGGCTCGAAAACAAACGGCGAGGGTAAAGCCTGAACTTCGCTGCTCATGGTTTAAACCTTGGTTTAAGCCTTGTTATAACGTGCGGGCGGCTTGCGCCGCCCGCCGTCACCGGTCCCATCTCTGCCCTGCTTGCCCATTGGCACGCAGTCACTTGCAACTACCCCCGTTTTTGTGCGGTCGTGCAACGCTCATCCTTAGACGTGTTCTAGTGCACTGCTTCATCTGTATGTCCCGCCATGTGCTGCCCCAACACCGAGCGCTCAGCGCTCGCTGCCGGTGTCTCATAGACCAGTCGTCCCTCCGCCATCACGGCGATGCGGTCGGCCAGTTCCAACAGTTCATCGAGGTCTTCGCTGACCAGCAGCACGGCCGCGCCTGCATCGCGCGCGGCGATCAGTCTCGCGTGGATATCGGCCACTGACGCGAAGTCCAGCCCAAACACCGGGTTCGCGACGATCAGCACATCGACCGGTTGTCCCAACTCGCGTGCCAGCACGGCGCGCTGCACATTGCCGCCCGATAGCGTGCCGATCATCCGCTCGGGCACGGGTGGCTTTACGTTGAAATCGCGGATCAGGTGCGTGGCCCGCTCGCGCATTGCCCGACGATCGAGCCGCCAGCCGCTGCGGCATACCGGCGTGCGGTCGAAGTCGCGCAAGGCGAGGTTTTCCGCCACACTCATCCCAGCGACGCAGGCGTTCCTGAGTGGCTCTTCGGGAATCGCAAACACACGCCGCATGGTCATCTGCTCGCGGGTGGCCTGGTAGGGCGCGCCGGCAATTTGCATCTCGCCTTCAACCGGTCGGCGTTGGCCGACCAGTGCCTCGACAAGTTCCTTCTGGCCATTGCCCGACACCCCCGCAAGGCCGAGAATCTCGCCGGCTCGCACCGACAGCGTGGCGTGCCGCACGGCGGTGTGGCCGCGGTCGTCCTGCACCGAGAGATCCCGCAGTTCCAGGCGGATTGCGGCCTTCGGATCGACCGGCTTGCGCGCTGGCCGCTCGGTGCGAATCTCCGCCAGCACGGGCGAATCCTGCCCGGCGGAGTCAGTTTGCACTGCCGAGCTTGTGCCCATCATCCAGCTCGCAAGTTGATCTCGATCGGTTTGCGCGACGGCCGTCGTGCCGACCTGCCGTCCTTTGCGCAACACGGTGACGTCGTCAGCGTAGGCCATTACTTCGCGGAATTTGTGCGTGATCATCAGCACCGTCAGCTCGCCGCGCGACGTGAGATCGCGCATCAGGCCGAGCACTTCGTCCGCTTCCTGCGGTGTGAGCACCGAGGTCGGCTCGTCGAGAATCAGAAAGCGTTGGCGCAGGTAAAGCTGTTTGAGAATTTCCAGCTTCTGCTTCTCGCCGGCCGCGAGTCCGGCGACCGGCGCTTCCAGCGGCAAGCTGAACGGCATGCGCGTCATGAACTCCGTCAAGGCCGCGCGTTCGCTCTTCCAGTCGATCCGCCAGGACAGGTGCCCACGCGCCAGCAACAGGTTCTCTTCCACCGAGAGGCCGGTTGCCAGCGTGAAATGCTGATACACCATGCCGATGCCGAGCGCCTGCGCATCGCGGGGCGAAGCGATTTTCACTTCGCGGCCGTCGGCGGTGATCTGTCCTTCGTCGAGCAGTCCATAGCCGACCAGTCCCTTCACCAGCGTGCTCTTGCCCGCGCCGTTTTCGCCGAGCAACGCGTGGATCGTGCCGGGTGCAACCTTGATCGAAACCTTGTCGAGCGCGCGAAACGTGCCGAACGTTTTTGAAGCACCCAGTACCTCGACGCCCAGGGCGTGCGTGGCGGCGTCCTGCGGCTGGTTGTAGGGGGCGGGAGTCGACATGATCGGTCAGCGCCCCAGCGTGGCAAGCATTGCCTGCGAATCGGACACCGTACCGAAGACGCCGCCCTGCATGGTGATCATGTGCAGCGCGGCGGCGTGGTTGCCCTTGTCGGTCGCACCACAGCAGTCCTCCAGCACCGTGCATTCGAAGCCGCGATCGTTCGCTTCGCGCATCGTCGTGTGGACACAGACATCGGTGGTGATGCCGGTCAGCACCAGATTGATAATGCCGCGCGTACGCAGGATCAGTTCGAGATCGGTCGCGCAGAACGAGCCTTTGCCGGGCTTGTCGATGATGATCTCGCCGGGGAACGGCGCGAGTTCGTCGATGATTTCCCAGCCCGGTTCGCCACGCACCAGAATGCGGCCGCACGGACCGTCGTCGCCGATACCCACGCCGTCCGTGCCAGCGCGGCGGCTACGCCAGCGTTTGTTGGCCGGCAGATCGGACAGGTCCGGGCGGTGACCTTCCCGCGTGTGAATGATCGTGAAGCCCTGCTCGCGCATCAGTGCGAGCACCCTGCTGATCGGTTCGATCGGGGCACGCGTGAGCGAGAGGTCGTAGCCCATCTTGTCGACATAGCCGCCGTGGCCGCAGAAATCCGTCTGCATGTCGATGATCACCAGCGCCGTGTTCTCCGGACGCAGGTCGCCGTCGTAGGGCCAGGGGTAAGGCTTCGCATCGATGAATCGGGTCATGGTGGTTGTCTCTTCAGGTTGGCGTCGCCAGGCGCTATGCGCGAACGCATGAGCACATCAGTCAGCACATCAGCGCGTCAGGCTCAGTTCGCCGGGTGCGCCGGCCAGTGTGCGATCAGGACGGCAATTGATGATCATGATCACGAGCGTTAGTACATACGGTGCAGCGTTATAGAGGTAGTAGCCGCTTGTCACGCCAATGCCCTGCAAAGCAGGCCCGAGCGCGCCGGCCGCACCGAACAGCAGCGCTGCAACGAGGCAACGCAGCGGTTGCCAGCGCGCGAAGATCACCAGTGCGACGGCCATCAAACCCTGGCCGCTCGAAAGCCCTTCGTTCCAGCTGCCCGGATACACGAGCGACAGATACGCCCCGCCCACGCCCGCGAAAAATCCGCCTATTGCGGTGGCTGCAATCCGGATGCGCGTGAGCGGATAACCCATCGCCCGCGCGGTCTCGGCGTGATCGCCGACGAGGCGCAGCGTCATGCCCCAGCGTGTGCTGCGCAGACCCCACTGCAGCAGGAATGCCAGCACGATGCCGATCACGAACAGCGGGCTGATATGCAGAGCGTTATGCAGTTGCGGCGAGACGGCCCAACCGCCGAGGTCGATCGATGGCAGCACCGGCGCCTGCGGCTGGATAAACGGCTTGCCGAGATAGAACGCGAGGCCAGTGCCGAGCAGCATCAAGGCAATGCCGAAGGCGATGTCGGAGACGCGCGGCAACGAGCACACGAGGCCGTGCAGACATCCGAATAGCAGACCAACAACGCCGGCTGCCAGAACGCCAAGCCAAGGCGAACCTGTCAGATACGAAGCGGCATAGCCGCTCATCGCGCCGGAAACGAGAATCCCTTCGAGACCGAGATTCACGCGGCCGCCCTTCTCCGTCAGGCATTCGCCGAGACTCACGAACAGATACGGCGTGCTCACGCGAATCGCGCCGGCCAGCAATGAGAGCAACAGGATCACCACAGGCGAATGCATATCAGGCATGAGTCTTCTCCAGTTGCACCGGCACTTCGGTCACCGCGAGCGCCTGCAGTTTCAGGCGCCACGCGACGATACGACCGCCCAGCGCTTCCCACGCAAGCAGGTTCGCGAAGAGCAACCCTTGCAGCACGAGCGTGGTCGCATCGGGCAGATCGAGGCGTCGTTGCAGCAGACTGCCGCTCGCTTCGATACCGCCAATCAGCACCGCGCACAACACGATGGCGAGCGGGTTCTGACGCGCGGCGAAGGCGACGAGAATGCCGCTATAGCCATAGCCCGCCAGTAACGAGGCATTCGCGCTGCCCTGCACCGCGGCCACTTCGAACATACCGGCAAGACCCGCTGCAGCGCCGCCCATCGAACAAGCCGCCAGCGCCAGCATGCCAACCGGCAAACCGACCAGACGGGCGGCACGGTTGCTGCCGCCCACCACCCGCATCGCGAAGCCCTTGGTGCTGTGCTTGACGAACACCCACGCCGCAATACAGGCCACCACGCCCCACAACAAACCCCAATGCACTTCGAGCCCCGGCAGCGAGCCGATCGTCATTGCGTCGGGCACGGGCAAGGTCGAGGGCTTGTTCAGACTCGCGGGATCGCGCAACGGTCCTTCGACCAGATGCTTGAATAGCGCAATCGCGATGTACGACATCAATAGACTGCTGATCGTCTCGTTGACGCCGCGCCATTGCCGCAATGCGCCGACCGCTCCGATCCAGATGCCGCCCGCCAGCATCCCCGCTACCGCCATCATAGGCGTCGCGAAGAGCCACGGCGTGCCGGCAGGCAAACACTGCGGTACCACGGCGGCGGCGAGACCGCCGAGCGCAAGCGCGCCCTCGCCGCCGATCACGATCAGCCCAACCTGTGCCGGCAAGGCGACGCACAACGCGGTCAGCATCAACGGTGAGGCCCGCAGCAAGGTACTTTGCCACGCAAACGACGAGCCAAACGCGCCCTGAAAAATCAGCCCAATGGCGTCGAGCGCCGGTGCGCCCTGTACCAGCAGGAACAGCCAGAACAGCAACAGCGTGCCCGCTAACGCGCACAGGGTCGGCAACGCAGGCAGCACCCCGAGCATCAGCCGGGCAGAACTCGCATTAGGGCGCATGGCCGCTCCTTAAGAGATGTTCGGACTGCGAATGCATCAGATCTGGCCCACGACACCCGAGACCAGATAGCTCATGCTTTCCAACGTGTAGTCGGTCTGGATATGGCTCGTGCCATCGGCGACCACCACGCCGCCCTTGTTGTCCTTGATCGGGCCTTTGAAGATCACGAACTCGCCGGACATCATTTTCGATTTCACGCCGTCGGCGTTCTGGCGTGCGTCGGGCGTGACTTTCGGGCCATACGCCGACATCTTCACGAAGCCTTCCTTGAGGCCGCCGCGCAAAACGTTCGGTTGCGGCTTGCCGGTTTGCGCGCCCGCCACCAGTTCCCTGTACGGCGTGGCCCAGTCCCATTCGGCACCGGTCAGATAACCCTTCGGCGCGAGCGCCGCCTGGCTTGCGTGATAGCCGCAACTCATGACACCGCGCTTTTCAGCGGTTTCGATCACGACCTTCGGGCCGTCGACGTGACAGGTCAGCACATCGCAGCCCTGATCGACGAGGCTGTTAGCCGACTCGGCTTCCTTGACCGGCATTGACCAGTCGCCCGTGAAAATCACGTGGGTGGTGATCGAAGGATCGACCGACTGCGCGCCCAGCGTGAAGGCGTTGATATTGCGCAGCACCTGGGGAATCGGCTTGGCAGCCACGAAACCGAGCTTCTTGCTCTTGCTCATATGGCCGGCAACGACGCCGTTCAGATACTGGCATTCGTCGATATAGCCGAAGTAGCTGGTGATATTCGACGGGTTGCCCTGCTTCCACAGACCGCCGCAATGTGCGAAGCGCACGTTTGGATATTTGGCGGCCATCTTCAGCACGTGCGGATCGAAGTAGCCAAACGAGGTGGCGAAGATCAAGGTAGCGCCGTCCTGCTCGATCATCGCTTCCATCGACTTCTGCACCGCGATGGTTTCCGGCACGTTCTCTTCTTCGACCACCTTGACGTTAGGGAGCGCCTTGATCACGTTAGCGGCAGTGGCTTGTGCCTGGTTATAGCCGTAATCGCCGCGTGCGCCAACATAGATCACGCCAACGGTCAGTTTGCTGGCGGCAAACACGGATTCGAACGGCAGCACCGCGCCGAGCGTCAGCAGGCTGGCATTCTTTAGAAAATGGCGACGATTGCTCATAGCGGATCCGGTCTCGTGTGGTTGAGGTTGATTGCAGTAATAGCAGTGGAAAACGGTGCGTCGAAGCGCGTGGGATTCATGAGTTCAATCTTGGATACAAGTTTGAACTCATAGAGCAGGAGTTATGCCAATTGATAGGCGCGCCGCGCGCAGCAGGGCGCAGAGGCTTATGCAGCAAGGATTTGCGGCGCGCCGTGTGACGGATCGCAAGAGCGCTGGGACAGTCCCGGCTGGCCGGAGGACGGCCTATGTTTGTGCGTCATTCCCCACAACGGGGCGATCGTGAACCGCGCAGGATCGTGCGCGATTTGCGATCGACGAGGGAGTGTCTGGATATTGGAAGGGACGGGACCGCGTGAGCGGCCTAAGCCACTGCCCTGCTACTCGGTGCTCGCCGCGACGCGAGCGGCCAACCTGGCGTCGTAGCTCGAATGCACATGCACCCGTTTCTGCTCCGGGTAGGCATACGTATACGCCTTGCGCAGGGCCAGCGACGCTTCATGGAAACCAGACAGAATCAGCTTTTGCTTGCTCGGATAGTTGGCGACATCGCCTACCGCGAAGATGCCGGGCCGCGAGCTTTCGTAGTTCGACGTATCGACGTCGATCCGGCCGGCGTGAAGGCTTAGGCCCCAGTCGGCGATGGGGCCGAGATTCGCCACCAGTCCATACAGCACCACAAGGTGATCCGCTTCGATCTGGGTGGCGCCGCCAATCTGGCGAATCTCGAGCGATTCGAGCTTGCCGTCGGGCGCGCTCAACCCACCGACCGCGCCGACCATGAACGTCATCTCGCCGGCCTCGACCGCACGGCGCATCTGCTCGACGCTCGAATCCACAGCACTGAAACCATTTCGCCGGTGCACCAGCGTCAGCTTGCGCGCTACCGAACGCAGTGCGAGCGCCCAATCTAGCGCCGAGTCGCCGCCGCCCGCCACAACCACGTTCTTGCCGGCGAAATCCGCGAGCCTGGGCACGCTGTAATGCACGTGGCGCCCTTCGAGTGGCACGGCCTCGTCCAACGTTAGCCGCTGCGGAGCAAAAGCGCCGTTGCCTGCTGCAAGCAGGATGGCGGCGGCATCGAACACGAGCCCCTGACCGGTCTTGACGGTCCAGCGGCCGTCGTCACGCTGTTCGACGGTGTCGACCCGTTGACCCAGATGAATCGGTACCTCGAAGGGTCGACACTGCTCCAGCAAACGCTCGACCAGTTCGCGTGCAGTGCACGACGGTATGGCCGGAATATCGTAGATCGGTTTGTCGGGATACAGCTCCGTGCATTGGCCGCCTATGCGGTCGAGTGCGTCGACAATGTGGCACGACAAGCCGATCACCCCTGCTTCGAACGCGGCAAAGAGTCCGACCGGGCCTGCGCCGACGATCAGTATGTCAGTGCGCAGTGGTACGTCAGGTGTCCCTTGCGAAGCATCTTGGCCGCTGGCTTGTTGCGGAGCAGGCGTTGCCTGTGATGCATCTGTCGACGGTACTGCTTCTGAAGTCATTCGGCGTCCTTGGGGGTAAGCGCGCGCGGTCGTCACCGGTCACGACCCTCCGCGCATGGCTCATCCACCATACAGATTCAGCCGCATCCCGGCAACGATGCCACCACGAACTGTGTGGACAGTACCGTCATCGCCATTATCGCCATTAGAATTGATGCATGATCCCGACGTACGCCCCCGTCTGCGACTCGCCTTGCAGAGGGCTTGTGCTGCCCGCGCCTTCGCGTGGATTGGCGAGCAGCGAGAAGTCGGCTTGCCTGCTGTTGTCCACGTAAGCGACCGTGCCATACAGGAAAGTCCGCTTGGTAAAGTTGTACGTTGTGCTGAGCGTGTACATCGAGGCGTGACCGGACGGATCGTGCAGCGCGTCACCGCCGCCATCGCCGACAATCACGTAGAAGCCCGCTGCGGTCACCGCCCACGTTGGATTGAAGGTGTAGGTCGCGCCCAGCCAGTAGTAATTCGCGCTGTCCGCGAGTCCGGCTGGCGTATCCGGCGCGGAGTAATGCGTATAGGCACCCTGGATCTTGACCGAGTCGAATTGCACGTTCGCCCCCGCGAAAAATTCGCGCGAACTGGTGAAGATGTTGGCGAACTGGCCGTTGCTGTCGCGTAGCTCGTCGTAGATGCCACGCACGTCGAACAGTGTCGAGTGATACGTCAGCATGATGCCGTCGGAGCGGCCGAACTGACCAACCGCGCCGTTGTTGAAAGCGCCCGGCTGATTGCCGAGTGCGTACTGGCCTTGCACGTCGAAACCGCCAAACACGGGGCTGTGATATTCGACGTTGTTGCTGGTCTGCTGCCAGTTGCGGCCGCGCACCAGCGAGGCGGATGAAAACGCCTGCTGCACCATTGGGTCGAATTCCCATACACCGTCGCTATCGATGAACAGATTGCGGCCGGCCTGCAGGGTGCCCCACTCGTCGCTCTTCAGCCCGGCGAACGCACGGCGCGAAAACAGCAAGCCACCGCTCGTGGTGCCGTTCTGCACCTGCAAACCGGTTTCCAACGTGAAGATGGCTTTGAGGCCCCCGCCCAGATCTTCCGCGCCTTTGAGGCCCAGCATGCTGGTGCCCCAGTCGCCGCCCTCGGCGGTCCAACTGTTCGCTGTGCCGCCGTTGCCTGTCGGCACGTGATTGACATACTGCAGACCGGCGTCAAGCCGCCCATACAACACGACGCTGGATTGTGCTTGCGCAAGAGGGCTCGCCACCAGCAAGGTAGCCACTAACGGTTCGCGTAGTTTCATTTTATTTTGCCGAATGCCATATAGTTATTGGCTTCACCCAAAAACGGGCTATCTCCTGGCCCTATGCGAGCGGGCTTTCGCGCCGCCGGACATATTGACTCTAGGTGAAAAACGCAGGCTGCGCAAAACAGCGTTGGGTGCATTCGACTGAGGCCCGATTGTGCGAATTGCTTAATTGATTGAGCGGATGGCGGTCAATTGAAAACAGCTTGCGGCGGCAATCCGGCTATCGGCAAATCGGCGCCCGCAGATGGAACCGGCCTGCGCCAGCTCGCAGGTCCGGGATAAGATAGACGTTTGCTCCTGGCCAGCACGGCTGAACCCGATCGATACGCTCCGATGAACGCTCCTGAATTGACTGAAGCTGAACACCTTGGCCTCTACCTGCGCGCCGCCGAAACCGGCGACGAGTGGTGGCGCGTCAGCGTGGCGGACCGGCCGCAAACCTATCGCCTCGAACACGGCGTGCAGCATGCCGAAAGCAATGGCGCCGTCGATATCGACCTGGTGGTCGATGCGGAAAACCTGCGCGCCAAACTGAAGAAGTGGCATCGGGAAGGCTTCGTCTTCGAGGCACGCGGTGCGGTGCCCGAAGCGGATGCACTGCAACGCGCTGCGTTTATGCCGGATCTTCAGCGAGCGGCAGCGCAGCGGCGCGCGAGTGCTGGCGCCGCTGGCTCCGGCTCCGGTGAGGCCCGCGCCGCCACCGTGCGGATCGGCGAAGTCGACGTGCCCTGCGGCGCCGGCGGCCCGCTCGTGCCGCGCATCAACCCTGCCTATCTGTTCTCCGAGCGCTTTAACGACATCGTCGAAGATATCGTCGAGAACAAACGCGTCATGTTGATCGGCCACACCGGCGCGGGCAAGACCAGTCTGATCGAACAGGTGGCGGCGCGCGCGGATCATGGCGTGGTGCGCTCGAACATGAACGGCCAGACGACCGTGGGCGATTTCGTCGGCTTCTGGACGGTTAAGGGCGGCGAGACGCTCTGGGTCGACGGCGTACTGCCCACCGCCATGCGCGAGGGACTCTGGCTGATCGTCGACGAGATCGACTTCGCCGAGCCGTCGATTCTCGCCGCGCTGACCGCCGTGCTCGAACCGCATGGCCGCCTCACGCTGAAGGAAAAAGGCAACGAGGTCGTGGCGCCGCATCCGGCGTTTCGCCTGTTCGGCACGGCCAATGCGGTCGGCGCGATGAGCCAGTTCCGCCATCTGTACCAGGGCGCGAATCTGATGAACGAGGCGTTTCTCGACCGGTGGCGCGTCTACCTGCTCGACTATCTCTCGCCAGCCGAAGAGGCCGACGTGTTGATGCGCACTCTCGCTCCACATATGACGCCTACCGTCGCCGCTACGCTCGCGGCGATCGCCGCCGATTGCCGTACTGCTTTTGCACGCGAGGATCTCGCGAGCGCTTTCTCCACCCGGCGGCTGCTCGACTGGGCCGAACTGATGTTGCGCACCGGCGACCCTGAGCGCGCAGCCGGCCCTGCTATCTACGCCAAGGTCAGCCCGGAAGACGCCACGCTGATCCGCGGCATCATTCGTCACCACATCGCTCCCGCGGAGTGAGCGCGATGCACGCGGCGCGCGACGCCAAAGGTTTCGAGTTCGAATCCGCGCTCAGCAAGATAGCGCGCGTCCTCACGGGACAATACGGCGTGAGCGTGGTATTCAGTCCGGATGGACCGCGGGTTGAGCGCGGACGGATCGTCATTCCCGACTACGAGGTCGGCGATACCCTATCGACCGATGTGCTGGTCGGCTATCTCGACCTGCTGGTGGCCCGTGCAAAACATTCGGCCCTCCCGCAACTCGAAGCGCTGCCGCGCGGTGTCGAGGCGAACCTCGCGCAGGTGATCGAAGACCGGCGCGTGTGTGCCCAGTTGCTCGACGAGTATCCCGGTGCGCGCTGGTTTATCGGCAAGCTGCGTGCACATGCTGCGGCCCGCATGCAGCAAGGCTGGAATCGTCTGCGCTGGCGCGAGCGCTTCATCTGGCGCGTCGAGCGCATGCTATGGGGCGAAGCTAGCAGCGGCGCGGAAAACAGCCAGTCGCTTTCTGCCGCGCTAGTGGCCGCGCAGGATCTGCTCGAACGGGCGAGTCGCAGCCGGTCAACCGCCGACAGCATCGCCGCCGCGCAGGAGATTCTGGCGCGGGTCCGGGCGCTATCTGCGGGCGACGTCAATAACATGATGTTCACGGGCGGTACCGCCGAGGACATCGATACCGATCCGCTGCGCGCTTCGTTCGAGCCGTTCGAAAGCGACGGTACGCGCGCCGGCGAAGAGAACGCGGCGGCTGCGCCGCTGGACCCGGGCGGTGGCGCCGAGGCCTTGAACGGCGCTGGTATGGGGCACGCGCTGGCCGATGTGCAACCGTCCGCCGCGCGTGCGGACAGCACGGTACAACCGCTGCGCGCATCTGCCCGGATGGTGATGTCGATCCCGCTTGCCACCGAATTCGACGTGGTCAACGACCAGACGGGTCGCGGTGACCTGGCCGCCTGGCGCAAACTCCGTATGCGTGCTCGGGCCGAAACCGCGCAACTCAAGGAAAAACTCGAACGCGCACTCAGCGCCGACGAGCGAACGCGCTGGCGGCGCGAGCAGGAGCGCGGCGAGATCGACCGGCCGTCGCTGGCGAAGCTCGCCACGTCGCCGGGCTATCGCACGCCGTTCAAGGTGAAACGCGCCACCAAAGGACGCGACGTGGCCGTCACCCTGCTGATCGATCGCAGCGGTTCGATGGCCGGCCGCAAGATCGAACTGGCCCAGTTGTGCGCGGCCGCGCTAGGCGATGCGCTGACCCAGTTGGGCTTCGATTGCGAGGTGCTCGGCTACAGCTCCATCGAATCCCCGCAGATGAAGCAGCTGTACGCGCGGCAGAAGGCCGCGGGCGCGGATTTGCACCGCTATAACCGGCTCGTCGAGCGGCTCGATCTGCAGATCTATAAACGTTTCGGCACAGCCGATCTGAGCGGCCTCACCGGCATCGACTGTGGCCATGAGAACCCGGATGGCGAAGCGCTTGCGTGGGCAGCGACGCGGCTCGCCGATCATGCCGCCGAGCGCCGCATCCTGATGGTGTTCTCCGATGGCTATCCGGCCACGGGCGACGGCGATCCGCTGGTGTTGCGCAGCGATCTGCGGCAACGCGTGGCGGCGATCCAGAAGACCGGTATCGAGCTGGTGGGGATCGGCGTGCTGACCGATGCGGTGGAAGCGTTTTATCCCCACAACGTGGTGGTGAGCCGGCTCTCAGAACTGCCATCGACGGTATTTTCCGTGTTGAGCGCGATGTTGCTGAAGCGGTAGGGACAATTCAAAGCAGATTCAAACGCGCAGATTCAAAGCGCATTCAACGGAATCCTCAGATAGCGCACGCCGTTTGCCTCCGCCTCAGGCAACGCTCCGGCCCGGATGTTCACCTGAATGGCGGGAAGGATCAGTGTTGGCATCTCGAGCGTGCGGTCGCGCGCCGTGCGCATTGCAACGAACTCGTCCTCCGTGACACCGTCGCGCAAGTGGATGTTGCTGCGCCGCTGCTCGGCCACCGTGGTTTGCCATTGCGGCTCGCGCGTCGAGGGCGGGTAATCGTGGCACATGAAGAGCCGCGTCTGCGCCGGCAGCGCGAGCAGCTTCTGCACGGAGCGGTATAGCATCCGCGCGTCGCCGCCCGGAAAGTCGCAACGCGCCGACCCGACATCCGGCATGAACAGCGTGTCGCCGACAAACACCGCATCGCCGATCTGGTACGCCATGTCTGCTGGCGTATGGCCCGGCACATGCAGCGCCCGCGCCTGCAACGCGCCGATGCTGAACGTTTCGTTCGCCGCGAACAGATGGTCGAACTGTCTGCCGTCAGCGTGGAGCTCTGCACCGAGATTGAAGACGCTCTTGAAGACCCCTTGCACCGCGCGGATGTTTTCGCCGATCGCGATGCGGCCGCCCAGCGCTTCCTTCAGGTAAGGCGCCGCCGACAGGTGATCGGCGTGCGCGTGCGTCTCGAGCAGCCACGCCACCTGCAAACTGTGCTCGCGCACGAACGCGACCACCCGCTCCGCCGACTCGGTCGACGTGCGCCCGGCTTTCGGGTCGTAATCGAGTACCGGATCAATCACCGCGCAGGCGGAGCTGTCGCCCGCGTGGACCACATAGGTCACGGTCGAGGTGGCGTGATCGAAAAAAGCTTCAATGAGGGGCGGCATGGTCGATTCCCGGCAAGCGGTTCAAAGCCACATTATTCGCCATTCCGCGCCGGCAGCGGCGCTCGGGCATACCTATGCGTCACGTGTCGACCCACCAAGGGTTTGACTCTAGACAATTGCGGGCAGCGCATGCCGATAATCCGATGAGGGCCGCCGGGCCGCGCCGCCCCACGGACTGACCTACATAACAAGCACCTCACGGAGTGTGCATGCGCAAGCTCGGATTCAAGCAGAAACTCTGGCTGCCGCTTCTCGTCAGCCTGACCGCCCTGCTGCTGGTATCGATCTCCGCTGCCTGGCTGTCCTACCAGACACGAATCGAAGAGCGCAAGAACGATCTGGTCAATGTTGCGCATATCGGCCTGTCGATTGTCGAGGAGTACGCTGCACTTGCGAAGGCCGGCACTCTTACCGAGGATCAGGCTCGCAAGCAGGCGCTCGCCCGGCTGCGTGACATCCGCTATGGCGAGGACGGCTACTTCCTCGTCATCAATTCGCGGCCGCAGATGGTGATGCATCCGATGAAACCGGCGATGAACGGCAAGGATCTGGGCGACGTCGCCGACGCCGACGGCCGCCACCACTACGTCGCTTTCGCCTCGACCGCGCAGGCGCCGCAAGGCGGCTTCGTCGACTACGTGTTTCCCCGGCCGCATGTCACGCCGGCCAAGGCGGTCGACAAGCTCGGCTACGTCGTACGTTATGCCCCTTGGGACTGGATCATCGCCACCGGCGCCTACACCGACGATATCGCCGCGGCGTTCCATAACTCCCTGTATGCAGCGGGCGGCGTGTTCCTCGTGCTGGCCGTGCTGCTGGCGTTGCTGGTCGCGCTCATCAACCGCAGCATCGAACGCACGATCGGCGGCGATCCACACTACGCCGCCGACGTTACAGAAGCGATAGCCTCGGGCAACCTCGCCATCGGCATCCGCACGCGCAGGAACGATACCGATAGCCTGATGCTGACCATCCGGCGCATGCGCGATGCGCTCAAACACACTGTCGGCGAGATTCGCGGCGTGGCCGACAACGTGGCCGTCACCGCTCGCCAGATTGCCAGCGGCAATGCGGACCTCTCGGCACGCACCGAGAGCCAGGCGGCCGCGCTGCAGCAAACCGCGTCGAGCCTCGAAGAAATGACCTCGATGGTGCATCAGACCGCGGAGAATGCCCGCAGCGCGAGCCAGCTCGCGACCAACGCCGCGCAGGTCACCGACCGCGGTGGCGCGATGGTGATCGAAGTGGTCGCCACCATGCGCGACATCTCCAACGAATCGCAGAAGATGGTCGACATCATTGCAGTGATCGAAGGCATCGCCTTTCAGACCAATATCCTCGCGTTGAACGCCGCCGTCGAAGCCGCGCGGGCCGGTGAGGAAGGCCGTGGCTTCGCGGTGGTGGCGAGTGAAGTGCGCAATCTGGCGCAGCGCAGCGCGAGTGCTGCCAAGGAAATTCGCGGGCTGATCCAGAACGCCGTGAGCAAGGTCGGCGCGGGCGCCGAGCTGGTCGAAAGGACAGGTGCGACGATTCAGGAAGCGCAAGACGCGATGGCGCGTGTGACCAGTATCGTGCAGGAGATCGCTTTGGCGGTGGCGCAACAGAGCGAGGGAATCGAGCAGATCAACGTGGCCGTCACGCAGATGGACAACGTGACTCAACAGAATGCCGCGCTCGTCGAGCAGGCGGCTGCGGCTGCACTGTCTTTCGAGGATCAGTCGCGGCAGCTGCAAGCGGCCGTGGCGGCGTTCGACGTGGGGGAAACTTCGCACGGCTCAGCAGTACAGCATTGAATCTCTGGCGCCGCGTTTTAAAGCTGAACCGGTGCTGCGCCCCAAGGGTTACCCGGCGCCGCCCGGGTTGGCCCAGGTCATCCCAGGTGCGGGTTGAAGTCGTACTGTTCGATCTGGCCACCGCGCGCTACCAACGCTGTACGCTCCGGAATCTCCTCCCACCAGCCGGGCAGATCCACCAGCGGCTCGGACAACACGAGGAATGCATCGTCGCCGGCCGCGGTGATACGCGCATCGTGCGGATACAACTCATGCAGGTGGTGGAACGACGTGCTGTGAAACAACGTGCGCGAGTCGCGCTCGCTCGAATAACGCACGGCGATGATCTGCTCGCCATCGGTCGCGCAGACTGTCATGTTCAGCGGCTGTTCGACGCCGTTCTTGTGGCCCGTGGCTTCGACAAAAGCGACCATCCGCTCCAGTGCGGTGACCGGCGTCAACTCCAGGCCGAAGGTCAGCGCAAGATAGAACAACACTTCGGAATCGGTCGAACCCTCAATCGACGGGAACAGGTCAGGCTTGATCGCCAGCATCAGTTCGCGTCGCACCGCCGGGTAATTGCGCACGAGGCCGTTATGCATGAATAGCCAGCGTCCGTGGCGAAACGGATGGCAGTTGGTTTCCTGAGCGGGGGTATCGGTGGCCGCGCGAATATGCGCGACGAAGAGCGGCGAGTGAATCGCGCGGGCAGCTTCGCGCAGGTTCCGGTCGCTCCACGCGGGCTGCATGCAGCGGTAGCGAAACGGGATGTCGGTGGGACGCCCGTACCAGCCAATGCCGAAGCCGTCGCCGTTGGTGGTGGTTTTGCCGAGGCGCGAATGCAGGCTTTGATCGATCAACGAATGTTTGGCGCGGAACAGAACCGTCTCGAGTTGGACGGGATTGCCGGTGTAGGCCAGCCAGCGACACATGAGGGACCTCCAATGACTACTTAGGTGGCAACTGCGCAATAGGAATCAGAAACTCCGAAAACCCCGTCAATATGATCTGCACGCCGATGCACAGCAGCAGAAACGACGACACCCGCATCGCCACCTTGGTGCCTTCGACGCCAAGATAGCGGGCAAAAATGACGGCACGGCTATACGTGATGTAGACCACCACCGCCACGATGATCGAGATCACAACCGAGGCGATGCTCGACAGCACGAACTCGGACAGCTTGTGGGTTCGGTTCGCATTCAGCGCGATCGCCGTGGCCAACGAACCGGGCCCGGTGGTCAACGGCACCGTCAGCGGGAAGAAAGCTCGGGAGGTGGCGTTCTCCGCATCGACACGCTTGACGGCCGGTTCCGCCGGTGGCGTATCGGGCGCATTGAGCATGTTCCAGCCGGCGACCGCCACGGCCAGTCCGCCGCCGATGCGCAGCGCCTCCATGGAAATGCCGAAAAAATGCAGAACAGGCGTGCCGAGGAAGAATGCGACGAGCAGCACGCACATCACGTTAATGGCGATCTTGCGTGCGAGCGCGGTGCGCTCTTCAGTGGTCAGCGATGCAGTCCGGTCAAGGAAGACGAAGGCAATACCGAATGGATTGATGATGCTGATCAATCCGATAAACCCAAACATAATGTCCGAGATCAGACTTTCCACCATGTTGGCGATCCGCATCGAGCGACGGCTGATGGGCCCCAGCGGGGACGCGATGAGCCATCGGATTGTGTCTGGCTGGGCGGGACCTGCTTCCCCACCCAGATCGTTGTTCTGGTGCTGCGCGGCCAGACCATGCGGGCAAACCCGATTGCCGTAGACACCCATGGCCACCCTATGGTCGTACGCCTAATCATATCCCGGCCGCTCCCGTTACGACTGCCCTACTCCCAAAGCCTTCAAATTGCCTACATCTTTTTGACGACCTTTACGGACCAGAGCCATCTGGCATATAAAGTCGGGACGGAAGACTGGCTTCCCCAGACGCACCTACCCGTTCGAGGAGTTGCTCCCCATGTTCCTTCGCATTCTCGCCGCGCTGCCGTTTATCGGCATTCTGCTCGGCGTGCCGTTCGTCAACCGTGTCGAGCCACTCGTGCTGGGCATGCCGTTCGTGCTCGCCTGGATCGTCCTATGGGTGATCCTGATCTCGGTCATCATGGCGATCGTCTACCGGTTCGATCCCACCAACCGTCAGACCGCCGTCGATACCGAAGAGGCCCGATCATGAGCAGCGCTCTCGTTATCATTGCCCTCTTCACGGCGTTCGCGCTGTTTCTCGGGCTTCGCGCCAAGCGCGGTCACGACATGAGTCTCGAACAATGGACCGT
>NZ_JAMFSB010000206.1 GCF_026225065.1 Paraburkholderia sp. | reverse complement strand
TGGCCGGACGGCGATTTATTCTGCTGGTCTGTGTAGAGGAAGCCGAGCATGTGATCGAAAGAACGGTTCTCCAGCATCAGAACGACAATGTGCTGAATCGCGGCAAGCTGGTTAGCCATGGACACTCCTTCGTTGATGTCGTTTGCGGTGCTCGCGTGCAATACGTGTTTCAGCATGCACGCGTTCCGAGGCTTCGACATGGATGCCCCAAGCAGGTTCGAAGAAATATCTCTGATGTTTTGCGAGGCAAAAACGCCTCACCATTTCATTACATTTTGATGTCACGCGGAAAAAAACATGGCGCGAATTCAGCGCAGATATAGTGCTGACGAGACGCAGCGAGCATGCCGCGGGAAGACGAGACTTTTGTTCTCATTGGCGCTCGCGTTCCCGCGTTGTAGGATTGAAGAGGTAACGCGTTACAAAAGGCGTATCGAACCATGAGTTCCCGTACCCTGGTAGCTGAAACCGCAGATACCTACGCTTCGTCTGCAGCAGTCGGCCCTGTCAGCGCCGGTTCGGTTTCCGCTGCAACGACGGTTGCCGATGCTTTCGTGCTGCTTGCTACAGCGATTTCCGGCGAAGCAGTGTTCCGGGTTCGCAAGCTCAATTCCAGCGCGGGTCCCGAGGACCTACACAAGCTCCGGGTAGCGCTGCGCCGTTTGCGTACGCTCTGGTGGGCATACGACCCCTTGCTCGACAGAAAAGAGGCGAAGCTGCAGCGCCGCGAGTTCAAGTCACTCGCCGATGCCGCCGGCCGTACGCGAGACTGGGATGTCTTGCGCGAACTGATCGCCGCAGTGGATGCATCGGGGAAACATTCGTTTCCCTTGTTGATTACCGCGATCGATGAGCATCGGGCCGAGGCGCTGTCGTTTAGTCTGCGGTCAATCGGCAATGCGGGTGTGGAGCGAATCCTGGAGCAGGCCCTTGCAGACGCACGCTTGCATCTTGATGCGCAATGCGCCGCTCGCCCTATTGCAAGCTTCGCGGAAGAACGTGTGCAAGTAGCCGAAGAAGCCTTGAAGACGCGCGTCAAACGAGCGATATCGGCGGATGGCACAGACTACGCGGCGCTACACGAGGTGCGGATAGCGGGGAAAAAACTTCGCTATTTGCTGCAGTTTTTCGCGCCGGTTCTGCAGGGTGGTCATCAGGCGGTGATTGACCGTCTCACAGTGGTGCAAGACGAACTTGGGACGTTGAACGACCAGGTGACGAGCGAAACACTGCTTCGCGAGTATGCCTTTCAGTTAGGTGACGCCAGGCGGGTCAAACAGGCCATTGCGTATCTCCAAAGCGAGACCGCGAATCACATGCATCACGTCCACGAGATATTGCATACGATGGCGTCGCGGGTCGATGCCCCGTGCCGCTGACCGAGGCGCATGTTTATGCCAGTTCGGACCGACGCTGCTCTCCGTCGTGCTGCCAGCTGTTCGCTACCCGTTCGCCGTCCGCACGTGCCTGTGCCTCCGAGGAAAACAGGTCCTCGCTATATGCGACTACCTTTTTCCCCGTCCCGTGCAGCCTTTCGGTCGTCAGTGCCCAATGCCAGCCACCATCCTGTTCAAACACATGAAGCGTCAAATCAGGCGAGTGCGGATATGTCATTTATGCCTCCGCAGTTAGGGGGCCTGATGGGCATCTAGTAAGCCCCAAGCTCCGCTCAACCCAGCATAGGCGTATAAATGCTGCGACGCAACATTAAATTTTTACGACACGTTTTCTGCATGTGCGAGCCGGGGCGCAAAAACTCCATACACTTACTTCGCATAACGAATTGAAGTCGGTGTATGGACGTCGCGCATTCGGGCTTATGACAGCCTCAATTATTGGAACTTGACGACAGTTTCGCCGCGGCCATGCCCCGTCTTGTTACGCTCGATTGCGTTAGCGGCATGGGCTACTGCCGTCGGCAAGTCGCTGGGATCGATAGAGATGGCGTCGGCGCCGCCATAAGCATGGATACGAAGAGCTCGGTTCATTGTGCATTCTCCAGAAAGGGATAGTCGATGTAGCCTTGCGGGCCGGCCGAGTAGAACGTGTCGCGGTCGGGCGTGTTAAGCGGCGCATCGGCGAGGAAGCGTTGTGGCAAGTCCGGGTTGGCGAGATACAGGCTGCCGAATACGGCGGCATCGGCACCGCCCTCATCGATCAGCGTTTGAGCGCTTGCCTTGTTCAGGCCTCCGCCGTGCAGCAGCGCGCCGTCGAACAGCGGCCGCAGGAGTGCGCGGTAGTCGAACGGGCTCTTCGTTTTGGCGAGGTGCAGGTAGGCCAGTTTGAGTTGTCCGATCCGCTGAACGAGGTACTGATAGGTTTCCTGCGGCGCGGCGTCGCTCACGCTGTTAAATCCCATCTCCGGCGCGATCTTGATGCCGACGCGATCGCTGCCGGCCTCTTCGACCAAGGCGGTCAGCACGTCGAGCACGAAGCGCGCGCGGTTTTCCAGCGAGCCGCCGTATTGATCGGTCCGCTGATTGGTCCCCGAGGACAAAAACTGTTCCGGCAGATACCCGGAGGCAGCATGCAACTCGACGCCGTCGAAACCGGCTTCCAGCGCGTGACGGGTAGCGAGCCGATAGTCCTCGACGATGCGCGGGATTTCTTCGGTTTCCAGCGCGCGCGGCACTACGAAGTCCTGCGGCCCGGTGGCGGTGAAGACCTTGCCTTCCGCGGCAATCGCGGAAGGCGCGACGGGCGTGGCATTGTCCGGCAGCAGGCTCGGATGCGAGATGCGTCCGGTATGCATCAGTTGCAGGAAGATCAGGCCGCCTTTCGCGTGGACTGCAGCGGTAATGCGCTTCCATGCTTCGATCTGCGCAGCCGAGTGGATGCCCGGTGTACGCACATAACCCTTGCCCATCGGCGACGGGAAAGTGCCTTCCGTCAAAATCAGGCCGGCATTGGCGCGCTGGGCGTAGTACTGCTCGGCGAGCGGGGAGGGCACGCCCGACGCATCGTCGGCACGTGAACGGGTCATGGGCGCCATGACGAAGCGGTTGCGCAGGGTATGGCGGCCGATACGGATGCTTTTGTAGAGCGAGTTCATGTCGATTCCTTGGTGTTGGTGAAGGAGTAAGGACAGAATGAACTGATCCATTGGAGAGATAAAGGTCTAAAATAGAATACAGTGATCCACCAGTGGAGCAATCGCTATGGAATTGTTGAGCTACATGCGCCTGTTTGTCGAAGTGGCGCGTACGCGGAGTTTCCGCCGCGCGGCGGAGGCGCTGGATATGCCGAACTCGACGGTCTCGCGGCATATTGCGGAACTGGAAAAGACGATTGGCTTGCGCCTGCTGCACCGGTCTACCCGAAAAGTGGAGTTGACCGAGGCGGGGGAGGTCTATTTCAGGCGCTGCCAAAGCATCGTCGAGGAAGCGCGCATTGCGCATGAATCGCTGCTGGACGTGGCTGAACGCCCGACCGGCACACTGCGGGTCTCGATGCCCGCGGATCTCGCCACCGGCCATCTGGCGCCGATCCTTGCCGATTTCGCCAAGGCGTACCCGCTGATCGCTTTTGAATTCGACCTGACGCCGCGCCGGATCGATCTGCAGGCGGAGCCCTTTGATCTCGCGATCCGCATCGGACCGGCGCCCACGGCGCCGTCGATGCTGGTAGCGCGCCAGATTGCGCTGCTGCCGCGCTACCTGTATGCGTCACCGGGCTATCTGAAGAATGCGCCGCCGCTGAGCCACCCCGACGATCTCCGCCATCACGTGTTATGCGTGACGCAGGCGGCGCCGAGGCAGGGTGACGTGTCGAGAACGTATTATCGCGGCGACGAAAAGGTCGAAGTCGTCACTGCGACCCGCTTCGCGATGAATAGTGTTGGCTTGAGCCGCGAACTGGCGACCCAAGGTGTCGGAGTCGCGGCGCTGGACCCCGAGCTCGCACGCGATGATCTGGCGTTGGGGCGGCTCATACGCGTGCTTCCCGATTGGCGTCTTTCGCCCGTGCAGGTGCACGCGATCACGGAGACGCGATTGTTGCCGGCGAGGGTGAGGTTGTTTATCGAGTTTTTGAAGGGGCGGTTGTCGAGTCTGGGATGATTGCTTTGGCAGACGCTTACGATGGGATGTTTTCCCATGTTGTATCTGCATCAAGGGGATAAACCGGCCGCTTCACGCGCTCGAAGTCGAACAGGCCGTAGTCCGAACTCGTTACCCCACGGCTATCGCATTCCACTAGTGCTGCTGCTATTGGCACAAACACCGGCCGGCAATACATCCGCGATTTAAGCAACAGAAAACGCGCGCGGCGTGGATCGATGCCGACGCTTTCGAAGACGCCCAGATCCCACGGCTCATGCGTGCGCTCGGTCAGGACGAGCGTTGCCGTGCCGATATCGAGCACGGCGGCGCGTCCCATGAAGGCGCGCTGTCCTGTGTAAGTAGGACCGCTAATGGTGTACTCGCCATCGGTGAGTCCGCGTACCACGCCGGTCAACGTGAGGGGCGCCTGCGGCTTAACGGCCTCGCTGGCGAGTTTGTTGCCGACTGGAAGCGTTACAGTGGCTCCCACCCCGGCCTTATGCAATAACGCCACCGCCTCCGGATCGCAAAGCGGTCCGCTCACGACACCTTCGAGTCCCTGTTTGAGCACCTCTGCAAGCAGATCCATCGTGTCGCACGTGCCGCCTGACATGCAGTTATCGCCGTGATCGAGCAATAGCACGGGCTTGTCCGCAGCCTTAGCGAGAGCGGCCGCCTGCGCGACCGAGTCTGCGAGCGGAGCGCTGCGATAAAAGAAGTCTTCCCTGTCATTCCAGATCTGTTGCGCGATTCGTTGTGCGACCCGATCCGCAGCGGCGTGATCGCCATCGCCCACCACCACAACGCTAATACAAGGCGCTGCAATATCCGCCAGCGAAAACCCCGACAGCACCGATACCGCCAGCATCCCGTCCGCCTCGGCGGCCCGCGCGGCATCGACCGCACGTTTCATCGCGCCTTCGGCCGTCGCGCTGCGCAGCGTGTGCGTGAGCAGCGGCGGCTGGCGCCACGCGATCACCGGCCGCGCTCGCTGATGGATAAGATCGAACAGCAAACGCGCGGCGTGCGCGCCGGTCTCGTACATGTCGACGTGCGGATAAGTCTTGAAGCTGACGATGACGTCGGCGTTGTCGATCATCTTTTGCGTGACGTTGCCGTGCAGATCGAGCGCTACGCCGATGGGCGCATCCGGCAGCGCGGCACGTACGCTGGCGAGCAGATCGCCTTCGCCATCGGCCGAGTTCTCCGCGACCATCGCGCCGTGCAAATCCAGCAACACGGCGTTGCAACCGTGCGCGGCCTCGACAATCGCATTGCAGATCGCATCGTAGGCAGCAGCCGCGACCGGGCCGCTTGGGTTGGCCGAAGCCGAAACCGGCGTCACATACTGCGCGTGCTCACGCTCGGCTGCATCGATAAACGCAGCCATCGCGGTCTGCATGCCTTTGTTTTCGCGCAATGCGTCTTCGCCCCAGTTCGGGCCGCTGCGCCCGAATGCCTCGAGCGGTGTCGCGACGGGAGAGAACGTATTGGTTTCGTGATTCATCCTGGCGATGAGGAGTTTCATGCGCTTGCCTTTGCTCTTGCGATTTCTTGCGATAAATGACGCGGCGGTTAAACGATACTGCGGTTAAACGACGCCCACGCCCAGATAGCGGTCCTTGATCGACTCGTCGGCGATAAACGCGGCGTTATCGCCTTCATACACGATCACGCCCTGCTCGATGATGTAATGCCGGTCAGCGAGTTGCGAACATACCTCGAGGTTCTGCTCGACCAGCAGGATTGCGACACCCGCTTGCTTGATCAGCTTTAACTGCGCAACGATTTCTTCGACGATCACGGGCGCGAGTCCCTCTACTGGCTCGTCGAGCATCAACAAACGCGGATGGTTCAGCAACGCGCGGCCAATGGCGAGCATCTGCTGCTCGCCGCCGGACAATTGAGCGCCGCCATTCGTGCGCCGCTCTTTGAGGCGCGGAAAAATACGGTAGATATCGTCGAGCTGCCACGGCGAGTCTTTGCGAGCGCCGAGCCGCAGATTTTCTTCGACCGAAAGCAGCCGGAAAATGCCGCGATGCTCAGGCACAAAGCACACACCGCGTGAGGCGATCTTATGCGGTGCGAGCTTGTGGATCGGTTCGCCCTTAAAGGTCACTGTGCCGCGCTGCGGCGTCACGACCCCGGCGATACTCTTGAGCGTCGTCGACTTGCCGGCGCCATTGCGGCCCAGCAGCGAGATGGTCTCGCCTTCGCCGACGCGTAGCGTGACCCCTTGCAGGATATGACTTTTGCCGTAGAAGCCGTGAATCTGCTGGACGTCGAGGATCATGCGCGGCCTCCCGTGATCATGTTGCCAAGGTAAGCGCTTCTGACCCGCTCATCGCCGCGAATGTCGTCGGGGCGGCCTTCTACCAGGACGCGACCCTGCTGCATCACGGTGATGGTGTCCGAGATGTCCATCACGATGCCCATGTTGTGCTCGATCAGTACCACGGTGTAGTCGTCGCGCAGGCTGCGGATTAGTTGTTTCATATCGGCGAGATCGTCGATGCCCATACCCGACGTCGGTTCGTCGAGAAAGATTGCTTTAGGCCGCGCGGCGAGCGCCATGCCGACTTCGAGACGCCGTTGCTGACCGTGCGATAGGGCGCCCGCAGCGGTGCCGGAAAAACGCTGCAATGCAAGGCGCTCCAGCACGCTGTCCACTACATCGGCATGCGCGAGCGTGCCGCGCGGCGGCTTCCACGCATTCAGCGCGCGTTTTGCGTCGACACCTTGCGCCGCGAGGCGCAGGTTTTCACGCACGCTCAGATTGGCGAACAGGCTCGTGACCTGAAACGAACGCGCGACGCCGCGGCGCACGCGCTTGTGATCGGGCTTATGCGTCACATCGTGGCCGTCGAACATGATTTTGCCGGCGGTGATCGGTAACGTGCCGGTGAGAACATGAAACAGTGTCGTCTTGCCCGCACCGTTTGGGCCGATCACCGAATGCACCGTGCGTGGCAGGATACGCAGATCGATCTCGGAAAGCGCCGTGAACTTGCCGTAGCGCTTCACGATACCGTTTGCCTGCAGGATGGCTTCGCTCATGCGTGCTCCTCGCCTGAGTCAGAGATGGGCGTATCACGCCGCACCGCTTGCCAGATGCGCTCGCCGAGACCCCACAGTCCGCGTTGCATGAACAGACTCACAGCGATAAGCAGCAGCCCGAGCAGCAACAGCCAGCGCGGCCACAAGGTAGAGAGCCAGTCGGCGAACAGCACATAAAACGCCGCACCGAGCACCGATGCAAACAGATTGCCGGTGCCGCCGATCACCGTCATCACGAGGATCATCTCGCTCGTGTGGTAGTCGATATTCGACAACGGCGCGATGCCGGTCATCAGCGCGTGCAGCGCGCCGGCGAGACCTGTGACTGCACCGGAGATCACAAACGCCATCAGCTTGAAGCGTTTGACGTCGTAACCCACCGCGGCGGCGCGCGCTTCGTTGTCGCGGATCGCCAGCAGCGTGCGCCCGAAGACGGAATGCGACACGCGCATGAGCAGCCAGAACGCGAGCAGAAATAGCACGGCAACGAAGCCGTAGTATTGCCACGGTGTCGTGAGCGGCACGATCGTTTTGCCGAACAGCGAGAGTGCCGGGCGAGGGATACTGAGCAGGCCATCGTCCCCACCGGTCAGATTGGGCGTCGTGTAGGCCAGAAAATAGAACATCTGCCCGAATGCGAGTGTTAGCATAACGAAGTAGGTGCCACGCTGACGAATCGAGAACCAGCCAACCAGGGCGGACGCCGCTGCGCCGACGATGATCGAGGCCAGCAACGCCAGCGTGACGGGCGTGCCGTCGAGCTTCGTTAGCACGATGCCCGCGGTATAGCTGCCCAGTCCGAAGAAAATCCCCTGGCCGAACGAAAGTAATCCGGTAAAACCGAGCAACAGGTTGCAGCCGAGCGCGGCGAGCGCATACACCAGCACCTCAGTGGCGAGCGAGCCCGAGCGCAAGGTGAGCGGCAACACGCAAACCACAAGTAGCGCTAGGAGAATGAAGCGATAGTGATGCAATGCCTGTTTGAAGGTGCGCTTCGCGCCGAGTGTCGATGCGTCCACAGCAGCGAGCGTCTTCGACGTGTCGATCATGTCGCTCTCCCGAGCAGTCCGTTCGGGCGCAACAGCAGAACAGCAGCCATCGCAACGTAAATCATGAGGCTTGCACCTTCGGGCCACAGCGTGCTCATCACGCT